>NZ_JBNNST010000021.1:0-58943 GCF_050278025.1 Peribacillus sp. NPDC097197 | reverse complement strand
ACCCGTTCCCATTCCGAACACGGCAGTTAAGCTCTTCAGCGCCGATGGTAGTTGGGGGTTTCCCCCTGTGAGAGTAGGACGCCGCCAAGCCATTTTAAAGGTCAGCCATTAGGCTGGCCTTTTTTTGCGTTCTAAAAGTACGATTAAAGGATTAAGGTGGTTTTGAATATATCCATTAGAGGTAATTATAAAGATATTTTAATTTTACCGTGTGCAATAGGTATGTAACTACATATAATTTGGAGAAAATAGGTAATGCAAAAAGAAGTTAGTGCGTTTTAATTTGCAATATGCATTTTTCCTTGTATAATAATAGTCAAATATAGTCAAAGTCAGATTGGAGGAGGTTGAGTGAGAAACATATCTGATATTATCGAAACTTATTTGAAGCAAGTGCTAGAAATAAGTCAGAAAGATATCCTAGAAATTAAAAGAAGTGAAATAGCAGATAAATTTCAGTGTGTTCCTTCTCAAATCAATTACGTAATTAATACCAGGTTTACAATCGAAAGAGGCTATGTTGTTGAGAGTAAGCGTGGCGGTGGCGGGTATATTCGGATTATGAAGGTGAAATCGCAGGATTACGTGCAACTCATCAATCAGTTATTATCCCTTATTGGTTCCAGAGTGCCTCAATCTATGGCGGAAGGGGTCATCGCTCGGCTGATGAGCGAGGAAGTCATTAATGAAAGGGAAGCTAAAATCATGATGAGTGTCATTGATAGATCCGTCATCTATATAGACCTACCTGATCGTGATGAATTAAGGGCGCGAATTTTATCAGCCATGCTTACAACTTTAAAATATAAATAAACTGGCAGAGGTGATGAATGAATGATTTGTCAAGAATGCCATCAAAGACCTGCGACTCTTCACTTTACCAAAATCATTAATGGAAAAAAGACTGAAGTCATGATTTGTGAGAAATGTGCTCAGGAAAAAGGTGAGATGTTCATGGATGCGGGTGGGCATGGATTTTCAATAAATAATTTGTTAGCAGGATTGTTAAATATCGAGTCGAATATTCAACAGACAAAGGCTAATTCATTTCCTATGACAGAAGAAAAACGCTGTCCTCATTGTCATCGTTCATATAAGGAATTCGTCCATATTGGAAAGTTTGGATGTGCCGAGTGTTATAAAACGTTCAATGATCAGTTAAATCCGATTCTAAAGAGGGTTCATAGCGGAAATACTGCACACATTGGGAAAATCCCAAAAAGAATTGGTGGCGGTATTTACCTTCGAAAACAAATTTCTGACTTAAAAGAGAATTTAAAGGTACACATCGAACAGGAAGAGTTCGAGAAGGCGGCCGAAGTAAGAGATAAGGTTCGTTCCCTTGAAAAAAGGTATGAGGCACAGGAGGGGGGCGATGAATCATGAGTTTGGAGAAATTTATGGAGAACGCTTTGAGTTCCTGGATGAATCATGAAGGTCCAGAAATGGATATTGTATTAAGTTCACGAATTCGTTTAGCCAGAAATTTTAAAGACTTTACCTTTCCTACCGCCTTTTCCAATGAAGAGGCAAAAGAAATCATTGAATTAGTGAAGAAAAGAATTGAAGAGGAAGTTACCCAAGAGATTGGCAAGCTGGAACTTCTGGAAATTGATCAAATGCAGTCACTGGAAAAGAGAGTGCTTGTTGAAAAACATTTGATCAGCCCACATTTAGTGGAAGAATCGGCAAAAGGGGCATGCCTTCTTTCCGAGAATGAAGAAATAAGCATCATGGTTAACGAAGAGGACCATCTCCGAATCCAGTGCTTGATGTCAGGATTGCAACTTAAGGAAACCTTAAGACTCGCAAATGTTCTTGACGATTGGATTGAAGAATCCATAGACTATGCATATGATGAAGAAAGAGGATACTTAACTAGCTGTCCGACTAATGTGGGAACAGGATTGAGGGCCTCAGTCATGATGCATCTCCCGGGTCTTGTACTAACTCAGCAAATGAATCATATTATACCGGCCATTAATCAATTGGGACTGGTGGTTCGCGGGATTTATGGAGAGGGCAGTCAAGCTCTAGGAAACATCTTTCAAATCTCCAACCAGATCACTCTCGGAAAATCCGAGAAGGATATCGTGGAGGATCTAACGAGTGTAGTTCAGCAGATCATTGCCCAGGAAAGGTCAGCCAGAGATGCATTAGTGAAGACCTCTCACATACAATTAGAGGATAGGGTTTTCCGATCCTATGGTATATTATCAAATGCCCGAATCATTGGGACCAAGGAAGCAGCTACCTGTATCTCCGATGTTAGGTTAGGGATAGATATAGGATATATAAAAAACATTTCAAAAAGCATCCTAAATGAGTTAATGATTCTGACTCAGCCAGGCTTTTTACAAAAATACGCAGGTGGACCTTTAAGGACACATGAAAGGGATATCCGTCGAGCAGCTCTTATACGAGAACACTTGGATTTCACAGAATCCTCCTTCTCATAGAAAAGTCAATCGATCATCTGCTATACATGTTAAAGCGAAGCATCTGCAAGATTTTATGCAGAGTCAAAAGCTTTATTCAAAACGAAAATTCTAAAGGAGGAATTCCCTATGATGTTTGGTCGTTTTACTGAAAGAGCCCAGAAAGTATTAGCATTAGCCCAAGAAGAAGCTATCCGGTTAGGTCATAATAATATTGGTACTGAGCACATCCTTTTAGGTTTAGTTCGCGAGGGAGACGGTATTGCAGCCAAAGCATTATACGCTCTCGGATTAGGTGCGGAAAAGATCCAGAAAGAAGTGGAAAACTTAATCGGCCGTGGCCAGGACAAAGCCCAAACGATTCATTATACGCCAAGAGCGAAGAAAGTCATTGAATTATCCATGGATGAAGCAAGGAAATTAGGTCATTCATATGTAGGCACAGAACATGTACTCCTTGGACTTATTCGAGAAGGAGAAGGTGTAGCAGCCCGTGTGTTAAATAACCTTGGCGTCAGTTTAAATAAAGCAAGACAGCAAGTATTACAACTATTAGGTAGCAATGAGTCAGGTGGACATCAAGGTTCAACCGCCTCTAATGCAAGCACTCCAACCCTTGATAGTCTTGCTCGTGATTTAACGGCCATCGCTCGTGAAGACAGCTTGGACCCTGTCATTGGTAGAGGCAAGGAAATTCAGCGTGTCATCGAAGTGTTGAGCAGACGCACGAAGAATAACCCTGTATTAATTGGTGAGCCAGGGGTGGGTAAAACTGCTATTGCTGAAGGCCTAGCACAGCAAATCATCAATAATGAGGTTCCTGAAATCCTACGTGATAAACGTGTCATGACACTTGATATGGGGACGGTCGTAGCGGGGACGAAATACCGTGGTGAATTCGAGGATCGATTAAAGAAAGTGATGGACGAAATCCGTCAAGCAGGAAATATCATCTTGTTTATTGATGAATTGCATACATTGATTGGTGCTGGTGGGGCGGAAGGTGCCATCGATGCATCTAATATCCTTAAGCCATCATTGGCCCGTGGTGAACTGCAATGTATCGGTGCAACCACATTGGATGAGTACCGTAAATATATCGAAAAGGATGCTGCACTCGAACGCCGCTTCCAACCCATCCAAGTGGATGAACCAACAACAGAAGAGTCCATTCAAATTCTTAAAGGGTTACGTGACCGGTATGAAGCCCATCACCGTGTATCAATCACTGATGAGGCTATCGATGCGGCTGTTAAGTTATCTGATCGATATATTTCCGACCGTTTCCTTCCGGATAAAGCAATCGATTTAATTGATGAAGCAGGTTCGAAAGTCCGGTTGCGTTCATATACTACACCTCCAAACTTAAAAGAACTTGAAGTGAAATTAGATGAAGTCCGGAAAGAAAAGGACGCTTCCGTTCAAAGCCAGGAGTTTGAAAAGGCTGCATCGCTTCGTGATACGGAGCAACGCTTAAGAGAACAATTGGAAGAAACAAAGAAAACGTGGAAAGAGAAACAAGGGCAAGAAAATAGTGAAGTGACGGTGGAAGACATCGCACATGTCGTATCCAGCTGGACTGGAGTCCCGGTTACTAAATTGGCACAAACGGAGTCAGATAAACTTCTAAATATGGAATCTATTCTCCATGATCGTGTAATTGGTCAGGAAGAGGCTGTTATAGCCGTTTCCAAAGCAGTACGACGTGCAAGAGCGGGGCTGAAGGATCCTAAACGTCCAATCGGCTCATTCATCTTCCTAGGGCCAACAGGAGTCGGTAAAACGGAACTTGGTCGTGCATTGGCTGAATCCATGTTCGGTGATGAAGATGCCATGATCCGTATCGACATGTCGGAATATATGGAGAAACATTCAACTTCACGCCTAGTTGGTTCTCCTCCAGGCTATGTGGGATATGAGGAGGGCGGACAACTGACTGAAAAAGTACGTAGAAAGCCATACTCCGTCGTTCTACTTGATGAAATTGAAAAGGCACATCCAGATGTATTCAACATTCTTCTACAGGTCCTTGAAGACGGAAGATTGACGGATTCAAAAGGCCGTACTGTTGATTTCAGGAACACGATTCTGATTATGACATCGAATGTCGGAGCTTCTGCATTGAAGACTGATAAGTATGTAGGCTTCAATATTCAGGATACTGGTCAAGACTACAAAAATATGAAAGGGAAAGTGATGGAAGAATTAAAACGTGCTTTCCGTCCAGAATTCCTGAATCGTATTGATGAGACGATCGTCTTCCATTCATTAGAAAAGGATCATTTGAAACAAATCGTTACGTTGATGTCCAATCAGCTCATCTCCCGTTTGAAGGAACAGGAAATTTTCTTAGAGCTTACAGATGCAGCTAGAGAAAAAGTAGCATCTGAAGGATATGATCCGGAATATGGGGCACGTCCAATTCGCAGGGCACTACAAAAACATGTCGAAGATTACCTATCTGAAGAACTGCTCAAAGGAAATGTGAAAAAAGGGCAAACGGTCGTGATGGATGTCGTGGACAATAAATTTGCGGTCAGAAATGGCGATCCCGTCAACATAAGTGAATAAAGTCATTCTTTAACTTCGAGGTACACTCAGATTTCTCAGCAGTGTACCTCTGTTTTTATTCATGACGAAATTGTACCTAGAGGAACTACTCTATAAGATGAATCGAATAGAGAGTAAAAATAAATTTCTTAATAACTTTAAATAAGAAGGATTAAATAAAACCAATATATAATATCTTTTACATGAGTATTATGAGAAAGAGGAGTTACTATGGCAGCAAAAAAGAAAACGAAATTCATGTGTCAATCTTGTGGGTATGAGTCAGCAAAATGGATGGGAAAATGCCCTGGATGCGGGGAATGGAACAAGATGGTTGAAGAGACGGAGATTGTTAAGCCAGCTCGAAAGGGAGCATTTACCCATTCAGAAGTGAGGGGATCTGCAGAGCGTGAAAAGGCGACACCCATCACAACCATTCAGTCGGACAAAGAACCACGCATTACGACGGATTTGGCAGAATTGAATCGTGCACTTGGCGGTGGTATTGTCCAAGGATCACTTGTATTGATCGGCGGAGACCCGGGGATAGGCAAATCAACACTCCTTTTGCAAGTGTCTGCACAATTAGCTCATAAACAGAAGAAAGTATTATATATTTCTGGGGAAGAATCCATCAAACAAACGAAGTTAAGAGCGGATCGGTTAGGAGCGATGTCGGAGAACTTATTGGTGTATGCCGAGACCGATATGGACTATATCCAGCAGGCCATCCAAGAGGTAAAGCCAGACCTGGTTATCATTGATTCCATTCAAACCGTGTACCATTCGGAAGTGACTTCAGCCCCGGGAAGCGTTTCCCAAGTGAGGGAATGTACATCTTCTTTAATGCGCATTGCCAAGACCAATGGAATTGCCATTTTTATCGTGGGACATGTTACAAAAGAAGGGGCGATTGCCGGACCTCGTCTGCTTGAACATATGGTGGATACCGTTTTATATTTTGAGGGAGAAAGACACCATACATATCGGATAATCCGTGCAGTCAAGAATCGATTCGGTTCGACAAATGAAATGGGCATTTTTGAGATGAAGGAACATGGTTTGGAAGAAGTGGCGAATCCATCGGAAATCTTCCTTGAGGAGCGTTCCCAAGGTGCTTCAGGATCGACCGTTGTCGCCTCGATGGAGGGGACAAGACCAGTACTTGTCGAAATACAAGCCCTGATATCACCGACTAGTTTCGGAAACCCAAGGAGAATGGCCACTGGAATTGACCATAACCGAGTTTCACTTTTAATGGCAGTTTTAGAAAAGAGAGTCGGTTTGCTCCTGCAAAACCAAGATGCGTACCTAAAAGTCGCGGGGGGCGTTAAATTGGATGAACCAGCCATAGATCTGGCAGTTGCCATTAGTATTGCATCAAGTTTCCGTGACAAGTCCACGAATCCAGCCGATTGCATTATTGGTGAAGTGGGGTTGACGGGGGAAGTTAGGAGGGTCTCCCGGATTGAACAACGAGTTCAGGAGGCAGCGAAGCTCGGATTTGAACGGGTCATCATCCCAGCCAATAATATAGGGGGCTGGACTGCTCCAAAAGGCATCAAAATCATTGGGGTTTCATCAGTTTCTGAGGCGCTTCACCATACGCTAGGGGGTTAAGGATGACAGAGAAAAAAGGGTATGAGAAAACAAAGTTGGAGATTTTGCAAATTGTGGCCCCAGGCACACCTCTTCGAGAAGGAATTGAAAATGTATTAAGGGCGAATACGGGTGGATTGATTGTTGTGGGGTACAACGAAAAGGTACGAGCGATTGTGGATGGTGGTTTCCAAATTAACTGTGCCTGTACCCCAAGTACATTATATGAGTTGGCAAAAATGGATGGAGCCATCATTTTGAACGAGAAGGCCGACAAAATCATATTTGCCAATGCACAATTGGTCCCGGATAATAGTGCGCCATCTACAGAGACCGGAATGAGGCATCGAACAGCGGAAAGGGTAGCGAGGGAGACGAAATCATTAGTGATTGCCATTTCTCAGCGGAGGACTGTTATCACCCTATACCAGGGGAATTTTCGATATGCCCTTAAAGATATAGGAGTCATCCTCGCGAAAGCCAATCTGGCCATCCAGACCCTGGAAAAGTATAAGGTCGTGCTACAGCAGAGCATTTCGGTATTGGGAGCCCTCGAATTCGAGGAAATAGTAACGTACGAGGATCTTTTGCAAGTGTTCCACCGGTACGTGATGGTTCTTCGAATCAAAGCGGAGTTACTGACATACCTCAATGAACTGGGTACAGAAGGTAGGCTGATTCGCCTGCAGATGAATGAGATATTAGCAGATATCGAAACAGAAGGAAAATGGCTTATCAAAGATTACTCGTCCAATAAGGAAGATAATCCGGAGGAAACCATTCTTCGCCTTCAGGAACTTGCCATGCAGGAAAAGCTAGATGAGAGCATCCTGCTGAAGATACTGGGGTACCAGGGTCATATTCATGTAGATGCCCCTGTCCATGCCAGGGGGTACCGAATCCTTCATAAAATCCCCCGATTACCAGGTCTGATCATCGATAATCTAGTGAAACAATTTGATTGCTTTAAAGAAATCAATAAGGCGACGGTTGAGCAACTTGATGAAGTGGAAGGAATTGGGGAAGTTCGTGCGAATAAAATTAGAGAGGGTCTTCGGATATTAAAAAATCAACTTGTCACTAATCGAAGGATGTAAAGCGATCCACCACTTTCTAAATTTTCCTATTTTAGCTTGAAATTGAATAGTGTTTATTTTTGACACCCAAAACCCAGGATGCTAGGCTAAAATTACGATAAAGAGAAGGGACAATATGGATACATCACAGGAGTCCTTCAGGGAATTTCTTGATATATAGTGAAAACGAATTTTCAATGGTTTCATTTTTTTTGGATTGGTCAATAATGAGAAGAGGGAGGTGAAAGGGAATGTTAAAACGCATTATACAGGCATGTTTCTTAATAATTGGTGGGACACTTGGTATGCTACTTATTCCTGAATTATTAAGTGTTGTCCATGCAGATGATATTGCTTTATTAAACAATCCTTATGTTAGTGTACTGTTGGGTGCTATTATCTTTTATCTTATTACTTTTTGGGCAGTAGATCATGTGGTCTATTTTATGAAGTGGTTAGAAGAACAACTGGTTAAGTTTCCAATTACCGATATAATTTTTGGAAGTGTGGGCCTTTTAGTTGGTCTGCTTGCGGCGTTTTTAGTAGGGTCGGCCTTCAGTGCGATTCGAGTCCCCATTTTAAATACAGTCGTGCCTATTATTCTTACGCTTTTATTTGGATACCTAGGGTTTCAGGTCGGTTTTAAAAAGCGTGATGAACTGCTGAATCTTTTCTCCAAAAACAATAAGAAAAAAGCCTCTGACGGGGAAATGGCCGAAGAGGATGAGGAAGGCTACAGCAAACGGTTGAAGATCCTCGATACAAGCGTTATCATTGATGGGAGAATTGCGGATATTTGTCAGACCGGCTTCCTCGAAGGAACCATCGTGATACCTCAGTTTGTATTAAATGAGCTTCAACACATTGCGGATTCCTCTGATGCCTTGAAAAGAAACCGGGGTCGAAGGGGCTTGGATATCCTGAATAGGATTCAAAGAGACCTTCCGATTAAAGTGGAGATGTACGAAGGGGATTTCGAAGACATCCAGGAAGTCGATAGTAAATTAGTGAAGCTTGCCAAGATTTCAGGTGGCATGGTGGTCACTAATGATTTCAATTTAAATAAAGTATGCGAGTTCCAAAATGTAGCGGTCCTCAATATAAATGACTTAGCGAACGCCGTAAAACCCGTCGTACTACCCGGGGAAGAAATGAATGTACAGGTGATTAAGGATGGGAAAGAGCAAAATCAAGGTGTTGCCTATTTGGATGATGGGACGATGATCGTTGTCGAAGGCGGACGCGATTATATTGGAAAACGTATTGATGTCCTTGTGACAAGCGTTCTTCAAACATCAGCGGGTCGGATGATCTTTGCTAAACCTAAACTATTAGAAAAAGCATTATAAAGAAGAGTAGGAGAAACCGTTATGTTTTATGAAGTAGTGATACCTGCAGCCGGACAAGGAAAGAGAATGAAGGCCGGCAAGAACAAGCTTTTTATTGAACTATCGGGTACCCCGATCATTGTCTACACCCTTCGTGTCTTTGAAGAGGATCCAAACTGCCGGGGTATTTTCCTTTCGATAAACCCAACAGAAGAGGATTACTTCAAGGAAATGGTGGCTTCCTTCGGATTTAAGAAGGTCAAGAAACTCGTTGAAGGTGGTAAGGAACGTCAACAGAGCGTCCATAATGCATTGAAGTATGTGAGGGAAGAGATAATTCTAGTCCATGACGGGGCACGTCCTTTTATCGCCCAAGAGCAAATTAGTGAATTAACGTCCGCAGCCAGTCTCCATGGTGGAGCCATCATTGCAGTCCCCGTAAAGGATACGATTAAAAAAGCAAATGACAGGTCAGTCACGGAAACAGTGGAACGATCAAGCTTGTGGGCGGTACAGACACCACAAGCTTTTCGTGCATCCATATTAATTAACGCCCATGAAAAAGCGGAAGCGGAGTCGTATTTAGGTACGGATGATTCAAGCTTGCTAGAACGGATCGATGAACAGGTAGTCATTATTGAAGGCAATTATGATAATATTAAGATTACGACTCAGGAAGATTTATATTTTGCGGACGCGATTTTACATAAACAACAACTTGAAAAGTGAAGATAGGGGAGAATGAGATGTTTCGAATTGGCCAGGGATATGACGTACATCAGCTAGTTGAAGGTAGGCCTTTAATAATTGGAGGGATAACAATCCCGCATGAGAAAGGGTTACTTGGGCATTCAGATGCTGATGTATTGCTACATACGGTTGCAGATGCTTGTTTGGGTGCAATTGGTGCAGGTGATATCGGCAAGCATTTTCCGGATACCGATCCGGAATTTAAGGATGCTGATTCCGCTAAGTTATTGCAGTATATTTGGGCAATCGTCAAAAAAGAAGGTTATGAGTTGGGTAATGCAGACTGTACAATTATTGCCCAAAGCCCTAAAATGGCGCCGTATATTGAAGAAATGCGTGTAAGGATAGCAGAGCTTTTAGATGCTTCAGTGGATCAAATCAATGTGAAGGCGACTACGACGGAGAAACTTGGATTCACGGGCAGAAGCGAGGGAATCGCAGCACAGGCTGTTGTCTTGTTGGTTAAAACTAACTGATTGTCGTTTAGGTGGAAACCTTTATTCCCTTGAGGTTAAATGGTAAAATAGAACGAAGAAAAGAGAGACTGGGAGGTCTATATATATCATGAACAGCGATATTCGAGTTCGCTATGCACCAAGTCCGACTGGACATTTACATATAGGAAATGCGAGGACTGCTTTATTTAATTATCTGTATGCACGTCATAATGGTGGAAAATTCATTATCCGCATTGAAGATACTGACAAAAAAAGAAATATAGAGGGCGGCGAAGAAAGCCAACTGAAGTATTTAAAATGGCTTGGAATGGATTGGGATGAAGGCGTTGATATTGGCGGGGAGTTCGCACCGTATCGTCAATCAGAGCGGAACGACATTTATCAAGGGTTGTACCAAGAGCTTCTTGACAAAGGGTTGGCTTATAAATGCTATTGTACGGAAGAAGAGCTTGAAGCAGAACGTGAAGGACAGGTTGAAAGGAACGAAACACCCAAGTATTCCGGTAAGTGTCGTCATTTAACAGCGGAAGATCAAGCAAAACTAGAGGCTGAAGGCAGAAAACCGAGTATTCGATTCGCCGTTCCTTCGGGCAGAGTCCTTACTTTCAAAGATATGGTTAAGGATGATGTTTCATTTGAGACGGATGGCTTTGGCGATTTTGTCATTATCAAAAAAGATGGAATCCCGACGTATAACTTTGCGGTAGCGGTCGATGACCACCTAATGAAGATTTCGCATGTACTTCGCGGTGATGACCATATTTCTAATACACCTAAGCAATTAATGATTTATGAAGCATTCGGGTGGGAGCCTCCTGTGTTCGGACACATGACGTTGATCGTCAATGAAAGCCGGAAAAAATTAAGTAAGCGTGATGAATCAATTATCCAATTCATCGAACAATATGAAGAGTTGGGTTACTTGCCTGAAGCTTTATTCAACTTCATTGCTTTACTTGGATGGTCACCAGGCGGCGAGGAAGAGATCTTCCCTAAGGAAGAGTTCATTAAACTTTTCGAAGCGGACCGTCTATCCAAATCACCGGCCCTATTCGATAAGCAAAAACTCACTTGGATGAATAATCAGTATGTGAAGCAATTGGATGAGGAACGTGCAGTGCAATTGTCCATCCCTCACCTAGTGAAGGCCGGCAAGATTTCTGAAACACGTTCTCCGGAAGAAGAAGAGTGGGTGCGTGGTCTAGTTTCTCTTTATCAAGAACAGATGAGTTATGGGGCGGAAATCGTTGAACTTTCCGAACTATTCTTCAAAGATGATCTTGAATATGAGCCTGAAGCGAAAGAAGTCCTAGCGGAGGAACAAGTACCTGAAGTCATGGAAGCCTTCCTTAAAGAAATAGAAGGGCTTGAGGAATTTAAAGCTGACGAAATCAAGAAATCGATCAAAGCGGTACAAAAAAGCACAGGACATAAGGGTAAAAAGTTATTCATGCCAATCCGTGCGGCGGTGACTGGTCAAACTCATGGTCCTGACCTACCAAAAGCGATTTCCCTACTGGGCAAAGAAAAAATTAAACAACGCATTCTAAGTATTTAATATTAACAATTAGACAAAAATGTAATATAGTAATTAATAATCTTACAAAAGAACGCGTAGATAGGGAGAAGTAAGTAAACGAAGCTTATTAGAGAGAACCATAACCTGCTGAAAATGGTTCAAGCCTCTCGTTTTCCGAAATGCACCCTTGAGTCCTTTGCTGAACTAACCTCTAGTAGGCATAGGCGGAATGTCCTCCGTTACAGGATAAAAGTTGGGAATGGAACAAGTTGGCCTTTGGTCCTGCTATTCATTCCAAACAGAGTGGAACCGCGCTTCAAAGCGTCTCTGTCTATTTGGACAGAGACGCTTTTTTATATGCTTTAAAATAAGGGATGACTAAAAGGATATAGCATAGGGGGGAATCATCATGTTAAAGATGTTTAAAGAGGATATCGAAGTGGTTTTTGAACAGGATCCTGCAGCGCGTAGCTATTTAGAAGTTATTTTAACGTATGCAGGGTTGCATGCAATATGGAGTCATCGGATGGCTCATGTACTATACAAGAAAAAGTTCTTTTTCCTGGCCAGAAGTGTATCACAAATCAGTCGGTTTTTTACCGGGGTTGAGATTCACCCCGGGGCTACAATAGGTCGTCGTTTCTTCATCGATCATGGGATGGGGATTGTCATTGGTGAGACATGCGAGATTGGTGACAATGTCTCTGTCTTCCAAGGAGTGACACTTGGAGGAACGGGAAAGGAAAAAGGCAAACGTCATCCTACGATAAAAGATAACGTATTGATTGCCACGGGAGCCAAAGTGCTTGGCTCGATTACCGTCGGTGAAAATTCCAAAATTGGTGCAGGCTCGGTCGTTTTAAAGGAAGTGCCCGCTAATTCAACGGTGGTTGGCATTCCTGGAAAAGTCGTCATTCAAGATGGCATAAAAATCAAGAAAGATTTTAATCATTCAGATCTTCCTGATCCAATTGCTGACCGTCTAAAGGAAATGGATAGGGAAATTCATGCTTTGAAAACAGAGTTAGCAAAATGGAAGCAGCAAGAAAGGAGTTTATAAAAATGGCGATAAAAATATATAACACAGCGACTAGACAGAAGGAAACCTTCGTACCGATGGAAGAAGGAAAAGTGAAAATGTATGTATGCGGGCCTACAGTCTATAACTACATTCATATTGGGAATGCTAGGCCAGCAATCGTATTCGATACCGTGAGAAGATACTTGGAGTATAGAGGATACGATGTGCATTTCGTTTCGAATTTCACGGATGTTGATGATAAGCTAATTCGAGCTGCCAAAGAACTAGGGGAGGATGTCCCAACCATCTCAGAGCGTTTTATTCAAGCGTATTTTGAAGATGTTTCTGCTCTAGGTTGCAAAAAAGCGGATGAACATCCAACCGTAATGGAAAACATGGATACAATCATTGAATTCATTTCGACGTTGATTGAAAAAGGCTATGCGTATGAATCTGAAGGGGATGTGTATTTTCGGACTCGTAAATTCGATGGGTATGGAAAGTTGTCTCATCAATCCATTGATGAACTGCGGGTCGGAGCTCGTATTGAAGTCGGCGAGAAGAAGCAGGATGCACTTGACTTTGCCCTCTGGAAAGCGGCGAAGGCTGGCGAAATTTCTTGGGAAAGCCCATGGGGGATGGGGCGCCCTGGCTGGCATATAGAATGCTCAGCGATGGTTAAGAAGTACCTTGGTGATACGATTGATATCCATGCAGGCGGTCAGGATTTAGCTTTTCCCCATCATGAAAATGAAATTGCACAATCCGAGGCGTTAACGGGAAAATCCTTTGCGAATTATTGGATGCACAATGGATACATCAATATTGATAATGAAAAAATGTCGAAGTCATTAGGCAATTTTATTCTTGTTCATGACATCATACAGAAGTATGACCCACAAGTATTGCGTTTCTTCATGTTATCCGTACATTATCGTCATCCAATCAATTATAGTGAAGAAGTGCTTGAAAATGTAACGGCTGCTCTCGATCGCTTGAAAACATCCTATCAAAACCTGAAACATCGCCTTCAAGTAAGCGATGGGTTAACAGAAAATAATGAGGTATGGTTGCAGAAAATCGATGAACTGCACGAACAATTCATTAAGGAAATGGACGATGATTTCAATACGGCGAACGCGATATCCATTCTTTTTGAACTGTCTAAGCAAGCGAATTATTACTTGATGGAGAAGAATACTAACCAGGAAGTCATTAAAGCTTTTCTTGGTAAATTCCAAAATCTACTCTCCGTCCTGGGCTTTTCCCTTGAAGAGGAAGAGGGATTACTGGACGAGGAAATCGAGAGTTTAATTCAACAAAGGATTCAAGCTAGGAAAGACCGTAACTTTGGGTTGTCTGATGAGATTCGTGATCGTCTAAAGAGCATGAACATTATATTAGAGGATACCCCTCAAGGTACAAGATGGAAAAGAGGGTAACAGATGCTTCAATATGATAATAAGGTAGACGAAAAAATGTTAAATAGTCTTGCTCTAGCCTATATGGGAGATGCCGTATACGAAACCTACATACGGCATCACCTTATTCAAAACGGGGCAGTTAAGCCTAATCTGCTTCATAAAAAAGCGACATCTTTTGTATCGGCTAAAGCGCAGAGCAAAATCATTCACTTTTTTCTAGAGTCAGGTTGGTTATCAGAAGAAGAGACCGCTGTCGTCCGTAGAGGTCGTAATGCGAAGTCCGGGTCGGTTCCGAAGAATACAGATGTGCAAACGTATCGGTATAGCACTGCCTTTGAGGCGCTTATGGGCTTTCTGTATTTATCCGGCCGAATAGAAAGAATGGAAGACCTTGTTGAAAAATCAATTCAATTCATTGAAGAAGAAAAGGGGAAATAACCCATGAGTGAAGAATTTATCATTGGAAGAAACCCCGTCTTGGAAGCACTTCGCTCCGAACGGGATATTAATAAAATTTGGATATCAGAGGGCTCACAGAAAGGGTCCATGCTTCCGCTAATCGGACTTGCAAAAGAAAAAAAGGTATTCGTACAAATCGTACCTAAGAAAAAAATAGACCAAATGGTAGAAGGTATCCATCAAGGAGTCGTAGCGCAAGTCGCAGCTTACGATTATGTAGAGTTGGACGATTTATTTGCCAAAGCGGCTGAACGGGATGAGGCTCCCTTCTTCATGATTCTGGATGAAGTAGAAGATCCACATAATCTAGGGTCAATCATGAGAACAGCGGATGCGGTCGGAGCTCACGGAATCATCATTCCAAAGCGTAGAGCAGTTGGTTTAACGGCAACGGTTGCGAAAGCATCGACAGGGGCCATTGAGTATATTCCGGTTGCACGGGTCACGAATTTGGCAAGAGCAGTCGAAGAGTTAAAAGAACGCGGTGTCTGGATTGTGGGTACCGATGCGAAAGGTAGCGATGATTACCGGAACATGGACGGGAATATGCCTATTGGCCTTGTTATTGGAAGTGAAGGCAAGGGAATGGCACGGTTAATGAAAGAAAAATGTGATTTTCTAATTCGTCTTCCTATGGCCGGGAAAGTAACATCATTAAATGCATCGGTGGCAGCAGGTTTATTGATGTATGAGGTCTACAGAAAAAGAAACCCTCTAGGGCAATAACGAGATGAATATTCTGTTAGTGGACGGTTACAACATTATTGGAGCCTGGCCGGAACTGAGAGAATTGAAAGAAAGAGACCTTGCTGCAGCAAGAGACAGACTGATAGAAATGATGGCGGAATATCAGGCGTTTACTGGGTCCCGGGTCATTGTCGTATTCGATGCCCAATATGTCCAGGGAATAGCCCGTATTTTCAAGAATCATAAAGTCGACGTAATTTTCACGAAAGAAAATGAAACAGCCGATGAGAGAATAGAAAAGATGGCGATTGAACTGAATAATATCAAGACGCAGATTCAAGTGGCTACTTCAGACTTTACGGAGCAATGGGTCATCTTTGGCCAAGGGGCCCTAAGGAAATCTGCCCGTGAACTGCTAATGGATATGGAGGAAATTCAGGGAGAAATAAAAAAAGATGTCCAAAAAACAGCGGCGGTAAAACCTACGGCTAAAATTCCTTTAAGTGAAGAAGTAGCGGAAATATTCGAAAAATGGCGTCGGGGGAAAATTTGAACCATTGACGGGTATTTTTTACCTGCTGTATAATATTTCTATCTGAGTCAGGTCAGGGGGATATAATTTGGGTCTCAATTTCGGTATGAAACTGAACGAAAAGTATCTGCAGTTCGATGATGAAGAATTAATTGAGTTAGTACACACTGGAGACAGTGAAGCACTGGATTATCTGATTCAAAAGTATCGTAATTTTGTAAGAGCGAAGGCAAGGACATATTTTTTAATAGGTGCAGATAAGGAAGACATCGTTCAAGAAGGCATGATTGGTTTGTATAAGGCTGTCCGTGATTTTAAAGGCGATAAGCTTTCTTCTTTTAAAGCATTTGCCGAATTATGTATTACGAGACAGATCATTACCGCTATTAAAACAGCAACACGTCAAAAGCATATTCCGCTCAATTCCTATGTTTCCCTGGACAAGCCCATTTATGATGAGGAGTCCGACCGTACTCTCATGGATATTATATCGGGTACGAAGGTATTAGACCCAGAAGAACTGATTATCAATAAAGAAGAGTTTGACGATATCGAATTGAAAATGGCCGAGCTGCTGAGCGATTTGGAAAGAAAGGTATTAGCCCTTTATTTAGATGGGCAAACCTATCAGGAAATCTCAGAAGAGTTGAATCGTCATGTGAAGTCAATCGATAATGCCCTCCAGAGGGTGAAAAGAAAGCTCGAGCGTTATCTGGAAGTAAGGGAGATCAGTTTATAGTCCCTCCGCCTTTTCCGCTTTATTTCATCTGACACTAACTCCACTTGGATGATGCATTCACTTATGGTAGACATAGGCTGATAGAGTTGACATGGACTTAGGTGGCCTCACCTTGTTATTGACAATAAAAGCCAGCCGTGATAAGGTTTTATGGAAATAGTAGATAGGATAGGTGTATCAATTGCAAAAGAAAATCACACTAGCTTGCACCGATTGTGGTTCAAGAAATTATAATTATGAAAGCAATAAGTCAAACAACGCTGAACGACTAGAATTAAAGAAATTTTGCAGCACCTGTAATTCACATACGAATCATAGGGAAACAAAATAACCGTTTTATAAATAGATTGACAGAAGCAGTCTAATGCTTGGAGGATACATTCATGAAACGCTTAACCGAATTTTTCAGCGGAGTCACTCGTGAAATGCGTAAAGTAAGCTGGCCAAAACGTAAAGAATTAACCAAATATACAATCGTTGTAGTGACGACTGTGTTGTTTATGGCTTTATTCTTTTTAGTGGTCGATATGGGCATTTCCGAATTAATTCGCTTAGTTATTGAATAAGAGATTCGAAAATAAGGTATAATAGTGATAGAATAATATGTGTCAGCAGAAAAGCCCGGAAACGGGTTTTTTAATTTGTCTTTTTTAAGAAAAAGTTCAAACTCTAGCATTGCTGTTATTCTTTAGACAAGTCGGGATAGTGCAGGATGTTAATTTTGGCTAGATCGTTAGAAAATAAAGTTTCATAAAGAAAATGATTGATTGCAGGGAGGGAAGGACGTCACAGTCCTAAAAAATGGAAAAGAATTGGTATGTAGTTCACACCTATTCAGGTTATGAAAACAAGGTAAAGGCCAATCTGGAGAAGCGTGTTGAAACAATGGGGATGGAAGATAGAATCTTCCGCGTAGTAGTTCCTGAAGAAGAAGAAACCGAAGTCAAAGATGGCAAAACGAAAGTAACGAAGAAAAAGGTTTTCCCAGGATATGTACTGGTAGAAATTATCATGACCGATGATTCTTGGTATGTAGTCCGCAATACACCTGGTGTAACAGGTTTCGTAGGTTCATCAGGAGCGGGATCTAAACCGACAGCACTGCTTGATGAAGAAATAGAAGTTGTCCTTAAACGCATGGGTGTTGACGAAAGTAAATTTGACATCGACTTTGAAGTCGGCGACACTGTTCAAGTGAAAGAAGGACCATTTGCAACATTTGCTGGGCCTATCGAAGAACTTGATACAGATAAAGGAAAAGTCCGAGTTCTTGTTAATATGTTCGGCCGCGATACGCCGGTAGAACTAGACTTTAATCAAGTGGAAAAATTATAAACGGAAAAAAACTTGAAAAAGCCTTTTGGAAGTGGTAAAATTTCAAAGGTCAGTATGTTTCAAATTTTTAGGCCTCAACGATACAAGTATTCTTTATTAACATATAAAGAATTCAAGATGAGTGGGAGGGTATATCCCTATTACCACATCACGGACTTATAAGGAGGTGTGTCTCGTGGCTAAAAAAGTAATTAAAAT
The DNA here is from genome assembly GCF_050278025.1 of Peribacillus sp. NPDC097197. Lineage (NCBI taxonomy): Bacteria > Bacillati > Bacillota > Bacilli > Caryophanales > Bacillaceae > Peribacillus > Peribacillus sp. NPDC097197. Next base: position 40,830 of record NZ_JBNNST010000021.1, on the reverse strand, counting down.
GGTTAAATTGCAAATTCCTGCTGGTAAAGCGAATCCTGCACCGCCGGTTGGTCCTGCATTAGGTCAAGCTGGTGTAAACATCATGGGATTCTGTAAGGAGTTCAACGCTCGTACAGCAGACCAAGCTGGTCTAATTATTCCTGTTGAAATCACGGTATTTGAAGACCGTTCATTTACATTCATTACAAAAACTCCACCCGCTGCAGTACTACTTAAGAAAGCAGCAGGTATCGAGTCTGGTTCTGGTGAACCTAACCGTAAAAAAGTTGCTACAGTCAAGCGTGATCAAGTGCGCGAGATTGCTGAAACTAAAATGCCTGACCTAAACGCTGCAAACGTTGAAGCTGCAATGCGTATGGTTGAAGGTACTGCTCGCAGCATGGGTATTGTCATCGAAGACTAATCCATGTAATTGTTATTTGTTTCTACGGGGTTGCGATTGATACTCGCAACCTTTATTCGTGGGAGGTAATTCCGTTAAAACCACAATTTAGGAGGATTTATATCATGGCTAAAAAAGGTAAAAAGTATCTTGAAGCAGCTAAGCTTGTTGAAGTTTCAAAAGCATACGCTGTAACTGAAGCGATTGAAGTTGTTAAAAAAGCAAACTTCACAAAATTCGATGCGACTGTTGAAGTTGCTTTCCGTTTGGGTGTAGACCCTAAGAAAGCTGACCAACAAATTCGTGGAGCAGTTGTGCTTCCGAACGGAACTGGTAAAACTCAACGCGTATTAGTATTCGCAAAAGGCGAAAAAGCAAAAGAAGCTGAAGCTGCTGGTGCTGACTTCGTTGGCGAATCTGACTACATCAACAAAATCCAACAAGGATGGTTCGAATTCGACGTAATCGTTGCGACTCCTGACATGATGGGTGAAGTTGGTAAACTTGGTCGCGTATTAGGACCTAAAGGCTTAATGCCAAACCCTAAAACTGGCACAGTTACATTTGATGTAACGAAAGCTGTTAATGAGATCAAAGCAGGTAAAGTTGAATACCGCGTAGATAAAGCTGGTAACGTCCATGCTCCAATCGGTAAAGTATCTTTCGAAGATGCTAAACTAGTGGAAAACTTCACTACTATCTTTGATACATTAATGAAAGTTAAACCTGCGGCTGCTAAAGGAACTTACATGAAGAATATTTCTGTAACGACTACAATGGGCCCTGGTGTGAAAGTTGATTCTTCTTCTTTCAATAAATAATTTGACATTCCAAAACTATTGTTGTTATAATATGTTTTGTTGTGATAAATGAATATCATTTGTACCGAAGACAGTAGGTGCTCCACAAGAGCTTAATTCCCTGCCGAGGTAATTCGATAAAAATAGTCGTTGACTATGACCTTTGAAATTACTGCCTTCATGTCTGTATTAGAGATGAAGGCTTTTTCTTTGAAACGGTATAAATGTTTTCAAGCAAATCTACAGGAGGTGTAAGGATGAACGCAATTATTGAACAAAAGCAAACTATCGTTGCTGAGATTACTGGTAAATTAACAGCTAGCAAATCCACAGTTGTTGTTGACTACCGTGGATTGACTGTTGCTGAATTAACAGAACTTCGTAAGCAACTTCGTGATGCTGGCGTTGAGTTCAAGGTTTACAAAAACTCTTTAACTCGTCGTGCTGCTGAAAGTGCTGAACTTAGCTCTTTAAACGAATCTTTAACAGGACCAAACGCAATTGCATTCTCAAATGAAGATGTTATTGCGCCAGCTAAAATCCTTAACGATTTTGCGAAAAAACATGAAGCGTTAGAAATCAAAGCTGGAGTTATCGAAGGAAACGTAGCATCTGCTGAAGACATTAAAGCTCTTGCAGAACTACCTTCACGCGAAGGCCTACTTTCAATGTTGCTAAGTGTGCTACAAGCACCTATGCGCGGTCTTGCTCTTGCTACAAAAGCAGTTGCAGAACAAAAAGAAGAACAAGGCGCGTAAGCTAACCGCTTATCTTGCCTATTGATTCAAAAAAAACCAACCATTTCGAGGAGGAAATAACAATGACTAAAGATCAAATCATTGAAGCAGTTAAAAACATGACTGTTTTAGAATTAAACGACCTTGTAAAAGCAATCGAAGAAGAATTTGGCGTAACTGCTGCTGCACCTGTAGCTGTAGCTGCTGCTGGTGGCGCTGCTGCTGAAGAAAAAACTGAGTTTGATGTAGTTCTTACATCTGCTGGAGATTCAAAAATCAAAGTTATCAAAGCTGTTCGTGAAGCAACTGGTCTTGGACTTAAAGAAGCGAAAGAAGTTGTTGATAACACTCCAAAAGCAATCAAAGAAGGCGTTTCTAAAGAGGAAGCTGAAGAACTTAAAGCTAAACTTGAAGAAGTTGGAGCTGGCGTTGAAGTTAAGTAATCTTGCATAAACAAAAAGCTCGCTATCACTGGCGAGCTTTTTTCTCTTCATTTTTAAAGAAAAATGGTAGACGATTTAGTAAAGATGTACAAACTTTATGACAGGTAAGTATCCATTCTTCATATCTCTTCTCTCGTTAAATCTTCAATATTCCTTTCTGATAGGGGGAGATGACTCTGACAGAGCATTACTACTCACAAAAACCGGATGTCGAAAGCGATCCTAAATTTTGGGATTTTGTATTAAAAGGACGCACATTCCACTTTAAAAGTGATAATGGTGTTTTTTCAAAAAAAGAAGTTGATTTTGGTTCTCGTCTTTTGATAGAATCCTTCAATCTTAATAAAGCTGTAAAAGGGAATATTCTTGATGTTGGTTGCGGTTATGGCCCCATTGGAATATCAATTGCTGCGGCTTATCCCGAAAGAACGGTAGAAATGATAGATATAAATAGCCGGGCAGTTGAATTATCGAAGGAAAATGCCGCTACAAACGGAATCGCTAATGTTAAAGTGTACGAAAGCGACCGTTTTGAAAAGGTAGGATCTAAACAATTCGCTGCAATTCTTACGAACCCTCCCATTCGCGCAGGTAAAAGTGTAGTCCACGAAATTCTAGAAGAAAGTTATCGAAGTTTGGTGACTGGTGGAGAACTATGGGTTGTCATTCAAAAAAAGCAAGGCGCTCCTTCCGCCATGGATAAACTAGAGCTGTTATTTGGTAATGTCGAAGTGGCTGTAAAGAAAAAAGGCTACTACATACTATTATCCAAAAAAGTTTGACTCTAAATTTTCGCTATGTTAGTATTATAAAATGCATATATATAATTCCGTTACTATGCAATTTTTATACCATTGGTGTATAACCAATGGATAATATGGGAAAAATATATAAATAATAGTTCGTTTTATGAGAAATAGTGGTTTTTAAAATAAAAACCATTTTCTTTTTGTCTATGGATTAGATTGCTTTTTTCCGTGGCAAATAGATCCTTATAACGCTTGATTTAAGGGGTGAATCAGTTGACAGGTCAACTTGTTCAGTATGGACGACACCGCCAACGTAGAAGTTATGCAAGAATCAGTGAGGTTTTGGATCTTCCGAATCTGATTGAAATTCAAACGGCTTCTTATCAATGGTTTTTAGATGTAGGTTTAAAAGAAATGTTCCAGGACATTTCTCCTATTGAGGATTTTACAGGTAATTTGTCATTAGAATTCATCGATTACAGCCTTGCTGAACCGAAGTATTCTGTTGAAGAAACAAAAGAACGCGATGTTACGTATTCTGCACCACTTCGTGTGAAAGTGCGCCTTGTTAACAAAGAAACAGGGGAAGTAAAAGACCAAGATGTATTCATGGGTGACTTCCCACTTATGACTGAAACGGGCACGTTTGTCATCAATGGTGCTGAACGTGTAATCGTATCCCAATTAGTACGCTCACCGAGTGTTTACTATAATGGGAAAATGGATAAGAACGGTAAGCTAGGTTTCTCTGCGACCGTTATTCCTAACCGTGGTGCATGGCTCGAATATGAGACAGATGCCAAGGATGTAGTTTATGTTCGAATCGACCGCACTAGGAAATTACCTATCACGGTATTGATGCGTGCATTGGGCTTTGGAACTGATCAAGAGATCATTGATTTAATCGGTGATAATGAGTATCTTCGCAACACTCTTGAAAAAGACAACACGGAGAGTGTAGAAAAAGCATTGCTAGAAATCTATGAACGTCTTCGCCCGGGTGAACCACCTACAGTCGATAACGCGAAAAGTCTACTAGTATCCCGCTTTTTCGATCCAAAACGTTATGATCTAGCTAACGTAGGTCGCTATAAAATCAACAAAAAACTGCATATCAAGAATCGTCTATTCGGACAAAAGATCGCCGAGACTTTAATCGATCCTGAAACAGGGGAAATCATTGTCGAAAAGGGTACTTTGCTTGATAGAAGGACACTTGATAAAATTCTGCCTCATCTTGAAGCAGGAATCGGTTTTAAAACGTTCCACCCGTCTGGTGGCGTAGTAGAAGAAGAAACGCTTCTTCAACCAATCAAAGTCTTTGCTCCAAATGACGCTGAAGGCGAAAAAGTGATCAATATCATTGGTAATGCGTATGTAACCGATCAGGTTAAAAACATTACTCCAGCTGATATCATCTCTTCTATTAGCTATTTCTTTAACTTGCTTCATGGCGTGGGAATTACGGATGATATTGACCATCTAGGAAATCGTCGTCTGCGTTCCGTTGGTGAATTGCTGCAAAACCAATTCAGAATTGGTTTATCTCGTATGGAGCGTGTCGTGCGTGAAAGAATGTCTATTCAAGACACGAATACGATCACTCCACAGCAATTGATTAACATTCGTCCTGTTATAGCATCCATTAAAGAATTCTTTGGTAGCTCACAGCTTTCACAATTCATGGACCAAACGAACCCATTGGCCGAATTGACGCATAAACGTCGTCTATCTGCATTGGGACCTGGTGGTTTGACTCGTGAGCGTGCTGGTTTCGAAGTACGTGACGTTCATTACTCCCACTATGGCCGTATGTGTCCGATTGAAACGCCTGAGGGACCGAATATTGGATTGATTAACTCCCTATCAAGTTTTGCAAAGGTTAACCCTTATGGATTCATTGAAACACCATACCGACGTGTTGACCATGAGACAGGGAAAATTACGAGCAAAATCGATTACTTAACGGCTGATGAAGAAGATAACTACGTAGTTGCCCAAGCGAATGTTCGTCTATCCGATGATGGAACATTCCTTGATGATATGGTTGTTGCACGTTTCCGCGGTGAAAATACCGTTGTTCCGCGTGACCGCGTAGATTATATGGACGTATCGCCTAAACAAGTCGTATCTGCAGCGACAGCATGTATTCCTTTCTTGGAAAATGATGACTCCAACCGTGCCCTAATGGGAGCGAACATGCAACGTCAAGCAGTACCTTTATTACAACCAGAGGCACCAAGAGTTGGAACAGGTATGGAATATGTTTCAGCGAAAGACTCTGGGGCAGCTGTCATCTGTAAACACCCTGGTATCGTCGAACACGTGGAATCACGTGAAGTATGGGTACGCCGGGTAAGTGAGGTTGACGGTCAACAAGTAAAAGGAAACCTTGATAAATACCGTTTATTAAAATTCATTCGTTCTAACCAAGGAACGTGTTATAACCAACGTCCTATCGTTAGTGTTGGTGACAATGTTGTCAAAGGTGAAATTCTTGCCGATGGTCCTTCAATGGAAAAAGGTGAATTAGCACTTGGACGAAATGTATTAGTTGCCTTCATGACTTGGGATGGATACAACTATGAAGATGCCATCATCATGAGTGAACGTCTAGTTAAAGATGATGTGTACACTTCCATCCATATTGAAGAATATGAATCTGAGTCTCGCGATACGAAATTGGGACCTGAAGAAATCACTCGTGATATTCCGAACGTCGGAGAAGATGCGCTTCGCAACCTTGATGAGCGTGGAATAATCCGTGTCGGTGCTGAAGTAAAAGACGGTGACCTTCTAGTAGGTAAAGTAACTCCTAAAGGGGTAACGGAACTAACGGCGGAAGAACGTCTCTTACATGCAATCTTTGGTGAAAAAGCGCGCGAAGTACGGGATACATCATTGCGTGTTCCCCACGGCGGCGGCGGAATCGTCCTCGATGTTAAAGTGTTTAACAGAGAAGATGGCGACGAGCTACCACCTGGTGTAAATCAACTTGCACGTGTATATATCGTTCAAAAACGTAAAATACATGAAGGCGATAAAATGGCCGGACGTCATGGTAACAAAGGTGTAATCTCAAGGATCCTTCCTGAAGAAGATATGCCTTACATGCCTGATGGAACACCGGTTGACATCATGTTAAACCCACTGGGTGTACCTTCCCGTATGAATATCGGTCAGGTACTTGAGCTTCACTTAGGTATGGCAGCCCGTGCACTAGGCATTCACGTAGCATCACCGGTATTTGATGGAGCTACTGAGGAAGACGTTTGGAGTACGATTGAAGAAGCTGGCATGTCACGTGATGCAAAAACGGTACTTTACGATGGCCGTTCAGGTGAAGCATTCGATAACCGTGTGTCTGTTGGTGTCATGTACATGATTAAACTTGCACATATGGTCGATGATAAACTTCATGCTCGTTCAACTGGACCTTACTCCCTTGTTACGCAACAACCACTTGGTGGTAAAGCGCAATTCGGTGGACAACGTTTTGGTGAGATGGAAGTATGGGCACTTGAAGCATATGGAGCTGCTTATACATTACAAGAAATCCTTACCGTTAAATCAGATGATGTCGTGGGCCGTGTGAAAACATACGAAGCGATTGTCAAAGGCGAAAATGTCCCTGAGCCTGGTGTTCCTGAGTCATTCAAAGTATTGATTAAGGAACTTCAAAGCTTAGGATTAGATGTTAAAATCATGAATGCTGAAGACCGCGAAATTGAAATGCGTGATTTAGAAGATGAAGAAGACCCTAATCAGTCAGACAAATTAAGCCTAGATGCAGAAACAAAAGATATGGTTGCTACTGAAGCAGGAGCACCATCAAAAGAGTAAATAATTTAAATAAATAAATCTATATATTATCAGCTCTGACTGGCAGCAAGGTTTTTCTTTAAAGATCCTGCTGCCTTGTCGGAGTCTTATTGATTCAATCACCCATCATCCGGTTTAGATTGCCCGAATGAATGAAGGCAATCAGGGTAAAACCTGGAGATTAAAAGGGAGGTAGGCCCCTTGTTAGATGTTAATAATTTTGAGTATATGAAAATTGGTCTTGCTTCACCAGACAAGATTCGTTCTTGGTCTCATGGGGAAGTTAAAAAACCAGAAACAATCAACTATCGTACGTTAAAACCAGAAAAAGACGGTTTATTCTGTGAGAGAATTTTCGGACCTCAAAAGGACTGGGAATGTCACTGTGGTAAATATAAACGTGTTCGTTATAAAGGCGTAGTTTGTGACCGTTGTGGGGTTGAAGTCACGCGTGCTAAAGTCCGTCGTGAACGAATGGGTCATATTGAGCTGGCAGCACCAGTTTCACATATTTGGTATTTCAAAGGAATTCCGAGTCGTATGGGTCTTGTCCTGGATATGTCTCCACGGGCATTAGAAGAAGTTATTTACTTCGCATCTTATGTGGTAACTGAAACTGGCGATACAACTTTAGAAAAGAAACAACTTCTTTCTGAAAAAGAATATCGTACATACCGTGAAAAATACGGTAAGAAGTTCCAAGCTGCAATGGGTGCGGAAGCTATTAAAAAACTTTTACAAGACATTGATACGGAAAAAGAAGTAGAAACGTTGAAAGAAGAGCTTAAGACAGCTCAAGGACAACGTAGAACTCGTGCAATCAAACGCTTGGAAGTATTAGAAGCCTTCCGTAATTCTGGTAACGAGCCTTCATGGATGATTCTTGATGTGCTTCCAGTTATACCACCAGAACTTCGTCCAATGGTTCAATTAGATGGCGGTCGTTTTGCGACATCTGACTTAAATGATCTATATCGTCGTGTTATTAACCGTAACAATCGTTTGAAAAGATTGCTTGATCTTGGCGCTCCAAGCATTATCGTCCAAAATGAAAAGCGTATGCTTCAAGAAGCCGTTGACGCTTTAATCGATAATGGACGTCGTGGTCGCCCAGTAACTGGCCCGGGTAACCGCCCATTGAAATCTTTATCACACATGTTAAAAGGTAAACAAGGTCGTTTCCGTCAGAACCTTCTTGGTAAACGTGTCGATTACTCTGGTCGTTCTGTAATCGTAGTTGGTCCTAACCTGAAAATGTACCAATGTGGTCTGCCGAAAGAGATGGCGATTGAATTATTCAAACCATTCGTTATGAAGGAACTCGTTCAAAGAGGATTAGCTCATAACATCAAATCTGCAAAACGAAAAATTGAACGACTATCTCCTGAGATTTGGGATGTACTTGAAGAAGTCATTAGGGAGCATCCAGTATTACTTAACCGTGCACCAACTCTTCATAGACTTGGTATTCAAGCGTTTGAGCCAACATTGGTTGAAGGCCGTGCAATTCGTTTGCATCCGTTAGTATGTACAGCATATAACGCTGACTTTGATGGTGACCAAATGGCCGTCCACGTTCCTTTATCTTCTGAAGCTCAAGCTGAAGCACGTATGCTAATGCTTGCTGCCCAGAACATCTTGAATCCTAAAGATGGAAAACCAGTCGTTACTCCTTCTCAAGATATGGTATTAGGTAACTACTACCTAACATTAGAAAGAGAAGGCGCTATCGGTGAAGGTATGATCTTTAAAGATACTAGTGAAGCGTTGCTTGCATACCAAAATGGTTATGTTCACTTACATTCTCGTTGCGCAGTGCATGCATCATCACTGAATAATGAAACGTTCACGGAAGAACAAAACAGCCAGCTTCTAATCACTACCGTTGGTAAATTGGTCTTTAATGAAATTTTGCCAAAATCATTCCCATATATTAACGAACCTACACGTTATAACTTGGAAACTAAAACTCCAGAGAAATATTTCGTGGAAAAAGGCGCTAATATCCCTGAATTGATTAAAGCACAACCAGCTATTGATCCATTCAAGAAGAAAATTCTTGGTAATATCATTGCGGAAGTGTTTAAACGTTTCAAAATCACCGAAACATCTAAAATGCTTGACCGGATGAAAAATCTTGGATTCAAATATTCGACAAAAGCAGGTATCACTGTTGGTGTAGCTGATATTGTTGTATTAAAAGAAAAACAAGAAATCATTACGGAAGCTCAAACAAAAGTGGATAACGTCCTAAAACAATTTAGACGTGGTCTAATTACCGAAGATGAGCGTTATGATCGCGTCATTTCGATCTGGAGCGCAGCAAAAGATACTATTCAGTCTAAACTGATGAAATCTCTTGACCGACGCAATCCGATCTTCATGATGAGTGACTCCGGTGCCCGTGGTAATGCTTCCAACTTCACGCAGCTTGCGGGTATGCGTGGACTGATGGCCAACCCGGCTGGACGTATCATCGAATTACCGATCAAATCAAGTTTCCGTGAAGGTTTAACAGTGTTAGAGTACTTTATCTCTACACATGGTGCTCGTAAAGGTCTTGCCGATACAGCCCTTAAAACTGCCGATTCTGGTTACCTTACACGTCGTCTAGTAGACGTAGCCCAAGATGTTATCATCCGTGATGATGACTGTGGAACAGACCGCGGCTTGAAAATTTCTGCCTTGAGAGAGGGAACAGAAATAATCGAGCATCTTGAAGAACGTTTAATTGGCCGATATGCAAGAAAAGCCATTAGACATCCAGAAACAGATGAAGTAATTGTGGCTGAAAATGACCTTATCACTGAGGATCTAGCAGCTTATATTGCATCTCTAGGTATTGAAACTGCATGGATTCGCTCTGCCTTTACATGTAACACCAGTCATGGTGTATGTAAGAAATGTTACGGACGTAACTTGGCTACCGGTCAGGAAGTTGAAGTGGGAGAAGCAGTTGGTATCATTGCTGCCCAATCAATCGGTGAACCTGGTACTCAGTTAACAATGCGTACATTCCATACAGGTGGGGTTGCCGGAGACGATATTACTCAAGGTTTACCTCGTATCCAAGAAATATTTGAAGCGAGGAACCCTAAAGGTCAAGCAGTTATTTCTGAAATTGAGGGAACTATCGTTTCAATCAATGAAATCCGCGATAAACAACAAGAAATCGTGGTCCAAGGTGCGGTTGAATCACGTACTTATACAGCGCCATACACAGCGCGTTTAAGAGTGTCTGTTGATACTTTCGTTCGTCGAGGCGAGGAGTTAACAGAGGGTTCTATCGATCCTAAAGAATTGTTGAAAGTTACGGATGTTCTTACTGTTCAGGAATACTTACTTCATGAAGTACAGAAAGTATACCGGATGCAAGGGGTAGAAATCGGCGATAAACATATCGAGGTTATGGTTAGACAAATGATGCGTAAAGTTCGTGTTCTTGATGCAGGGGAAACTGAAGTTCTTCCAGGTACGCTATTGGATGTTAACCAGTTCACCGTGGCAAACACAAACGCATTGCTAACCAGCAAGCTACCTGCTACAGGTCGTCCTGTATTACTAGGAATTACAAAAGCATCACTTGAAACGGATTCCTTCTTGTCTGCAGCATCATTCCAAGAAACAACTAGAGTATTGACTGATGCAGCAATTAAAGGAAAACGCGACGAATTGCTTGGACTGAAAGAAAATGTTATCATCGGTAAACTTGTTCCAGCTGGAACAGGTATGCCTCGCTACAGAAAAGCTAACCCTGTTGTCGTAGAGAATCCTGAGACAGTATCGGTTGACTAAAGGATAATTAGACCCAGCTCATATAAATACTGAAGAACTTGATCCCCCTAACGATAATGGGGGATTGAGGTTCGGATTAAATGAGCTGGTTTCTTTTTATTAATAAAGAGTAATCAGTTAAAAATTAGTTATGATAGAACCAATTTGGTAGACTTAAAAACCTATAGAATGATTTAACTGGAAAACCTTTTGCTTAAATAATTTTTTGAAACAAGTTGACAGCATCTGACTAAAAATGATACTATAGCAAAGGTGCTCCTATGTTACCCTGTAACTTTGGAGGATATGGACCATGTCTTATGAAAAAGTAATACAGGCAAAGTCAGTGGTTATAGGAACGAAACAAACAGTTAGAGCTTTGAAGAACAATTTAATTCAAGAAGTTATCATCGCTGATGATGCAGATATATACTTGACTGGGCGTGTTGTTGAGACCGCTAAACTAGTGGATGTTCCTATCACATATGTTGATTCGATGAAAATGCTTGGAAAAGCATGTGGTATTGATGTCGGAGCAGCAACTGTTGCCATTAAAAAGTAAAAATGTTTTTGCAATACTATTTGCAAGGACTTTGTTTTTACCCATTTATGAACCACCTGGATGTGTGGTACTAGACATGAAATTGCGAAGGGAGGAAAAATGTAATGCCTACTATTAATCAATTAGTGCGTAAAGGACGCGAGTCTAAAGAGGTTAAATCTAACTCTCCAGCACTTAACAAAGGCTACAACAGCTTTAAGAAAGCACAAACTAACGTATCATCTCCGCAAAAACGTGGTGTTTGTACTCGTGTGGGAACTATGACACCGAAAAAACCAAACTCCGCTTTACGTAAATATGCGCGTGTACGTTTAACTAACGGTATCGAGGTAACAGCTTATATCCCAGGTATCGGTCACAACTTACAAGAACACAGCGTGGTACTAATCCGCGGTGGACGTGTAAAGGATTTACCAGGGGTACGTTACCATATCGTACGTGGTGCTCTTGATACAGCAGGAGTTAACAATCGTATGCAAAGCCGTTCTAAATACGGTACTAAGCGTCCGAAAGCAGCAAAAAAATAATCCGAGAAAGGAGGAAATATAATGCCTCGTAAAGGACCCGTAACAAAAAGAGATGTATTACCAGATCCAATTTATAAATCTAAACTTGTGACTCGCTTAATCAACAAATTAATGGTTGATGGACAAAGAGGAAAATCACAAAAAATACTTTACTCTGCATTTGAGTTAATTAAAGAACGTACTGGCAATGAGCCAATCGAAGTGTTTGATCAAGCACTTAAAAACATCATGCCTGTATTAGAAGTAAAAGCACGCCGTGTGGGTGGAGCTAACTACCAAGTACCAGTTGAGGTACGTCCAGACCGTAAATCAACTCTAGGTCTTCGTTGGTTAGTAAACTACTCTCGCCTTCGTGGAGAAAAAACGATGGAAGAGCGTTTAGCTTTCGAAATCATGGATGCTGCAAACAACACTGGAGCAGCTGTTAAGAAACGTGAAGATACGCACAAAATGGCAGAAGCTAACAAAGCATTTGCTCACTATCGCTGGTAAGATCAATAACAATAAAATCCTTATAATAGGAAGGAGAAAGACAAATGGCAAGAGAGTTCTCCTTAGCAAATACTCGTAATATCGGTATCATGGCACATATTGATGCTGGTAAAACGACTACAACAGAACGCGTTCTTTACTATACTGGTAAAATCCACAAAATTGGTGAAACACACGAAGGTGCTTCACAAATGGACTGGATGGAGCAAGAACAAGAACGTGGAATCACGATCACATCCGCTGCAACAACTGCACAGTGGAAAGGTCACCGCGTAAACATCATTGATACACCGGGACACGTAGACTTCACAGTTGAAGTTGAACGTTCTCTACGTGTACTTGATGGAGCTGTAGCTGTACTTGATGCCCAATCAGGTGTTGAGCCTCAAACTGAAACAGTTTGGCGCCAAGCTACAACATACGGTGTACCACGTGTCGTATTCGTTAACAAAATGGACAAAATCGGTGCGGATTTCCTTTATTCAGTAGGAACTATCCACGATCGTTTGCAAGCAAACGCTCACCCGGTCCAATTACCAATTGGTGCTGAAGATAATTTTTCCGCTATCATTGACTTAATTGAAATGAAAGCTCATTTCTACTCAAATGATTTAGGAACTGATATCACTGTTGGTGAAATTCCTGCAGAACACCTTGAATTAGCTGAAGAGTACCGTGAGAAATTAATCGAAGCGGTGGCTGAAGTTAATGAAGACTTAATGGAAAAATACCTTGGTGGCGAAGAAATCAGCATTGCTGAATTAAAAGCTGCTATCCGTACTGCAACCGTTAATGTTGAATTCTTCCCAGTTATCTGTGGTTCAGCGTTCAAAAATAAAGGTGTTCAATTAATGCTTGATAACGTTATTGACTTCCTTCCATCTCCATTAGACGTACCTGCAATCAAAGGTACTCTTCCGGATACTGAAGAAGAAGTAGAACGTCACTCAGATGATTCTGAACCGTTCTCTGCTTTAGCGTTTAAAGTTATGACAGACCCTTATGTTGGTAAGCTTACATTCTTCCGTGTGTACTCTGGTACATTAGAATCTGGATCATATGTAATCAACTCAACAAAAGGTAAACGTGAACGTATTGGACGTATCCTTCAAATGCATGCAAACAGCCGTGAAGAGATTTCTACAGTATATGCTGGGGATATCGCTGCAGCTGTTGGTTTGAAAGATACGACTACTGGTGATACACTATGTGATGATAAGGATCAAGTTATCCTTGAATCAATGGTATTCCCAGAACCAGTTATCTCACTTTCTGTTGAACCAAAATCGAAAGCAGACCAAGACAAAATGTCTCAAGCTTTACAAAAGCTTCAAGACGAAGATCCAACATTCCGTGCGCATACTGACCAAGAAACTGGTCAAACAATTATCGCTGGTATGGGCGAACTTCACTTGGACATACTTGTTGACCGTATGCGTCGTGAATTCAGAGTGGAAGCTAACGTAGGTGCTCCTCAAGTTGCTTACCGTGAAACTTTCCGTGGTTCAGCTAAAGTTGAAGGTAAATTCGTTCGTCAATCTGGTGGACGTGGACAATTCGGACACGTTTGGATTGAATTTGGACCAAACGAAGAAGGTAAAGGATTCGAATTTGAAAATGCTATCGTCGGTGGTGTAGTACCTCGTGAGTATATTCCTGCAGTACAAGCTGGATTAGTTGATTCACTTGACCGTGGAGTACTTGCTGGTTACCCATTAGTTGATATTAAAGCAAAATTATTCGACGGATCTTACCATGACGTTGACTCCAATGAAATGGCATTTAAAATCGCTGCATCAATGGCGCTTAAAAATGCTGCTTCAAAATGTAAGCCGGTTATCCTTGAACCTATCATGAAAGTGGAAGTTGTAATCCCTGAAGATTACCTAGGCGATATCATGGGAGATATTACATCTCGTCGTGGACGCGTAGAAGGTTTGGAAGCTCGCGGAAACACTCAAATGGTTAAAGCGATGGTTCCACTATCCGAAATGTTCGGTTATGCAACTTCATTACGTTCAAACACTCAAGGACGCGGAACATTCTCTATGCACTTCGATCACTATGAAGAAGTACCTAAGAGCATTTCTGAAGAAATCATCAAAAAAAATAAAGGTGAATAATTGATTTTCATCTCTTATTAAAGTATAACTACTTATGTAAGCTGTGTTGGAAGAATTTATCTTCTTTCACAGCCCTTATATACTTAAACTATTTTTATATTTTTAAGGAGGAATTCCTAATGGGAAAAGCTAAATATGATCGTTCAAAACCGCATGTTAACGTTGGAACAATTGGACACGTTGACCATGGTAAAACAACTCTAACTGCTGCAATCACTACTGTACTTGCTAAAGCTGGTGGAGCAGAAGCACGCGCGTATGACCAAATTGATGGTGCGCCAGAAGAAAGAGAACGTGGTATCACAATCTCTACTGCACACGTTGAGTACGAAACAGCTACTCGTCACTATGCACACGTTGACTGCCCAGGACATGCTGACTATGTTAAAAACATGATCACTGGTGCTGCACAAATGGATGGTGGTATCTTAGTAGTTTCTGCTGCTGATGGCCCAATGCCTCAAACTCGTGAGCACATCCTTCTTTCTAAACAAGTTGGTGTTCCTTTCCTAGTTGTATTCATGAACAAATGCGACATGGTTGATGACGAAGAACTTCTTGAATTAGTAGAAATGGAAATTCGTGATCTTCTTTCTGAATACGATTTCCCTGGCGATGACGTTCCAGTTATCAAAGGTTCTGCTCTTAAAGCTCTTGAAGGAGATGCTGCTTGGGAAGAAAAAATTCATGAATTAATGGCTGCTGTTGACGAGTACATTCCAGAACCAACTCGTGACACTGACAAACCATTCATGATGCCAGTTGAGGATGTATTCTCAATCACTGGTCGTGGAACAGTTGCTACAGGACGTGTTGAACGTGGACAAGTTAAAGTCGGTGACGTTGTAGACATCATCGGTTTCAACGACGAAGCAAAACCAACAACTGTAACTGGTGTTGAAATGTTCCGTAAACTTCTTGATTATGCTGAAGCTGGTGACAACATCGGAGCTCTACTTCGTGGTGTTGCTCGTGAAGATATCCAACGTGGACAAGTACTTGCTAAGCCAAATACAATCACTCCACACAGCAAATTCAAAGCTGAAGTTTATGTTCTTTCTAAAGAAGAAGGTGGACGTCATACTCCATTCTTCACAAACTACCGTCCGCAGTTCTACTTCCGTACAACTGACGTAACTGGTATTTGTAACCTTCCTGAAGGCGTAGAAATGGTTATGCCTGGAGATAACATTGAAATGTCAGTAGAACTTATCGCTCCTATCGCTATCGAAGAAGGTACTAAATTCTCTATCCGTGAGGGTGGACGTACTGTAGGCGCTGGTGTAGTTGCTACAATCCAAGAATAATCGATTCTAAATCGAATATTGGAAGGGACGCCTTCCGGAAGAAGCAGATGGGACGCCGTCTGCTTCTTTTTTTTGCCTTTAGGATTATAATAGAAGAAACTGGTTAGAAATAGAGATA
The DNA here is from genome assembly GCF_050278025.1 of Peribacillus sp. NPDC097197. Taxonomy (NCBI): domain Bacteria; kingdom Bacillati; phylum Bacillota; class Bacilli; order Caryophanales; family Bacillaceae; genus Peribacillus; species Peribacillus sp. NPDC097197. Next base: position 24,994 of record NZ_JBNNST010000021.1, on the reverse strand, counting down.
TAGAATCTACTTGTAAATCCTAAAGATTGTATGTATAATAATAAAAGTGTGTTGCACAAGAAAGATTTAAGTTTAACTTGCATTTAACTTGTGTGTTATGTATAATAGACAATGTTGGTCTTTGACTGCGATGATATGGAAGGTTGCTGACACACCCGGCCGCTTTGCCATGGCGAGTGTGTGGGAAATTTCCATTGAGAAGGTCTATTTTATAAAATAGGCGAAAAGGAGGGAAAATTATGGCAAAACAAAAAATTCGTATTCGTTTGAAAGCATATGATCACAGAATCCTTGATCAATCTGCTGAGAAAATTGTTGAAACTGCAAAACGTTCTGGTGCGACTGTTGCTGGTCCAATTCCATTGCCAACTGAAAGATCTATCTATACGGTCCTTCGTGCGGTTCATAAATACAAAGACTCTCGCGAACAATTCGAAATGCGTACGCATAAACGTCTAATCGATATCGTTAATCCAACTCCGCAAACAGTTGATTCATTGATGCGTTTAGATTTACCGTCAGGCGTTGACATCGAAATTAAATTATAATTTATATAATAAGAACAATTACTCTAGGAGGTGTGACTTATGACCAAAGGAATCTTAGGAAGAAAAATCGGTATGACTCAAGTTTTTGCTGAAAATGGCGAACTTATCCCGGTAACAGTAATCGAAGCTGCTAACAATGTAGTACTTCAAAAGAAAACTGTTGAAACTGACGGTTATGAAGCAATTCAAGTTGGTTTTGAAAACAAACGCGAAAAGCTTTCTAACAAACCTGAAAAGGGACACGTTGAAAAAGCAAATACTACTCCTAAGCGCTTCATTCGCGAATTCCGCGGAACGGATCTTGCTTCATACGAGATCGGTCAAGAAGTCAATGTTAGTATTTTCGCTGAAGGCGATTTAGTAGATGTAATAGGAATTTCAAAAGGTAAAGGTTTCCAAGGTGCTATTAAACGCCACGGACAATCTCGCGGACCGATGACTCATGGTTCTCGTTACCACCGTCGCCCAGGTTCAATGGGTCCTGTTGCTCCAAACCGCGTATTCAAAGGTAAACTATTACCAGGACGTATGGGTGGGGAACAAGTTACTGTTCAAAACTTAGCTATCGTTAAAGTTGATGTTGAACGTAATCTACTATTGGTCAAAGGTAATGTACCTGGTGCTAGAAAAGCGCTGATCAAAGTTAAAACTGCTGTTAAAGCAAAGTAATTTCTGAGAAAGGAGGAGCAATAGAATGCCAAAAGTTACATTGTTCAACCAAACAGGTTCACAAGTTGGCGACATCGAGCTAAACGAATCCATCTTTGGTATCGAACCTAATAATCATGTATTATTTGAAGCAATCATCATGCAACGAGCTTCCTTACGTCAAGGAACTCATAAAGTTAAAAACCGTTCTGAAGTTGCAGGCGGTGGACGTAAACCTTGGAAACAAAAAGGAACTGGACGTGCGCGTCAAGGTTCTATCCGTTCTCCACAATGGCGTGGCGGTGGTATCGTTTTTGGACCAACTCCAAGATCATACTCTTACAAGTTGCCTAAAAAGGTACGTCGCTTAGCTATTAAATCTGCATTGTCTGCAAAGGCATTGGAAGAAAACATCTTAGTACTTGAAAGCTTGACTTTCGAAGCTCCAAAAACGAAAGAATTTGTAGCTGTACTAAAAAATCTTTCTGTAGATACTAAAACGTTGATCGTTACTGACGGTTTAGATGAGAAGGTTGCTCTTTCTGCACGTAACATCCCAGGTGTTACTGTGGTTGAAGCTGTTGGTCTTAATGTTCTTGATGTTGTTTCACACAACAAATTGATCTTGACTAAATCAGCTGTCGAAAAAGTAGAGGAGGTGCTTGCATAATGGATGCACGCGATATCATTAAGCGCCCCGTAATCACAGAAGCTTCTTCAGACGCTATGGCTGAAAAGAAGTATACTTTTGAAGTTGATGTTAGAGCTAACAAAACTCAAGTTAAAGATGCGGTTCAAGAAGTTTTCGGCGTAAAAGTTGAAAAGGTAAATATCATGAACTACAAAGGTAAATTCAAACGCATGGGCAAACATGCAGGCTATACTAACAAGCGCCGTAAAGCTATTGTTAAATTAACTGCTGACAGCAAAGAAATCGAGCTATTCGAAGCTTAATTCATTAGAGAAGGAGGGAAATACAAATGGCGATTAAGAAGTATAAACCTACCTCTAACGGTCGACGTAATATGACAACTTCGGATTTTGCTGAGATTACTACAGACAAACCCGAAAAATCATTACTTGCTCCTTTACACAATAAAGGCGGCCGTAATAACCAAGGTAAGTTAACAGTTCGTCATCAAGGTGGCGGCCACAAGCGTCAATACCGTATCATCGATTTCAAACGGAATAAAGATGGTATACCAGGACGCGTTGCTACTATTGAGTACGATCCAAATCGTTCTGCAAACATTGCATTAATTAATTACGTTGATGGAGAAAAACGTTATATCCTAGCTCCTAAAAACCTAGAAGTAGGTTTGGAAGTTATGTCTGGCCCAGAAGCCGATATTAAAGTGGGTAACGCACTTCCTCTAATTAACATCCCAGTTGGTACAGTAATTCATAACATCGAATTAAAACCAGGAAAAGGTGGACAATTAGTCCGTTCTGCAGGTACATCTGCACAAGTACTTGGTAAAGAAGGTCGTTATGTTCTTGTACGTTTAAATTCCGGTGAGGTTCGTATGATTCTTGCTACTTGCCGTGCTACAATCGGTCAAGTTGGTAACGAACAACATGAACTTATCAACATTGGTAAAGCTGGTCGTAATCGTTGGTTAGGTAAACGCCCAACTGTACGTGGATCAGTAATGAACCCGAATGATCACCCACACGGTGGTGGTGAAGGTAAAGCACCAATCGGACGTAAATCACCAATGTCTCCTTGGGGTAAACCAACTCTTGGATTCAAAACACGTAAGAAGAAAAATAAATCCGATAAATTTATCGTTCGTCGTCGTAAAAAATAACGGGGTTGAGCTACGGTTCATTAATCGGACCGTAGAACGATCACGAAGGGAGGTACTCGCATGGGTCGTAGCTTAAAAAAAGGGCCTTTTGTTGATGATCATTTATTGGTAAAAGTTGAAAAATTAAATGAAGCAGACAAGAAACAGGTAGTAAAAACTTGGTCTCGTCGCTCAACAATCTTCCCGCAATTCATCGGACATACAATCGCTGTTTATGACGGTCGTAAGCATGTGCCGGTTTATGTAACAGAAGACATGGTAGGTCACAAACTAGGCGAATTCGCGCCTACACGCACTTATAAAGGTCACGCAAGTGATGACAAGAAAACAAGACGTTAATGAGAGGAGGGCATCTCATGCAAGCAAAAGCTGTCGCTAGAACAGTTCGTATTGCTCCTCGTAAAGTGCGTTTAGTCGCAGACTTAATTCGAGGAAAACAAGTAGGTGAAGCAGTAGCGATTCTTCGCTTAACACCAAAATCTGCTTCTCCAGTCGTAGAAAAAATTCTGAAATCTGCTATCGCAAATGCAGAACATAACTACGAAATGGATATCAATAACCTAGTCGTTTCAGAGGCATACGTTAACGAAGGACCAACATTAAAACGTTTCCGTCCTCGCGCTCAAGGTCGTGCGAGTGCAATTAACAAACGTACTAGTCATATTACAATCGTTGTATCAGAAAAGAAGGAGGGGTAATCTGTGGGTCAAAAGGTAAATCCAGTCGGTATGCGTATCGGGATCATCCGTGATTGGGAATCCAAATGGTACGCTGATAAAGACTACGCAGTTCTTTTGCATGAAGACCTTAGAGTTCGTGAGTATATCGCGAAACGTCTAAGTGATGCTTCTGTATCCAAGGTTGAAATCGAACGTGCAGCTAACCGCATCAATGTATCAGTTCATACTGCTAAACCAGGTATGGTTATCGGTAAGGGCGGCACTGAAGTTGAAGCACTTCGTAAAGCATTAAACCAATTAACTGGCAAAAGAGTTCACATCAATATCATCGAAATCAAAAGAGCAGATCTTGATGCGAAATTGGTTGCTGAGAACATCGCTCGTCAATTAGAAAATCGTGTTTCATTCCGTCGTGCTCAAAAACAAGCTATTCAACGTACAATGCGTTCAGGCGCTAAAGGAATCAAAACTCAAGTTTCTGGTCGTCTTGGCGGTGCAGATATTGCTCGTGCTGAACACTACAGCGAGGGAACAGTTCCACTTCACACACTTCGTGCTGACATAGATTATGCTCATGCTGAAGCAGATACTACTTACGGGAAGCTAGGCGTGAAAGTTTGGATCTACCGTGGAGAAGTTCTTCCTACTAAGAAGAAATCTGAGGAAGGAGGAAAATAATATGTTATTGCCAAAACGCGTAAAATACCGTCGTGAACATCGCGGTAAGATGAGAGGGATGGCTAAAGGCGGACGTGAAGTTCATTTCGGAGAATTTGGACTTCAAGCTCAAGAAGCTTCCTGGATCACTAACCGTCAAATCGAAGCAGCTCGTGTAGCGATGACTCGTTACATGAAGCGTGGAGGTAAAGTTTGGATCAAGATCTTCCCAAACAAACCTTACACTGCTAAGCCGCTTGAAGTACGGATGGGTTCCGGTAAAGGTGCTCCTGAAGGTTGGGTAGCAGTCGTTAAACCGGGCAAAGTATTGTTTGAAATCTCTGGTGTATCTGAAGAGGTGGCAAGAGAAGCATTGCGCCTTGCAGCACACAAACTTCCAATCAAATGTAAGTTTGTAAAAAGAGAGGAAATTGGTGGTGAAACAAATGAAAGCTAATGAAATCAAAGATCTAACCACTGCTGAAATTGAACAAAAACTAAAATCTCTTAAAGAAGAACTATTTAATCTTCGTTTCCAGTTAGCTACTGGACAACTTGAAAATACAGCTCGCATCCGTGAAGTTCGCAAATCGATCGCTCGTATGAAAACAGTTGTTCGTCAAAGAGAGATCGGTGTCACTAATCGATAATGAATGGAGGTTTGCATAATGAGCGAACGCAACCAACGCAAAGTCTACACTGGCCGCGTAGTATCCGACAAAATGGATAAAACCGTAACAGTCGTTGTAGAAACCTATAAAAAGCATTCTTTATACGGTAAACGCGTAAAATACTCTAAAAAGTTAAAAGCTCATGACGAGCTGAATGAAGCTAAAGCAGGCGATGTAGTACGTATCATGGAAACTCGTCCACTTTCAGCTACAAAACGTTTCCGTCTTCTAGAAGTAGTAGAAAAATCAGTAATCATTTAATTTTGTTCGGATTAAGTTAATTCCGAAGGGAGGTACCGTACATGATTCAACAAGAATCTCGTTTAAAAGTCGCTGACAATTCAGGTGCACGTGAAGTTCTAGCTATTAAAGTACTAGGTGGTTCTGGACGTAAATATGCTAATATCGGCGATGTTATAGTTTGTACCGTTAAACAAGCAACACCTGGAGGCGTTGTTAAAAAAGGTGAAGTCGTTAAGGCTGTTGTTGTTCGTACAAAACGTGGTATGCGTCGTCCTGACGGTTCTTACATTCGTTTCGATGAGAACGCATGTGTAATTATCCGTGACGATAAGAGCCCACGTGGAACTCGTATTTTTGGACCTGTTGCTCGTGAATTACGTGATAACAGTTTCATGAAGATCGTTTCTCTAGCTCCAGAAGTTTTATAATAGTTAAATTTCGTAAAGCCTTTCAAGGAGGTGCCAAGCTAATGCATGTTAAAAAAGGTGACAAAGTCGTAGTCATCTCTGGTAAGGACAAAGGCAAACAAGGAACAATTCTTGAAGCATATCCGAAACAAAATCGTGTGCTTGTTGAAGGAATTAATATTGTGAAAAAGCACTCTAAGCCATCTCAAGTTAATCCACAAGGTGGAATTATCAGCCGAGAAGCTGCTATTCACGCATCCAATGTAATGCCTCTTGATCCGAAAACAGGTAAACCGACTCGTGTTGGATATAAGATTGAAAACGGCAAGAAAGTACGCGTAGCTAAAATATCAGGTGAATCTTTAGATAAATAAGTCATAAATGAAGGGAGGTACACGAAGCAATGAGCCGCCTTAAAGAAAAATATAACAGCGAAATTACACCATCATTAATGGGTAAATTCAACTATCAATCAGTAATGCAAGTACCAACTATTGAAAAGATCGTTATTAACATGGGTGTTGGTGACGCAGTATCTAACTCAAAAGCTTTAGATACAGCAGTTGAAGAATTAACACTTATCGCTGGTCAAAAACCAGTAATAACTAAAGCTAAAAAATCAATCGCAGGATTCCGTTTGCGTGAAGGTATGCCTATCGGAGCGAAGGTTACACTACGTGGAGAACGTATGTATCAATTCCTTGATAAGCTAGTATCTGTATCTTTACCACGTGTACGTGATTTCCGCGGCGTTTCAAAGAAATCTTTTGACGGACGTGGGAACTATACATTAGGTATTAAAGAACAACTTATCTTCCCTGAGATTGATTACGATAAAGTGAGCAAAGTTCGTGGTATGGATATCGTTATCGTAACGACTGCCAACACTGACGAAGAAGCTCGTGAACTACTTACTCAAGTTGGAATGCCGTTCCAAAAGTAATCTCTAAATAAAGGGAGGCGAAATCGTGGCTAAAAAGTCTATGATCGTAAAGCAAAAACGCGAACAAAAGTTTAAAGTACAAGAATATACACGTTGCGAACGTTGCGGCCGTCCACATTCTGTAATACGTAAATTTAAACTATGTCGTATTTGTTTCCGCGAACTTGCACATAAAGGACAAATTCCTGGCGTTAAAAAAGCTAGCTGGTAAAACCCGAGTTTGGGAAGGAGGTAAAATAAAATGGTCATGACAGATCCTATTGCAGATATGCTTACTCGCATCCGTAATGCGAATATGGTTCGTCACGAAAAGCTAGAAGTTCCTGCTTCAAAGATCAAAAAGGAAATTGCTGAGATCTTAAAGCGTGAGGGCTTCGTACGTGACTTTGAATTAATCGAAGACAACAAACAAGGTATCATCCGTATCTTCTTAAAATACGGTGCAAACAACGAACGTGTTATCACTGGTCTTAAACGTATCAGCAAACCTGGTTTGCGTGTATATGCAAAAACTGGAGAGGTACCACGCGTTCTAAACGGTTTAGGTATCGCAATTGTTTCTACTTCTCACGGAGTTTTAACAGACAAGGAAGCTCGCTCTAAACAAGTTGGCGGAGAAGTTTTAGCATACGTTTGGTAATACATTTTCACAAGAATGGAGGTGCACAATATGTCTCGTATAGGTAAAAAACCTGTTGAAATCCCTGCAGGCGTAACAGTTACTGTAAACGGAAGTGAAGTAACTGTTAAAGGCCCTAAAGGTGAATTAACTAGATCATTTAATCCTGATCTTACAATCGTTGTTGAAGAGAACGTGGTAACTGTTACACGCCCGTCTGACGAGAAAGCTCACCGTTCTTTACACGGTACTACTCGCGCTCTTATCGCTAACATGATTGAAGGAGTTTCAAAAGGATTCGAAAAGTCACTAGAACTTATTGGGGTTGGGTACCGTGCTCAAAAGCAAGGTACTAAGCTTATCCTTAACGTAGGATATTCTCACCCTGTAGAAATAGAACCAGAAGCAGGCGTTGAAGTCGAAGTTCCTTCTAATACAAAAGTAATCGTTAAAGGTGCTAGTAAAGAACGTGTAGGTGCTCTTGCAGCTAACATTCGTGATACTCGCCCACCTGAACCGTATAAAGGTAAAGGTATCCGTTACGTTGGCGAATTCGTTCGTCGTAAAGAAGGTAAAACTGGTAAGTAATGCTGCTTAAGTAAACGAAAGGAGTGACGTAAATGATTACGAAGCTTGATAAAAATGCTACTCGTCAGAAACGCCATGCACGTGTACGTGCAAAGATTTCTGGAACGGAAGCTCGTCCTCGTTTAAATGTGTTCCGTTCAAACAAACACATTTACGCACAATTGATTGACGATGCAAAAGGCGTAACATTAGCAAGTGCTTCAACTCTTGATAAAGAGATTAGCATTGAAGCTGGTAGCAACGCTGAAGCAGCTCAAAAAGTTGGCGAACTTATTGCGAAACGTGCTATTGAAAAAGGTTTAAAAGCTGTGGTATTTGACCGCGGTGGTTACCTCTTCCATGGTCGTGTTAAAGCATTAGCTGACGCTGCTCGTGAAAACGGCTTAGAATTTTAATGGATAAGGAGGGACATATACAGATGCGTAGCATTGATCCTAATAAATTAGAACTTGAAGAACGCGTAGTTACCGTAAACCGTGTAGCTAAAGTTGTTAAAGGCGGACGTCGTTTCCGTTTCACTGCACTAGTTGTTGTAGGTGATAAAAACGGTCATGTTGGATTTGGTACTGGTAAAGCTCAAGAAGTTCCGGATGCAATCCGTAAAGCTATTGAGGATGCTAAGAAAAATCTAATTACTGTACCAATGGTAGGAACTACAATTCCTCACCTTGTGAATGGTCACTTTGGCGCTGGTCACATTCTTTTGAAACCAGCTTCTGAAGGTACAGGAGTTATTGCTGGTGGTCCTGTTCGTGCGGTCCTTGAATTAGGCGGAATTAGTGATATCTTGTCTAAATCATTAGGTACTAACACACCTATTAATATGGTTCGTGCAACAATCGAAGGATTGAAGCAATTAAAACGTGCTGAGGACGTAGCTAAGTTACGTGGTAAATCAGTACAAGAACTGTTAGGATAAGGAGGGAAATCGTATAATGGCTAATAAATTAGAAATTACCCTCACTCGCAGCTTGATCGGTCGTCCTGAAGATCAACGTGTTACAGTTAACACTTTGGGTTTACACAAAATGCATCAAACGGTTGTTCAAGATGACAACCCTGCGATTCGTGGTATGATTACCAAAGTATCTCATCTTGTTACTGTAAAAGAACAATAAAATAATTTTTAACTTAACAAGGAGGTGCCAACATGAAACTTCATGAGTTAAAATCTGCAGAAGGTTCTCGTAAAGAACGTAAACGTAAAGGTCGCGGTATTGGATCTGGTAACGGTAAAACAGCAGGTAAAGGACACAAAGGACAAAACGCTCGCTCTGGCGGCGGTGTACGCCTTGGATTTGAAGGGGGTCAAACTCCTCTATTCAGACGTTTGCCTAAACGTGGATTTACCAACGTTAACCGTAAAGACTATGCTATCGTAAATCTTGATACGTTAAATCTTTTCGAAGACGGTACTGAAGTAACTCCAGCTCTTTTACTTGAGACTGGTATCGTAAGTAAAGAAAAAGCAGGAATCAAGATTCTTGCTAAAGGAAACATTGAGAAAAAGCTTACTGTTAAAGCTCACAAATTCTCTTCTACTGCAAAAGAAGCTATCGAAGCTGCTGGCGGTAACACAGAGGTGATCTAATGTTTCGCACGATCTCCAATTTTATGCGCGTGGGTGAAATAAGAAATAAGATAATTTTTACCCTTCTCATGTTAATCGTCTATCGCATCGGTACATTTATTCCTGTACCGCATGTGAATGCCGGTTTTCTTGCTGAACAGGACCAAATGAGCGTCATCGGTCTTTTAAATACCTTTGGCGGCGGAGCACTGCAAAACTTCTCTATTTTGGCGATGGGGATCATGCCGTATATCACGGCATCAATCATCGTACAGCTATTACAGATGGACGTTGTTCCAAAGTTCACTGAATGGTCGAAACAAGGGGAGGCAGGGCGCCGTAAATTGGCTCAATTCACACGTTACTTCACTATTGTCCTTGGATTTATCCAAGCTTTGGGTATGTCTTATGGATTTAACAATATGTCGGGTGGCTCGTTAATTGAATCTCCTGGGGTTGCAACATACTTGCTTATTGCGACTGTCTTAACGGCAGGAACAGCTTTTCTTTTGTGGTTAGGAGAGTTGATTACTGCTAAAGGTGTCGGTAATGGGATTTCCATTATTATCTTTGCTGGTATTGTATCTAGTTTGCCTAATACGGCCAACCAGATCTATGCACAGCAGTTTGAAAATGCTGGGGACCAACTATTCTTACGAATTGTAACCATTATCCTTATCATAGTAGCAGTATTAGCAATCGTGGTTGCTGTAATCTTCATTCAGCAAGCATTACGTAAGATTCCAATCCAATATGCCAAACGTGCTGCGGTGGGTCGTACGCAAATGGGTGGTCAATCTACCCATTTACCATTGAAAGTAAATGCTGCGGGTGTTATCCCGGTAATCTTCGCAACTGCATTTATTATCACTCCAACAACGATCGCCTCTTTCTTCGGGAAGAATAGCGTGACTACTTGGATTTCAACAAACCTTGATTATACTAAGCCAATTGGCATGATCATATATGTTGCTCTTATTATTGCCTTCTCATATTTTTATGCGTTCATTCAGGTTAATCCTGAGCAAATGTCTGAAAATCTGAAAAAGCAAGGTGGCTATGTGCCAGGGATTCGTCCAGGTAAGAGTACACAAGAATATTTAACTAGTGTTTTATATCGCTTAACGTTCGTTGGCTCTTTATTCTTAGCAGCCATTGCCGTTTTACCGGTATTCTTCATAAAGCTTGCTGATCTTCCACAATCTGCTCAGATTGGCGGAACTAGTTTGCTAATCGTAGTCGGGGTTGCCCTTGATACGATGAAACAGCTAGAAGCACAACTAGTGAAGAGACACTATAAAGGCTTTATAAAGTAATGAGTTCTGGGAACGATATGTTCCCTTTACCCATTATAGAGTTTGAGGGGGAAGAACATTGAATCTAGTTTTAATGGGGCTACCGGGTGCTGGTAAAGGTACTCAAGCCGAAAAAATCGTAGAAAAATATAACATCCCTCATATTTCTACTGGAGATATGTTCCGAACAGCTATCAAAGATGGAACAGAATTAGGTCTAAAGGCTAAATCATTCATGGATAAGGGCGAATTGGTTCCTGATGAAGTAACCATCGGCATTGTTCGTGAGCGTTTAAGCAAGGAAGATTGCGTAAAAGGATTTCTACTTGATGGTTTCCCACGTACTGTGGCACAAGCAGAAGCTCTTGAAAACATTCTTGCTGATTTAGATCGAAAAATTAATTTTGTAATTAATATCAATGTTGATAAAAGCATCTTAATGGAAAGATTGACAGGTCGTCGCATTTGCAAATCTTGCGGTTCGACATATCACCTTGTTTTCAATCCTCCAACAAAAGAAGATGTATGTGACCGTTGCGGCGGAGATTTATATCAACGTGCTGACGATAATGAAGAAACGGTTCAAAATCGCTTAGATGTGAATTTGAAACAAACTAAGCCACTTCTTGATTTCTACGGAGAAAAAGGGTACTTGGTCGACATTAATGGACAGCAAGATATTAATAAGGTATTTGAAAACATTGATGTGCTACTTGATCCATTGCAAAAATAATCATTCTTGATAATTTATGAAATCCTGCCATTTTAAAACTTCCTGTTTAAATATGGTGCATTCCTTTCATACAAAGGGTATAATGGATTTCGCAACGGCATTTACACATTTATCGATCAGGTTCTTGCACTTGGTATTCCCTGAATTGGGCGATTACGTTTTAAGTAATCTTCATGGACATATCCGGTCGGCAAAATTGTTGAAGAAATGCAACGACTCTAGTAGATTTCCTAAAGAGTCGTGATATAGAGGGTAGAAAGTAGCTATGCCAGGCGTGCGCCTTTCAAACATCTCCCATGCTATTCAAGCCTATGTCGAGACTAATTGCTTCTCTTTTTTTGAGAGTATGTCGGTCACGGAATCGGTCAAGACTTACATGAGGACCCATAAAATCCTCATTTCGGTCCAGCTGATAAGGTCCTCAGTTAAAGCCTGGTTCTACAAAAATGGTGAATACTTGATGCAGAATTGTAAGACTTTTGAGGATAATTGGACTGGAGTAAAGTTGACGGAAAGATGTGTACCTGTAATAGGTTCACGCATAGAGAAGGGAGAATCACTTTAATGGCGAAAGACGATGTAATTGAAGTAGAAGGCACAGTACAAGAGACTTTGCCAAATGCAATGTTTAAGGTAGAATTAGAAAATGGTCATACTGTTTTAGCTCATGTATCCGGTAAAATTCGTATGCACTTTATTCGCATTTTGCCTGGAGATAAAGTTACGGTTGAGCTTTCCCCGTATGATCTAACTCGCGGCAGAATCACATACCGGTTTAAATAATTCCGGTTACGCTCCGATCTGTATAAGGAGGTTAGATAGCAATGAAAGTCAGACCATCAGTCAAACCAATCTGCGAAAAGTGTAAAGTTATCCGCAGAAAAGGTAAAGTTATGGTTATTTGCGAAAACCCTAAACATAAACAAAAACAAGGCTAAATAGAAGGAGGTGCACTCAAGCATGGCACGTATTGCTGGAGTAGATATTCCCCGTGACAAACGAATTGTTATCTCATTAACATATATATATGGTATTGGAAAACAAACAGCGATTAAAATTCTTGCAGAAGCTGGTATCTCTGAAGAAACTCGCGTTCGTGATTTAACGGAAGACGAATTAAACAAAATTCGTGATATCATTGACAAGTTAAAAGTAGAAGGCGATCTACGTCGTGAAATTTCCCTTAACATCAAACGTTTAATGGAAATCGGTTCATACCGTGGTTTACGTCACCGTCGTGGTCTTCCTGTTCGTGGACAAAACACAAAAAACAATGCACGTACGCGTAAAGGACCTCGTCGTACAGTAGCTAACAAGAAAAAATAATTAGTAAAGGAGGTTACTTTTCATGGCACGCAAAACTAATACACGTAAACGTCGTGTGAAAAAGAATATAGAAACTGGTATTGCACATATTCGTTCAACATTCAACAACACTATCGTTACTATCACTGATGCACATGGTAATGCTATTTCTTGGTCAAGTGCTGGAGCATTAGGATTCCGTGGATCTCGTAAATCTACTCCTTTCGCTGCACAAATGGCTGCAGAAACTGCTGCTAAAACATCTATTGAACATGGTATGAAAACTCTTGAAGTTACAGTTAAAGGACCAGGTGCAGGACGTGAAGCTGCTATTCGTGCACTTCAAGCTGCTGGACTAGAAGTAACTGCAATTAAAGATGTAACTCCAGTACCACATAACGGATGTCGTCCGCCAAAACGTCGCCGTGTTTAATTTTTCTGTATAGATTTTGTATTCCTGTCAATAATGGGATATAATACTGAGTTTGCGTTCTTACAGAAGATTAATTTTTCAGTTGTTGCGCACAGCGGGAACGTATACATGGGGAATTTCGGTTAAGTGACAAGCTTACTTACCGGGGTTTTGACGTTTTGAAGGAGGGTTTGTTGATGATCGAAATAGAAAAACCAAAAATCGAAACGGTTGAAATCAACGACGATGCCAAATTCGGTAAATTCGTCGTAGAGCCACTAGAGCGTGGGTATGGTACAACATTGGGTAACTCCTTACGTCGTATCCTATTATCCTCACTCCCAGGTGCTGCTGTCACAGCTATACAAATTGATGGAGTGCTACATGAGTTCTCAACTATTGAAGGCGTCGTAGAAGATGTAACTTCAATCATCCTTAATGTGAAAAAGCTAGCTCTAAAGATTTATTCCGATGAGGAAAAGACGCTAGAAATTGACGTTTCGGGTGAAGGAGTCATTACGGCTGCAGATATCACTCATGATAGTGATGTAGAAATTCTTAACCCGGATTTATATATTGCTACAATCGGTAAAAACGGTCATATGCGCATGCGCTTATCTGCACGTCGCGGCCGCGGCTACACTCCTGCTGTTCAAAACAAGAGAGAAGATCAACCTATTGGTGTAATTCCAATTGATGCTCTTTACACTCCAGTTTCACGCGTAGCTTTCCAAGTGGAAAATACACGTGTAGGACAGTTGTCTAACTTTGACAAGTTAACGTTCGATGTTTGGACTGATGGCAGTACGGGTCCGCAAGAAGCGGTAGCACTTGGAGCTAAGATTTTAACAGAGCATTTAAATATCTTTGTTGGGTTAACTGATGAAGCTCAAAATGCAGAAATCATGGTTGAAAAAGAAGAAGACCAAAAAGAGAAAGTTCTTGAGATGACTATCGAAGAATTGGATCTTTCTGTTCGCTCTTATAATTGCTTGAAACGTGCTGGAATCAATACCGTTCAAGAGCTTGCTCATAAAACGGAAGAAGATATGATGAAAGTTCGTAATCTAGGTCGTAAATCACTTGAAGAAGTGAAAGCGAAACTAGAAGAATTAGGCTTAGGTCTTCGTAAAGACGACTGATAACATGGCGGAATCATCCATTATGTTGTGAGCCTTGTACTAGACACACAATATAGAACTTCAACAAAGGAGGGAATCTCTAATGGGTTACAGAAAGTTAGGACGCACTAGCGCACAACGTAAAGCATTACTTCGTGATTTAGCTACGGATCTTATTATCCATGAGCGCATCGAAACTACTGAAGCACGTGCTAAAGAATTACGTTCTGTAGTAGATAAAATGATCACTCTTGGTAAACGTGGTGACTTGCATGCACGCCGTCAAGCTGCATCTTTCATCCGTAACGAAATCGCTGACGCTGAGAAAGGCACTGATGCCCTTCAAAAGCTATTCAGTGACGTTGCTCCACGTTATGAAGAACGTCAAGGCGGATACACTCGTATCATGAAAGTTGGTCCACGCCGCGGTGACGGTGCACCAGTCGTGGTTATTGAATTAGTTTAATAACAACGATGAAAAAGGGCAGGACAAAGGAATATACTCACTTGTTCTTTGCCCTTTTTCTTTTTTTATTTTTAATTCTGTATGTTAGAAATTCGCATTGAGTGTTACGATGGCTGGCGAAACCTTATATATAAGGGAGCCTTCACGTCTAGCTCAAGCATCCCTTCCCGCTTTTGATAAGCGATTCAATAAGATAACCTGTTTTTCGTAACAGGACTGCTCTAAGCTGCTCTTAATTTACCGAAAATTCTTTCGGTGGAAGGGGTGCAGCGTTTTTTTATATGTTCAGAAATAAATATAGCTAGTTCATTGATGTTTTTAGTATTGAGCCGAGTTAGTAAGATGAGTGCAGTCGAGGATGAGGAGGGCCACATGAGTAAGAAGCTGGTTTCTTTAAATAATATTATATTCAAATATGAGGGGCAGTCTCGAAACGCCTTAGATGATGTTTCTTTTGATATTTATCAAGGGGAGTGGCTTGCAATTGTTGGTCATAACGGTTCCGGCAAGTCGACTTTAGCGAAATTGTTGAATGGACTTCAGTTCGCCCACTCAGGTGCAATTTTGATTAATGATCAAACATTGACAGAAGAAACAGTTTGGGACGTACGAAAAAAGATTGGTATGGTTTTTCAAAATCCCGATAATCAGTTTGTAGGCACTACAGTTCAGGATGATGTGGCTTTTGGTTTAGAAAACGCCGGTGTTTCTCAGCAGGTTATGGTGGAGCGTGTTCATGGTGCACTAAATAAGGTTAAAATGAATGCCTTTCTTAATCAAGAGCCGCACCATCTATCCGGCGGTCAAAAGCAGAGAGTGGCTATAGCCGGTGTTATTGCCTTGCAACCAGATATAATCATTTTAGATGAGGCAACTTCCATGCTTGACCCAAGAGGCCGTGAAGAAGTGCTTGAAACGGTTAGACAATTAAAGCAGGAAAATGAGATTACCGTAATATCCATTACCCATGACCTTGAGGAAGCTGCGAAAGCTGACAGGATGATAGTCATGAATCAAGGCCGGTTATTCCGTGAAGGGACTCCAGAGGACATCTTTAAACTAGAGGATGAATTGATTGCGCTTGGACTGGATATACCTTTTTCGGTGAAACTAAGCAAAGAACTGCAGAAAAATGGCATCCGTGTCGTGAATGGGCATTTGACAGAGGAAGAGTTGGTGAAGGATTTATGCGAATTACACTCGATGATGTAGAGTACCGCTACCAGGTGAATACTCCATTTGAACATTTGGCCCTTCATGATGTCAATATATCGATGGAATCGGGGACGTATACAGCAATCATCGGTCATACGGGTTCAGGTAAATCCACGCTACTGCAGCATCTAAATGCTCTCCTGAAACCGACTAAGGGGCAGGTCATCATTGGCGACCGTACGATAGAAGCTGGAAGAAAAGAAAAGCTTTTGAGACCAATTAGAAAAAAAGTAGGGATAGTCTTTCAGTTTCCCGAACATCAACTTTTTGATGAAACGGTCGAGAAGGATATATGTTTTGGGCCGATGAATTTTGGAGTCTCTGAAGCAGAGGCTAAAGAACTGGCCAAAAAGGCCATCGTTCAGGTAGGCCTTAGTGAAGATATCCTTGATAAGTCTCCTTTCGATTTATCCGGTGGACAAATGCGTCGAGTGGCGATTGCTGGTGTCTTAGCGATGGAACCTGAAGTATTAGTATTAGATGAGCCGACGGCTGGGCTTGACCCGCGTGGTAGGAAAGAAATCATGGATATGTTCTATCAATTGCATAAAGTGAGAGGCTTATCGACTATATTGGTGACCCATAGTATGGAAGATGCCGCTAAGTACGCGGACGATATCATCATTATGCATCAGGGAACCGTTTTTCGGAAAGGAACGCCTCAAGAAATCTTTTCTCAACCGGAACAATTGATTGAGTTGGGATTAGATGTGCCGGACACGGTTCGCTTTCAACTTAAACTTCAGAAAGAGTTGGGTGTTCGCTTTGATCATCCCTGTCTCAACATCGAGGATTTGGCGATAGAAATCGATAAAGCCATGAAACGGGGGAACCGCTGATGCTTGATAAAATGATTATCGGGCGATATGTCCCTGCTGACTCTGTGGTGCATAAAATGGATCCGAGGGCAAAGCTATTGCTGGTGTTCCTTTTTGTCTGCGTGATTTTTTTGGCGAATAATGTAGTTTCTTACGCCCTTCTTGCAGCATTCACAGTATTGCTGATTGCCTTATCCAAGATTCCGCTTCGTTATCTTTATAATGGTTTAAAACCTATTCTATTCTTAATCATCTTCACCTTCCTTCTCCATATCTTTTTTACGAAGGAAGGGGAATTACTCTACGAATTTGGGTGGATTGAGATATACGAAGGCGGTTTAATTCAGGGCTTATTCATATCTGTAAGATTCACGTTATTGATATTGGTTACGTCGCTCCTAACTTTGACAACTACCCCTATCTCCATAACGGATGGAATGGAGGAACTTTTAGGACCTCTTAAGAAGTGGAAAATGCCCGTTCATGAGTTGGCATTGATGATGTCGATTGCCCTTCGGTTTATCCCGACACTTATGGAAGAAACGGACAAAATCATGAAGGCACAAACAGCAAGAGGGGTGGATTTCTCTTCAGGTCCCATTAAGGATCGAGTTAAGTCCATTGTGCCATTACTGGTCCCTTTGTTTGTCAGTTCCTTCAAACGGGCGGAAGAGTTAGCAACTGCCATGGAATCCAGGGGATACCGTGGCGGGGAGGGCCGTACGAAATACCGGCAATTAAATTGGAAAATCAGTGATAGCCTGTTAATGGTATCAATGGCTGTACTTACAGTCATGTTATTCATATTACGTTCATAAGAGGTAAGAGTAAATGCCAAAGTATAAATGTGTAATCGCCTATGATGGTACGGAATTTGCTGGTTATCAGGTACAGCCAGAGAAAAGAACGATACAACGTGAATTCGAGGCGGTATTAGCCCAAATCCACAAGGGGACAGTTGTCAAAGTGACTGCTTCGGGAAGGACAGATTCAGGGGTTCATGCCAAGGGGCAGGTTCTTCACTTCGATTCGCCTCTTGTCTTTCCTACGGATAATTGGGTGAAGGCATTCAGTGCCCTTCTTCCAGATGATATCATTGTGTTGGAAGTTGAGGTCGTTCCTGATGATTTCCATGCACGATTCCACACAACAGGCAAGGAATACCGGTATATCATTGACCGCTCTACCCTAAGAAATCCATTTCAGCGCAATTACGCCTATCATTACCCTTATCCAATAGATGAGGGTGCAATGACCGAAGCCATTTCGTATTTAGTGGGAACCCATGATTTTACAAGTTTTTGTTCGGCGAAGACGGAAGTGGTGGATAAAGTAAGGACCATTCAGGAGATTGATTTCCAAGAGACTGATGGATTTTTAGTTTTTCGCTTCGTTGGAGAAGGATTCTTGTATAATATGGTTCGTATCTTGGTCGGAACGCTGCTTGAAGTCGGCAGCGGGAAAATAGCACCTCGGGAAATGATAGATATTTTGAACAAAAAGGATCGCAGCTTCGCAGGTAAAACAGCACCCGGACATGGATTGTATTTATGGAAAGTATTTTACAAATAATTTTTTTCGTGCCAAACCAAGTTTTTTACAAGTAATGAAAAGACTTGAATCCGTGAATGGCGCTATGGTTATGGCCTAACGCCATGTAGAATCTTTTCGTGGAGTGATCGATTCTTTTTTTAAGACAACTTATCCTAGTGTAACATTCGCTTGACAATGAAACTGGGAGAAGTTAATATAATATGGTATGTATTTTAATCCCACGATAAGCCCCGGAAGTTTATTGTGATTGAAAATAAATATAAAAAATTAAAAGTTTTTTAGGAGGTTAACCATGCGTACGACATTTATGGCGAAAGCTAATGAAGTAGAACGTAAATGGTATGTGATTGACGCTGAAGGCAAAACTTTAGGTCGCCTTTCTACTGAAGTAGCATCCATCTTACGTGGTAAACATAAACCAACTTTTACACCGAACATCGACACTGGTGATCATGTAATCTTAATCAATGTAGAAAAAATCCACTTGACTGGTAAAAAATTGACTGACAAAATTTATTACCGTCACACTATGCACCCAGGCGGTCTTAAAACTAGAACTGCTCTTGAGATGCGTACAAACTACCCTGAGAGAATGCTTGAACTTGCTATCAAAGGTATGCTTCCAAAGAATTCTCTTGGTCGTCAAATCTACAAAAAATTACACGTATACGCTGGAGCTGAGCACCCACACGCTGCTCAACAACCAGAAGTTTACGAATTACGCGGATAATTACTAAGGAGGTTACTATCTTGGCACAAGTTCAATATTATGGTACTGGTCGCCGTAAGAGCTCAGTAGCTCGTGTACGTTTAGTACCAGGCGAAGGTCGCATCGTTATCAACGGTCGTGACATTAATGAATATATTCCTTTCGCAGCATTACGTGAAGTTGTAAACCAACCACTAGTTGCTACAGAAACTACTGGAAATTACGACGTTCTTGTAAACGTTAGCGGTGGTGGATACACTGGACAAGCTGGAGCAATCCGTCACGGTATCGCTCGTGCATTGCTTCATGTAGACCCAGAATTCCGTCCAGCTCTTAAAACTGCTGGATTACTAACACGTGACCCACGTATGAAAGAACGTAAAAAATACGGTCTTAAAGGCGCACGTCGTGCACCTCAGTTCTCAAAACGTTAATCGTTTGGAACTTCAAAAAGCTCCAGCCACTCTTATGTGGCTGGAGCTTTTTTTGTTATCTTGCCGACTAAGGATTACTCTCATTAAATATTTCCAAAGGAATCAATGAATCGTTCAGGGTGTTACGTCAAAAACTAATGGCATCATGGGAAATAATTTGGGAAATGGGGTCTGACCCCGGAGGTGAATGGATGAGTGTGGTTATAGGTTTGCAGGAGATGCAACGAGAACGGCAGTTGAAGTTTGAACGTAGGTTACTTAGGGAGCTATCAATCGAGGATATGAGGGGGAGGATAAAACGGTACTTTGGCGAGGAATACCTGGACGTTCTGGAAGAGGGGTACTTTGATGTGGCTATAGAGGCGTATCTATTAGGGGCAAACTATAGCAAATTTGGGTATTACGGAGAGTCGGAAGATGATGTGAGGGCCCGGTGCAAAAGGGAAGAAAAGTTTTTGATCGATACTCTCTTCAATTTCATCTTATATTGGCGTGAAGTCACGGTAAGCAATGCTATTGATGAAGGGGTATTTTATTGCTGTGAAGGGTTTGTAGGAGAATGGTGGAAGGATGGGTTTAAGACGGGTGAAAAGCGTTATAAGATGAAGCTTCATTAAGCTGAAGGAGATCCCTGAAAAGTATCAGTTCTTTTTCCGTGGGTTGTCCCATATTTTATAGATAAAGGGACTTGTGGGAGGAGAACGGTGATGCGTAGAAAACTGAAATATACAGGGATCTCTATCGGATTGTTTGTCCTTTTTTTGATTGTGACTTTCAAATTCGTTGAAGATGATTCTTGGGAGTCTTGGAACCTTCCGTTGACGGGTAAGGTCATCATTCTGGATGCGGGTCATGGGGGGATGGACGGAGGGGCGAATGTTCAGGATGTAATGGAAAAAGAAATTGCGCTTTCGGTTACGCTAAAGGTAAGGGACTATTTGCAGGAACAAGGTGCCCTTGTTATGTTGACACGGGAAAAAGATGTGGATTTGGCAACGGAAGATACAAAAGGGATCCGTAAACGAAAACAGGAAGATCTCAGGAACCGGGTTGAAATGATCAATGATTCGGAAGCGGACTTATTTTTAACCATCCACCTGAACGCATTTCCATCTGCCTCCTCAAAAGGGGCTCAAACTTTTTATACAAACCGGTTCGAGGAAAATAAACAGGTGGCCAAGTTTATCCAGACCGAAATTATAAGAAACTTAGAAAATACAACACGGGATGCAAAAACGATCAACCATGTATATTTGATGAATTATGCCAAGAAACCTGGGGCGTTGGTGGAGATTGGGTTCCTCTCTAATACCGAGGAGCGCGAAAGGTTAATGAGTGATAAATACCAAGAGAAGATTGCAAGTTCGATATATATGGGTATTCTGCGGTATTTCACTGAGGAGAAGCTATCGGAACCGGATTGACACCTTGTAAGGTCTTGGTGGGTGTACAAGGCCTTTTTGTTATGGTGAAAAAGGGGTTAACCCCCTGGTGCAGATAATAAGCTTTATTTCCGGATTATGTTATACTACAATTGGGAAAAGAAAACGAATACAAAGGGGTGCTCGACTTGTTAACTGAAGAGAAAGTACTAAATTTATTAAAGGATCTTAAGGACCCTTTTCTACATAAAAGCCTTGAAGAAACAAATGGAATTTTAGAAATAAAAATAAAGCCTGAGAAAAGTCATGTGAGCGTTAAGCTTGCTATCGCAAAGACAGGAACTGCCGAGCAAATGGAAATGCAAACAGAAGTTGTCGGTCTCTTGAAAGGGAACGGGGCGGATTCGGTAGGAATACGTTTCGCAGAACTATCGGAAGAAGAATTGGCTAAACATCGTGACAGTATGCCTGAGGAAGAGAAAGACTTAGGGTTGCTTGGACCAAATAACAAAACACAATTCATCGCCATCGCAAGTGGTAAAGGTGGAGTGGGTAAATCCACGATTTCGGTTAACTTAGCCACATCCCTTGCTCGTCTTGGTAAAAAGGTTGGACTGGTTGATGCTGATATATATGGGTTCAGTGTACCGGATATGATGGGGATCACAAAAAGACCCGTCGTACGCGGGGAGAGAATCATCCCTGTCGAGCGTTTTGGCGTTCAGGTTATTTCGATGGGCTTCTTTGTGGAAGATAACGCGCCTATTATATGGAGAGGGCCAATGCTCGGGAAAATGTTAAACAGTTTCTTTAATGAAGTGGAATGGGGCGAATTGGATTATTTGGTACTGGATTTACCACCTGGTACAGGAGATGTCGCATTAGATGTTCATACGATGCTTCCTTCATGTAAAGAAATCATCGTCACAACTCCACATCCGACTGCGGCTTTTGTGGCAGCAAGGGCAGGAGCCATGGCCATTAAAACCGAACATGAGGTTATCGGTGTAATCGAAAATATGTCTTATTTCGAAAGCAAGACCACTGGTGAGAAGGAATTCGTATTTGGTAAAGGTGGAGGGGCGAAGCTTGCAGAAGAACTTCGTACAGAGGTCTTAGGACAACTACCTCTTCAACAACCAGATTGGAATGAAGAAGATTTCGCACCTTCTATATATGCGGCTGACCATAGATTAGGTAAGATTTATGAAGATATTGCGAATAAAGTCATTGAAAAATTGAAATAAAAATAAAGGCTACTTCCCATCGTATTTGGAAGTAGCCTTTATTTTTTTATTCCTTTGACTTATCCTCGGTTTTGGATTTCTCCGCCTTTTCTGTAGCCTTAGTAGCGGCCTTGTCTAAGCTTTCTTGCATTTTAGCTTGAACGAGAGGGCCTTCCATCGTCTCGATGATCGTCTTCTTATATACGGCTCTCATTTCTTTCGTTTTCAGTAACTTGTTCATTTCTTTTTCTAAATCGGGTTCTTGTAAGACCTCTATTAGCATTCCTCGATACTGTGGGTCTTTCATCAAGTCTTTTAATAGCCTTTTGTGTTCTTCTTTTAGAGCTTTGGCGTAGGCTGCGGTGAATTCAGGATCTTTAAAGGCCTTTTTCCAGAACTCCTTTCCTTTATCAGAGGTAACAGTCTCTTCAATGGATTTTTTTATGATATCCGAGTTCATAATAAGTTCAGTTTTTGTTTTATCATCAGCAATGGTATCCTGGATGGCTTTTTTTCCCTCATCTGTTTTCAAGATATCGACGACCATCTTCTTTGTTTCCTCATAATCCATTTTTCCTTCACTCGTTCCATTCTGCGAACAGCCCGTACAAAAGAACAAGAATGAAGCAAGGAACAAAGTAAACCCCATTTTCATACGTAGAGCCCCCCTCTTTAATCTTCCATACTGTTAATATGGTTTCTTTGCAGGATATTATCCATTGGTATAATAAGTGGATTTTTCCAAATATGGTTGGTACAATTAATGAAAGAAATAGAAATGTATGGAGGAAAAGGATGAACAGCCGTAATTTAGTTCGATTGTTTATGACAACATTACTTATAGGTGGAGTAACGGGCGGAGTTGTGGGATTTATAGCCCGGTGGAGTGAGTTTGAATCGTATTTCACATCGTTAGAAATTACATCCATACTTTCAACGTTTGTTTGGTTGTTTGGAGTGGGATTGATTTTCAGTGTAATAAGCCAAGCTGGCTTTTTTGCTTATTTAACGATACATCGTTTCGGTCTGGGAATTTTTAAAAGTGTGTACTTGTGGAATGCGGTGCAAATTGTACTGATTATCTTTGTTTTATTTGATTTAGTCTATTTACGGTATATTAAGTTTGAATCCGGTGAGGGGCTTGGCTCATATATCTCATCAGCTGTGGTAGTACTGTTGATCGGGTTGGTGACGGCCTATTTTAAAATGAAGCAAACGAATAGACAAGCTTTTATTCCTGCATTGTTCTTCATGGTGGTGGCGACAGTATTGGAGTGGGTGCCAGTCTTAAGGACCAATGATGACGGATGGCTCTATTTTATGTTATTTCCCCTGCTTGTCTGTAATGCCTATCAATTAATGATTTTAAACAAATTGATCAATCAATCCCAAAAGGAGTTGGCAGGCAAAAAAGCGAGGATGCAAGTCCCTAAGAAGAATTTTAATACTGATGGAATAGGAGGTAAGTAAAATCGCTGAAAGCGGAGATGCTTGCCGACATAAAAAAACCTGACTATCCTATGGTCAGGTTTTTTATGTTCTTAAATTGTGCTTAGTCGATTACTTAATTTCCTCACTTCTTGCTGAAGAATTAGAAATCATCTCTGAAACATTAACGAAATTCAGGTCTTTTGCACGAAGTTCCTTTATTAAATCAGGCAATGCCTTATTCGTTTGTTTTGCAGAATCCGAGGCATGCAATAAGATGATATCCCCTTTATGGGCTTTGTTAACATTTTGGACGATCTGTTCAACGCCTGGATTGGTCCAATCTTTTGAATCTATGCTCCAATGGACCACGGTATAACCGAAATTCTCACTGATTTTAAGAAGTCGCTTATCGAAGTGACCGGTGGGCGCACGTAAAAGCTCGATATTTTTAACATTTAGCTTTTTGAATACTTCCTGCGCTTTGGAAATATCCCGGATGATTTCCTGATCTTTGAGATCGGAGTAATCTTTATAGTCATAACCTAGGATTCCTATTTCATATCCTTCTTTTTCAATGGTGGCTACCATGTCTGGGTGGCGCTCAGCCCAAGAACCTGAAAGAAAAAAGGTGGCCGATTTAATTTTTTCCCTCTTTAATGTTTCTAATATAGGAGCGGCTTTCTCATCCCCCCAGCCAATATTGAATGTGATAGCAATATTCTTATCCCCTTTATAAACGGCTTTTGGCCCATCCTCTGTAGAGAAAACTGGGGCATGTATGATATTTTGCACGAAAAGAAACCAAGCGGTGAATAAAGCCGTAAGTATAATTAACGAATACTGTTTAATGTTTTTTGCCTGAAGCACCATGAAGAATTTCATTCACCCATCCCCTTGTCCAAATGCTCTTGTCACATATTTATGCGCGCATTGTAGAGATATGCAAAAAAATATAATATGAAACTTTATATAAATGGGGAGAGTGGGGAAAGATGGTTTGTGGAGGTGTTAGATATATGCTGGGTCTTCTAATCAATGAAAAGGAAAAGGAGGAATTGATGTATCTCCTTAAAAGAGAGATGGATGAAATTTTATTCGATTTACAAGATGGGAGGATTGACCATGTAGTGAAAAGGGCTATCAATGAGAAGTATAAGATCCTATTCAATCTGTTTAAAAGAATGGGGACGGAAAGAGAATGTCTAGCGTATGTGAGAGAAAAACAAAACACAGAAAAAAATTAAGAATAATATTTTGAAAATCTATTGACTATTAATTTATTCGCTGGTATATTATAAAAGTTGCTGCAAGACATTAGCTTTTAAAAAGAGTTTAAAAAACTTTTTAAAAAAAGTTATTGACGAAACAGTAATAACATGATAAGATATTAAAGTCGCTGAAACAGAGTGACACAAATTGCTCTTTGAAAACTGAACAAAACAAAGCGCCAACGTAAATTTTGAGTGAGCACACACTATAAAAAAGCAAAATGAGCAAGTCAAACATTT
>NZ_JBNNST010000020.1:0-61650 GCF_050278025.1 Peribacillus sp. NPDC097197 | reverse complement strand
GTCACACCCGTTCCCATTCCGAACACGGCAGTTAAGCTCTTCAGCGCCGATGGTAGTTGGGGGTTTCCCCCTGTGAGAGTAGGACGCCGCCAAGCTATACTTTATAATAAATGTACCATTCATACCGTCGCGGGGTAGAGCAGTCCGGTAGCTCGTCGGGCTCATAACCCGGAGGTCGCAGGTTCAAATCCTGTCCCCGCAATCATGAAAAAAACGAAACGATGTTTCGTTTTTTTATTTTTACGAATCAATTGAATATTTTTTTGTGAAATAAGCCATACTATAATTAATGTTATGTTTTATTAATCCATCTCTTTAAAAAAAGGAAAAGAAATTCCTTGCTTATCAAAACGATTTGTATTATAATAATATAAGTCTTAAAGAAAAAGTATAATGTTTGGTGGCGATAGCGAAGAGGTCACACCCGTTCCCATTCCGAACACGGCAGTTAAGCTCTTCAGCGCCAATGGTAGTTGGGGGTTTCCCCCTGTGAGAGTAGGACGTCGCCAAGCTGTACTTTTTATATAAATGTATCATTCATACCGTCGCGGGGTAGAGCAGTCCGGTAGCTCGTCGGGCTCATAACCCGGAGGTCGCAGGTTCAAATCCTGTCCCCGCAATCATGAAAAAAACGAAACCTTTGTTTCGTTTTTTTTGTTTTACCGGATTTTCATCTTATAATATCCATAACTTATTTGTTTCTTCTTTTGAAACAAGGTACACTACATATAGAATCTTTTTTGAATCAATGGTGAATGAATGCGTTTTTTATAGGTAGAATTTAGCCCTTTTTTAACTGGGGATCAATTACTTAATTGAATGATAAAGGTGACGGATATATGCAACATTTCGAATGGATTTCTGAAAATGAGGAAGAGACGGCACAGTTTGCGCAGGAATTGGCTAAGAGGCTTCGCAGTGGCGATGTACTGGCTTTAGAGGGAGATTTAGGGGCAGGGAAAACTGCATTTACTAAAGGTCTTGCTAAGGGATTAGGGGTCTCACGTACGGTGAATAGCCCTACCTTTACGATTATAAAGGAATACAACGGTCGCTTACCCTTATATCATATGGATGTATATCGGGTAGGAGAGTCAGAAGAGGATTTAGGTTTTGATGAATATTTTGATGGCGATGGTGTGACAGTCGTGGAATGGGCCCATTTAATAAAAGACCAACTCCCCGAGGACATTCTGACCATTAATATTTATCGTCTTGGTGATACGAGTCGCCGATTTGTTTTGGAAGCTCATGGCGAACGGTATGTTATGTTATGTAAGGAGATAATTTCATGAAGGTTTTAGCGATAGATACATCGAACTTTACTTTAGGGGTTGCTTTAATAAATGGTACCCAAGTGATCGGAGAGTACACGACGAATTTAAAGAAGAACCATTCCGTTCGGGTGATGCCTGCAATCGAGTCTTTATTGAAGGACTGTGATACGTCTCCTAAAGAGCTGACGAAAATCGTTGTCGCTAAGGGTCCTGGATCTTATACAGGAGTTAGAATTGGCGTAACGATAGCAAAAACATTGGCCTGGACACTGAATGTTCCATTATCCGCTGTTTCTAGTTTAGAAGTGCTAGCAGCGAATGGCCGTTATTTTGATGGTTTGGTTTCCCCATTGTTCGATGCTAGACGTGGCCAGGTATATACAGGTTTATATGAATTTGATCATGGCACGTTAAAAACGGTCACGGAAGATTGTAATATTCTAAGCTCTGAATGGGCGATGAAGGTAAAGGAATACAATCGACCAGTATTGTTTGTTGGCCAGGATGTGGAGATTCATCGTGAGGCCATTACAGAAGTACTGGGGGATTTAGCTGTCTTTGCTCCTGTACAGTTGTATAATGCGAGACCAAGCGAACTTGCTTTTATTGGTTTGAATAAGGATGAAGTCGATATACACCACTTCGTTCCCAACTATATTCGTATGGCTGAAGCCGAAGCAAAGTGGCTTGAACAGCAGGGTAAATAAAATAAAAGGAAAGCGACCGATTATGATGAGCAAAACAATGACGTTTCGTAAGATGAAAACGGAAGATATCGAGCAAGTTTTGAACGTGGAAAAACAGTCCTTCACTTTGCCTTGGAGCCGGGAAGCTTTCTTTAATGAACTGAATCATAATGAATATGCTGTTTATATGGTTATTGAAGATGAGGGGAAAATTGCCGGTTATTGCGGGGCCTGGATTGTCATTGATGAATCGCATATTACCAATATCGCCATTTTACCCGAGTATCGAGGGCAAAAGCTTGGTGAAGCCCTGCTAAGAAAAATGATAGAAATCTCGATCAGCATGGGGGTGGTCCGGATGACGCTAGAGGTTCGGGTCAGCAATGCTGTAGCCATTTCCCTCTATGAAAAACTGGGCTTTCAAAAGGGTGGAATAAGGAAAAGATATTATACAGATAATCAAGAAGATGCTTATGTTATGTGGGTGAATTTCAGATGAAAAAAGATCAATTGATATTGGGTATTGAAACGAGCTGCGATGAGACAGCTGCAGCCGTCATTAAGAATGGAACAGAGATAGTAAGCAATGTTGTGGCTTCACAAATAGAAAGCCATAAACGGTTTGGTGGTGTCGTTCCGGAAATAGCGTCTCGTCATCATGTTGAGCAGATCACCATCGTATTGGAGGAGGCCCTGCTTCAAGCTGGTGTGACATATGAGGATTTGGATGCCATAGCTGTCACTGAAGGCCCAGGGTTAGTAGGAGCCTTGTTAATAGGCGTTAATGCAGCCAAAGCCATTGCTTTCGCGCATGGAATCCCTCTTGTGGGAACGCACCATATTGCAGGACATATATATGCGAATAGACTGGTACAAGAAATACAGTATCCTGCCCTTTCTTTAGTCGTATCAGGTGGACATACCGAATTGGTGTTATTGACTGAGCCTGGTTCCTTTAAAGTAATTGGGGAAACAAGAGATGACGCGGCAGGCGAGGCTTACGATAAAGTCGCAAGAACACTGGGGCTTCCGTATCCTGGGGGTCCACATATCGATAGACTTGCTCATGAGGGGACACCATCTTTGAAACTGCCAAGGGCTTGGTTAGAAGAAGGAAGCTATGACTTTTCTTTCAGCGGCTTGAAATCAGCTGTCATTAATACCTTGCATAATGCAGAACAACGTGGCGAAAATATTGAGCCGCAGGACTTAGCGGCAAGCTTCCAGGCGAGTGTTATTGAGGTTCTTGTGAAGAAGGCCGTCAAGGCTGCCAAGGAATATGAAGTGAAACAGGTATTACTTGCTGGAGGAGTTGCTGCCAATAAAGGGCTCAGAAATGCTCTTACGGATGCTTTTTCAGGTTTGTCAATGGACCTGGTCATTCCACCCTTGCATCTTTGTACGGATAACGCGGCGATGATCGGTGCTGCAGGCAGCATCATGTTTGAAAAGGGAAAACGCTCAGGACTAGATTTGAACGGAAATCCTGGGTTGGATATAGAAGTTTTCTAATGAAGGCAGGATACCGAACTTTGGTATCTTGTTTTTCTGTTTTTTACAAATCATGCTTATTTTGTGGATAAAATTTTTTCACTATTCAAAACACCTGTGTATAAATAGTAATTTTGTGGATAAGTGGATAAATTTTTGTGGATAGTGTGGGTAAACTAAAATAATGTTGATTCAGTCGTGCTTGTTATGTGTATAAGACTGTGGATAACTTATTGCTTCATAAGAAAAAGACTGAGTCACATGACCCAGCCTTCATCTTACTCTTCTAATTCGGCCCATTCTTCCAGATACTGATCTAATGTTTCTTGTGCCTTGTCCAGTTTCGTCTGTATGTCCATCACTTTTTCATGGTCTTGGAAAACCGCTGGGTCACATAGAAGCTCATTATATTCGGTAATTTCTGTTTCCAGCAATTCCATCGCCGATTCAATCTCTTCGATTCGACGTTTGCGTTGCCGTTCTGCTTTTTTCGTTTCTTTATCCAGTTTATAATTTGTTTTTTCGACCTTTATTTCTACTGTATTTGCCTTACCCTGTTGTTCAAGGGCTTCAATTTCAGCTTGCTCTTGTTTTTTCTCTACATAGTAATCATAATCCCCGAGGAATTCTTCATTGCCGTCCTTGGATAGCTCTATGATTTTTGTAGCGATTCGATTAATGAAGTAACGGTCATGCGAGACAACAAGAATGGTTCCAGGATAATCGATCAAAGCATTTTCAAGGACTAACTTGCTCTCCAGGTCCAAATGGTTAGTCGGTTCATCCAGAATCAAAAAGTTTCCCTTTTCCATCATCATTTTCGCTAAAGCAAGGCGAGCCTTTTCCCCACCGCTCAAAGTTGAAACGGTTTTCAACACATCGTCCCCGCTAAAAAGGAAATTGCCGAGCACTGTCCGGATATCTTTCTCCGGTTTAGTCGGGTAATCATCCCATAGTTCATTCAGGACGCGTTTATTAGAAATGAGATTGGCTTGTTCTTGATCGTAATAACTGACCTCGACATTGGTTCCAAAGCGGAATTCCCCGGAAATCGGAGGGAGCTTTGAAATGACGGTTTTCAATAATGTAGATTTACCGACACCATTTGGTCCGACGAGGGCAATGCTTTCGCCTTTTGTCATCCGGGAGTTAATGTTTTGAGACACTGCTTCCCCCGCATAGCCGATGGCCAAGTTTTGAAGATGAAGCACTTCATTGCCACTTTGTTTTTCTATTTGAAAGGAAAAATTGGCGGATTTCTCATCACCCTGAGGCTTGTCCAATACGTCCATCTTTTCCAGCTGTTTACGACGGCTTTGGGCTCTTTTGGTCGTCGATGCCCTAGTTATATTACGTTGGACAAAATCTCGCAGTTTTTCTATTTCCCCTTGCTGTTTCTCGAATTGTTTCATTTCACGTTCATAGTCTTCTGCTCTTCTTTCTAAGTAGGAGCTGTAATTTCCATAGTACTTTTTCATGTTATTCCGTGAAATTTCATAGACCTGATTGACAACTTTATCAAGAAAATAGCGATCATGGGACACAATAAGTACTGCACCCTGATAGCTTTGCAAATATTGTTCAAGCCAAGAGAGTGTCTCGATATCCAGATGGTTTGTAGGCTCATCGAGTATTAAAATATCGGGTTTCTTTAAAAGTAATTTCCCCAAGGCAAGGCGTGTCTTTTGACCACCGCTCAATGTGGAAATTAAAGTGGAATGATCAAAATCTCCAAATTGGAGACCATGTAAGACAGAGCGGATATCCGCTTCATATTGATACCCGCCCTGTTCTTTGAATGTAACCTGGAGGGTATCATATTCACTTAACACCTTTTGGTAACGTATTTCATCTTCAAATGTTGCGGGGTCGGCCATGGCAGCCTCGAGTCGCCGTAGTTCTTTTTCTTGTGCGATCAGTTTTTCGAATACAGTCAGCATTTCGTCCCAAATGGATAGTTCGGATTCCAATCCAGTATCCTGGGCCATATAACCGATTGTAATGTCTTTTGGCTTGATGATTTCGCCACCATCATGGGAAATTTGACCGGCTATAATTTTTAGCAAGGTTGACTTTCCTGCTCCATTTCGACCGACTAGGGCAATCCGGTCTTTATTTTGAACTTCAAGCTTCATATTTGATAAGATTAGCTCAGCACCATAATATTTCGATAGTTGATTGATTTGTAATAGAATCATGGATTTCACCTCAATTGATTATTGTTAGTGTAACGTATTATAGTATTTAACGGCAACAGCTTTGGTTTTAAAGGTGAAAAACAAGCTGTTACATAATGTAGGATAATAGTGTATGATTTAGGAGGGGTAATTTTATGAGCGATTTAACGCATTTTAATGAACAAGGCAGAGCCAAAATGGTTGATGTGAGCACGAAGCCAGAGACAATCCGGACGGCAACAGCTCAATCCAGCATCTTATTGAACGAAGAAATATATGAAAAAATCACGAATCAACAAATGAAAAAAGGTGATGTATTGGCGGTAGCACAGGTTGCAGGCATCATGGCCAGCAAAAATACATCCAATATCATTCCGATGTGTCACCCCATTTCCCTACAAGGGGTCAATATAGCTTTTGATTGGGAAAAAGAAGAAAAAGGGTACCGGCTTAAAATTGAAACACAGGTTAAGACAAAGGGTAGTACAGGTGTTGAAATGGAAGCGTTAACAGCAGCATCTGCAACCGCATTAACGGTTTACGACATGTGTAAGGCACTGGATAAAGGAATGATTATCGGGCCTACATTTTTAGTGGAGAAAACAGGTGGCGTGTCCAGCAGTGATTACAAAAGGCAGCTAAATCAAATGTAATCGTTTTAAAAGCATGTATAAAGGCGGGGAAGAACAATGAACCATGACCCAAAGATACCGCAAGCAACGGCTAAAAGGTTGCCCTTGTATTATCGATTTTTAAAAAACTTACATTCCTCAGGTAAACAAAGAGTTTCCTCAGCTGAGCTGAGTGAAGCTGTAAAGGTAGATTCAGCAACGATCCGCCGCGATTTTTCCTACTTTGGAGCACTTGGAAAGAAGGGCTACGGCTATAATGTCAATTATTTATTGTCTTTCTTCAGAAAAACATTGGATCAAGATGAACTGACAAAAGTAGCCTTAATTGGAGTGGGGAATTTAGGAACTGCCTTTTTAAATTACAATTTCATGAAAAACAATAATACAAAAATTGAAATGGCATTTGAAGTTTCTGAAGACAAGGTCGGAAAGACCATCGCTGATGTGCCGATCTATCATATGAACGAAATAGACACACTTTTGCAGGAAAACAATATTACGGTAGCGATTTTGACGGTCCCTGCCCAAGAGGCCCAGACGATAACCGATCGTTTGGTTCAGGCCGATATAAAAGGGATACTGAATTTCACTCCAGCCAGGCTGACTGTACCCCCATCCATAAGGGTTCATCATATTGATCTGGCGGTTGAGCTTCAATCGCTGATCTACTTTTTAAAGCACTATCCTGTAGTAGAAGAAGCTGTTCTAGAAGAATAAAAACACGCTGCGATTATGCAGCGTGTTTTTTATTTTTTGTTATTCTTTTGTATGGACTTAATTTTAAAGTGGATGAGAATCATACGGATCCCAGATCCCAAATCAAGAGTCGCAATCAATACAAGGATATAGGCGAAAAATCCCCATCCGGAAGAATTGACTGTCTGGACGGCAATCGTTGTAAAGAGAATGCCCAAGCCTGCGTATACGATTCCGATGAATAAAGGTGACTGACGTTTCATAATAAACCTCCGATAAAGGCTTGTGCAGTATCTGACAATTTCTCGATATCTTCTCTATATACCACCTGAATAATGACAACAAGGGTATTCATAGCGACATGTGCGGCTATGGATACGAGAATACGGCCCGTTTTGGCATATAGGAAGGCAAAAGTGAAGCCCATTGCTGCATATAAAAGAAGATGTTCGAGTTCACCGTGTGCCAAGCCGAAAATAACCGAGCTGAGTAAAGCCGAAATGAAGAAATTAAAGCGTTTATAAAGCGATCCGAAAATAATTTTCCTGAAAATGATTTCTTCCAAAATAGGACCGATCACAGAGGTAACGAATATGACCATCGGAACTTTATAAATGAGTGAAACCAGATTTTGAGTATTTTCAGATTCAGTCTCCACCCCAAGCATTTGTTCGATGTTCCCAGCTATATTTTGAGCGAAAAAGGCTAGGAAGACACCCGCTATTGCCCATAGGAAGGACACGGGAACCGAAGTCTGTGTAAGCTCAGTATTTTCCTTCATATCTTTTCGCAACAAGAATAGAATTACTATTAGTGCTGCAAGAAAACTGAAGACGATCCAGTAAGCGGCCGATTTAACTTCGAGCTCATCACTTGGTATGCCCAGTGCAGACCCGATCACCGTGAAAATCGGCATTCCGACAATACCCGATAATTGCATGGCAATGTAAGTAATGATGACGAACCAATATTCTTTTTTCAAAAATGAAAACTCCTTTAATTAAGTCCGCCATTTTTTTAGAGTCCTGACATGGGGACAATCTATAAACGTATATAAAAAGGGTATCAAAAAACAGCCCATAACACCACTTATAGGTATATAAAAAGAGAACATTTCCAAAAAACATTTTAGGAATCATTATCCTAGAGTAGTATACCCGAAATTTATCAGAAATTAATAAAAAAAATTCAACAAGATACTTGCAAAAAGGGCTCGATTTATTTAATATTATAAATGTGTTAGCACTCGGTGTTGATGAGTGCTAATAAATCAGGCAATTGATTTAAGAGAAAATGAGGAGGTTGTTTCACTTGTTAAAACCATTAGGTGATCGCGTTATTATTGAATTAGTTCAATCTGAAGAAAAAACGGCAAGCGGTATTGTTCTTCCTGATACTGCAAAAGAAAAGCCACAAGAAGGTAAAGTCGTAGCGGTTGGTACAGGCCGTGTCCTTGAAAATGGCGAACGTGTTGCTTTAGAGGTTGCCCAAGGCGATCTAATTATCTTCTCAAAATATGCTGGTACTGAAGTTAAATACGAAAATAATGAATACTTAATCTTACGTGAAAGCGATATCTTAGCTATCATTGGCTAATTATACATCATACTTAACTGAACGAAAATTTTTCTTAAAATGATTAGGGAGGTACTTATACATGGCTAAAGAAATTAAATTTAGTGAAGAAGCTCGCCGTTCAATGCTTCGTGGCGTTGACGCTCTTGCAGATGCAGTAAAAGTAACGCTTGGACCAAAAGGACGTAACGTGGTTCTGGAGAAAAAATTCGGTTCACCGCTTATTACCAATGACGGTGTAACAATCGCTAAAGAAATCGAATTAGAAGATGCTTTCGAAAACATGGGTGCGAAATTGGTTGCTGAAGTAGCAAGCAAAACAAATGACGTAGCTGGTGACGGAACGACTACTGCAACGGTTCTTGCGCAAGCAATGATCCGTGAAGGTCTTAAGAACGTAACAGCTGGTGCTAACCCAATGGGTATCCGTAAAGGGATGGAAAAAGCGGTTAATACTGCGATTGCAGAATTAAAAGCCATTTCTCAACCTGTTGAAAACAAAGAATCGATTGCACAAGTTGCTGCTATCTCTTCAGCTGATGAAGAAGTAGGACAATTGATTGCAGAAGCTATGGAACGTGTAGGTAACGACGGCGTTATCACAATCGAAGAATCAAAAGGCTTCACAACTGAATTGGACGTAGTAGAAGGTATGCAATTCGATCGCGGATATGCATCTCCATACATGGTAACTGATTCAGATAAAATGGAAGCGATTCTTGAAAATCCATATATCTTAATCACTGATAAAAAAATCACGAACCTTCAAGAAATCCTTCCTGTACTTGAGCAAGTTGTACAACAAGGAAAACCACTATTATTGATTTCTGAAGACGTGGAAGGCGAAGCACTTGCAACTCTTGTTGTGAACAAACTTCGTGGAACATTCAATGCAGTGGCAGTTAAAGCTCCTGGATTCGGTGACCGTCGTAAAGCTATGCTTGAAGACATCGCAGCTCTAACAGGCGGCGAATTGATCACGGAAGAAATCGGCCTTGACCTTAAATCTGCAACAATCGATTCTTTAGGACGTGCTTCTAAAGTCGTTGTTACAAAAGAGAACACAACAATCGTTGAAGGTGCTGGAGACACAGCTCAAATTCAAGCTCGTGTAAACCAAATCCGTGTTCAATTAGAAGAAACAACTTCTGAATTCGACCGCGAAAAACTACAAGAACGCCTTGCTAAATTAGCTGGTGGAGTAGCAGTAATCAAAGTCGGAGCAGCTACTGAAACAGAACTTAAAGAACGTAAACTTCGTATTGAAGATGCATTGAACTCTACTCGTGCTGCTGTTGAAGAAGGAATCGTAGCCGGTGGTGGTACAGCTCTTCTAAACGTATACAATAAAGTGGCAGAAATCGAAGCAGAAGGCGACGTAGCAACAGGCGTGAAAATCGTTCTTCGTGCAATCGAAGAGCCGATTCGCCAAATCGCTCACAATGCTGGACTTGAAGGATCTGTAATCGTAGAACGCCTTAAAGGCGAAGCAATCGGTACTGGCTTCAATGCCGCTACTGGAGAATGGGTGAACATGATCGAAGCGGGTATCGTCGATCCTACTAAAGTAACTCGTTCAGCTCTACAAAACGCTGGATCCGTGGCTGCTATGTTCTTAACAACAGAAGCAGTTGTTGCTGATAAACCAGAACCTGCTGGCGCTGGCGGCGGAATGGGAATGCCTGACATGGGCGGAATGGGCGGCATGATGTAATAACTCCGCTTGAAATTCAGTGAAAATAGTAATGTTTTCCTGAATAAGATCTGAAAAAGAGGTTTTCCATGAGTTCTTTGAACTTTTTGGGAAGCCTCTTTTTTCACATGAAGATAAACATGTCTTCATTCTTGTGCCAGAATCGTTTCATTATTTGTGAAAGACTTACCCCTGCCTCAGCTAAGAGAGGGCATCAAGCCGTATATGCGAAAACAATATTGAAACAATGTATTTCGTCTTTATCTTTATTTTTCCTCTTTTGTATTTCCTCTGTCACGACAAAAGCAAGATCATCATTTCCGAATAAGGATTATACCCCCATAATGGTTTCATCCGATACTTCACCGGCTTCATCTTTTGTTACGGTTAATTCGATGGCTCAATGCCAGGTTCGAGATCATGATTTGATGCACCACTGCGAAAAGACGAGGATCATCATCTTTTCTTGACCTTGGCAGTTTTCGATGATTTTTTCTTCCAATTATTTCTGATTCATATAAATACTCCTTTGAAGGATTTAACAAGATTAGTATACACCCATCCCTTTTTTTCAAATTTATCCCATACGACTATTCCATTTTCTATGTTATAGTTCAATATTGAACTATAAAAATCAGATGAACGATTTTATAATTATTTCCTAAAACTAAACGAAACAAAATAAAATTTAAATGAGGTTAAATATATGAGTGTATTAACGGTTACAGACCTAAACCATGGTTTTGGCGATCGTACGATTTTTGATAATGTTTCCTTCCGCTTGTTAAAAGGTGAACATATAGCTTTAATTGGGGCAAATGGCGAAGGTAAATCGACGTTTATGAATATCATTACAGGGAAACTTCAGCCTGACGCTGGAAAAATAGAGTGGTCAAAGCACCAACGAGTCGGTTATCTTGATCAACATACGGTTTTACAAAAGGGAATATCAATCCGTGACGTATTAAAAACGGCTTTTCAATATCTCTTTGACGTTGAAACGAATATTAATACCATTTATGAAAAGATTTCAGATGTTATACCTGAAGAAATGGAAAAGTTGTTAGAGGAAGTTGGGACATTACAGGACATATTAACAAATAATGATTTCTATATTATTGATTCTAAGGTAGACGAAGTGGCACGTGGCCTTGGACTTGATGGTATAGGATTAGAAAAAGATGTTAATGATTTAAGCGGTGGGCAACGAACGAAGGTTTTATTAGCTAAGCTTTTACTTGAGAAACCAGATATTCTTCTTTTAGATGAGCCTACAAACTATTTAGACGAACAACACATTGAGTGGTTAAGACGTTACCTGCAAGAATACGATAACGCTTTTTTATTAATTTCTCATGATATTCCATTTCTTAATAGCGTTGCAAATGTGATCTACCATTTAGAAAATCAGAAATTAAATCGCTACGTGGGTGATTACAACCATTTCCTTATTGCCTATGAAGCTAAAAAAATACAAGTTGAAGCTGCCTTTAAGAGACAACAATCAGAAATTGCTAGTTTAAAAGATTTTGTAGCTCGTAATAAGGCAAGGGCATCTACCAGCAGCCTTGCCATGTCGAGACAGAAAAAACTCGATAAAATGGATGTTATTGAAATAGCACAGGAACGACCAAAACCTGATTTCAACTTTAAAGAAGCAAGGACCTCAGGTAAATTAATTGTTGAGACGAAAGAATTTGTCATTGGATACGATGAGCCACTTTCAAAGCCGTTAAATCTTTATATAGAGCGTGGACAAAAAGTAGCTTTAGTTGGAGCAAATGGGATTGGTAAGACTACACTCCTTCGTAGCATGCTCGGAGAAATAAGATCTCTTTCTGGTTCACTAGAACGCGGTGAACATCAGTATATTGGATATTTTGAACAAGAAGTGAAAACGAAAAATCAAAACACGTGCATCGAAGAAATATCGAATACGTTTCCTCAGTTAAGCCAAGGACAGGTTCGCGCTGCTCTTGCGAGATGTGGGTTAACTAGAAAACATATTGAAAGTAAAATATCCGTATTAAGTGGTGGAGAGCAATCGAAAGTCCGGTTATGCAAACTCCTTAACCAAGAAAGCAATATCCTTGTTTTTGATGAGCCAACCAACCATTTGGATAAAGATGCAAAAGCTGAGCTAAAACGAGCTTTGAAATCGTATAAGGGAAGCGTAGTCCTTATCTCTCATGAACCTGATTTTTACCAAGACGTAGTAACAGATATTTGGGACGTAGAATCATGGACAACGAAAACCATCTAAACTTGAACGATCCGAGTAGGAGTCGCCATTTTAAAAAGGAAGGCCTCCCATCAGTTTACTGAACTGATGGGAGGCCTTCCTTTTTTTATTTATTATTTTTGGTAAAAGAAAGGGATTAACTTTATTATGTCAAATACTACCATTTGCATGTGAGTTAACAAGATAAACTAGAAATAA
Source organism: Peribacillus sp. NPDC097197 (assembly GCF_050278025.1). NCBI lineage: Bacteria > Bacillati > Bacillota > Bacilli > Caryophanales > Bacillaceae > Peribacillus > Peribacillus sp. NPDC097197. Next base: position 48,983 of record NZ_JBNNST010000020.1, on the reverse strand, counting down.
CAGTAGAGGAGATGAAGCTAGTCCGTTAATTTAATGTAGAACCTGTCATGGAACTGTCTATGATGCAGAGCAAAATAGGGGACCACAAAGAGGCAAAGGACATGTCATGTCATGTATCGACTATTTGGCTACTTGGGGTAATGGAGAATAAAAAAAGAGAAATTTAAATTATGAAAGGAATGATTTTTTGAAGAGAAAAGCTAGAAAGCTTCTGACGTATTTTTTAACGCTGGCTTTTACCATAATTTTTTTTATCGATACCGCAATGCAGGTAAACCATGCTTCAGCGGCTGAGGTTAAGGATGCTTCAAAGGCAGAGGTCGTGTCACTGAAAGATGTCTACAAAGACTATTTCCTTATTGGGAATACTGTAAGTCCGGGCGACTTAACCGATTCAGCGAAGTATGATTTTATGAAATTCCACTATAATGCGCTGACGCCTGAAAATGCTACGAAACCGGACTCCATTTGGCCCAATGCAACTAGCGAACCTTCATTCACAACAGCCGACAAATTGTTAACCCAAGTTAATGCTGACGGTTTCTATACGATTGGACACGCGTTGGCGTGGCATAATCAGTCGGCTGGCTGGCCGCCTGCTGGTCTGAATTATACCGAGGCCCGGGCGAGCTTACAAAAGTATATATCGACAATCGCCGGGCACTATAGTCAGGGCCCTTATAAGCTCGACACCTGGGACGTTGTTAACGAAGCAATGAGGGATAATCCAGAAAACCCGACCGACTGGCGGAAGGCGCTTCGCTCTGACATTAATCCAATAGAACGTCCATCAAGATGGTTTGATGCTTACTCTAACGGCGGAAATGGTTGGGATTATATCTATGATTCCTTCTTGTTAGCGCGTGAGGCTGATCCGGACGCCATTCTCTACTACAATGATTTTAACGACGAAGAAATCCCCAACAAAGCAATCGCTATTGCCTCAATGGCCAAGGAACTCAACCAAAAATATGCGAATGAACACCCTGAGGCAAATGGCAGGAAACTGATTGAGGGCATCGGGATACAAGGGCATTACAACCTCAGACTCAATGTGGATAATTTAGAGGGAGTTTTAAAGATATATAGTGAAACCGGGTTGGAGATTAGTATAACTGAACTCGACGTACAATTTAACGGTACTTCATCCGAGGTTCCGCCTACCAAGGAGCAATTGAAGGAGCAAGCGGTATTGTACGCCAAGCTGTTCATGTTATATAAGAAGTATTCCGATAATATAGAACGCGTTACTTTCTGGGGTGTGGCCGATAATAACAGCTGGCGCAGCACGGGTTACCCGCTGCCATTCGACTCCAAGCGTGCCCCTAAAGAAGCGTATTGGGCCATAATAAATCCGGAGGCCTATCTAGGACTCGATGAGTTGCCACCAAAACTCACCTCATTTAAATTCGGGGAGGATGTTTTCAATGTCGAGGGCAAAACCGAATTTGATGTCAATGTCCCAAAGGACGTGTCAAACATTGACTTCTCCGCTTCCAATGTCGCACATCAATACGACAACGATGAAGTTGACGTCGGCGTTAAGCTCGACCCTGCAAGTGGAGCGGTGAGCGGCGGGAAGCCAGCCGTGGCGACGGTAGAGATAGCCAGGAAGGAAAACCCGAATAGATCAACGAAGTATACGATAAACTTCGGGCATATGACCGCTGAATGGGAGAAGGACCAAAACTATACGGATACGGGCTTCCGCTCCTCCGTCAATACCCGCTTTAGTGATGGTAAAAGTAAACTCAAATTATTTCAGGCGTTCTATAATAAGGACAACGGTAAGCAAGCCATGCTCAACAGTAAGGAATTTAAGCCCTTACCAAAACATACAGGTGGCACGCTAACTATTCAAACAGATAAGAGTATAGACGCTGATGATTTGAAAAATTTGACCTTGAAGAAATCTCTTTGGGATCAAAACTGGATGCCAATTATTCCAGCGCGTGTTACTGACTTCAATACTCCGGAAAACTTTTGGAGATTGGCCAAAACAATCGAATCCGGTAAGACATATATCGTTGTCTCATCCAACTCAGGTATGGCCCTGACCAATAGGAATGTACCATCTATCCCGGCCACTGGCGGTGTGACCAACGCCAAACGAGGTATTGCGGGTACTCCTGTCACGATAGAGGACGACATTATTAAAGAGCCGAAGCAGATTCAGGATAATATGAGATTTATCTTTAAAGAGAGTGCCAGCCCCGACCCGGGACCATACACAAAAGCGAAGGGATACACGGGATACACAATGTTGAGTCTAGTTCACGGCGGACTTGTCGCCCCCACTATTTTGTGGCGGGATTTGAGCAATGACGATACGGCTCCTTTACGGACAGACACAACTATTGGTGATCGTGCACTAGATCGGGCGGTATGGTTTAATACCAGCATAGATCCCGATACAGGTGAGACGACACTATTTTCCCATACGGGTTCCAACCATTACACCTATGCACTGCATGGTAATGAAAACGGTTTCATTGGCCAAGGAGGAACGGAGCCATTGGAAAATTATGCAGACAATAGTCGTGTGAAGCTGTATGAGTACGTGTCCAACTATTTATACGAAGACTCAACCAATCTGGGCGTGGAAATTAGCCTAGCACCGGTGGAGCGTATCGTGAGAGATCGTGACACCAAAATCCCCGTCACAGCGGATGTCCCTGACGGTTCCAAAGCAGTATTGGTAAAGGACGGTGTTTCAGTAGCTACTGCGAAATTCGCAAAAGGCAAAGCGACAATCAGCGTTAAAGGCAGCGATGTTGACCCCGGCGATAATTATGCAGTCGTTATCTATGATGGCACCAAAATACTTGGTGCGGCAATGCTGCCGGTAGTCACTGTCGACAAGGCGACGCCATTGGCTACGGTAGGGAAACTGAATGGTAAGCAGAACAGGCTGAAAATCAGCGTTAAAGAGTCATATTCCGATGGTTCGACGGAGAACTTCACTGAGGAGATACTAATCAAGAACAATGCCACAGACGTATATCAAGTGGGACCTTATAAGGTTTACGTGGAGACTAAAGGCAACGACAAGATTCGAAAATGTTATATTGTGAAGGATTAATCAGCAATCAGGGAAAATTGTATTTCTTGATAAAGCAATGGGTAATGAGAAATGATGCTTACCCAAATAGCTTTTTAAGTGGAAGGTCTCCTATCAGTTTAATGAACTGATAGGAGGTTTCTTTGTATATGAACGTAAATATTCATCATTTTATTTATAATGGAATGTCCTAAACTTTTTGGAGTCTCGCTATCTCCCTTAATATCATTTGCGCGCCCTTTTGCGTGTTAATAAAAGAGAAAGATCTCTCTGATTGACGATGGCCTTTTTTGTTATGGGGGCTAGAATCTGCTAACCTGTACTTTAATAGTGAGGCCCATCTATAAGGAATGCGTATAAAGAATAAAATAGTCGGAGGAGAATAAATGCGTTCAGAAAAAGAAATGATGGAATTGATATTACGAGTTGCTGAGAGAGATGAGAGAGTAAGAGCTGTTGCCATGAATGGTTCTCGGACAAATTCTAATGTACCGAAAGATACTTTAAGAGATTATGATATGGTCTATCTTGTATCTGACGTACAATCGTTTCTTTTTAATCCTGATTGGGTAAATGTGTTTGGGAAAAGAATTATCATGCAAACACCAGAGGATATGGTGATGTTTCCACCTGAATTGGATGGGAGATTCACCTACTTAATGTTATTCGAGGATGGTAATCGACTTGATTTAATGCTGGTTCCGATTGAGGAAAAAGAGAAATATTGTTTAGAAGATGGATTAACCGTTATTTTATTAGATAAAGATGGGAATATGCCTAAGCTCTCTGAACCAACGGATAAAGAGTACTGGGTAAAAAAGCCTTCGGCTGAATTTTTTGCAGATTGTTGTAATGAATTTTGGTGGGTTTCCACTTATGTAGCAAAAGGGTTATGGAGACAAGAGATACTCTACGCTTATGCCCACTTAAACGGTGTAAGAGAAATGTTACTAACCATGCTTGAGTGGAAAGTTGGTATAGAAACAAATTTTTCTTTGAGTGTAGGGAAAAACAGTAAGTATTTGAAGCGTTATCTCAATAACGAGATGTGGGAAAGATTGATGAAAACCTATCCTACCGGGGATTATGAACAGGTGTGGCATGCCTTGTTTGAAACCATTGACTTGTTTGAGCAAGTAGCGATTGAAGTAGCTAGTAATCTTGAATATCAATATCCTTCTAAAGATGCGAATAAGGTAAAACAATACCTTACTAAAAGCTAAACTAAGGTATCACATAAACTAACAGATGGGATTTTTTCGTCATATATGCACGATTGAAAAGCAAACAGGTAGGGATCGAACTTTAAATAAGCGCAACATGAATAGATAAGAATCCATTTTGATCAATCTTTGCTCAAAATGGATTCTTTTTTATTTATCGTAAAAAGTTAGTCTCTGTGAAAAAGGACATAGGTGCCGTTAAAACAGGTAGGTCTTTCTAGGTGTTTATCATAGTTTAAAAGGGAAAATGAGGGATTAATAGAATATACTAACTAATAAATAATATTCAGAATAGGGGAATGGAAGTGAAAAAGAAGTTTATAAAGGTTCTAAGTTCAACAATAGTAGCTGCAGCATTACTTGGCCCGAATGTCGGCTTCGCTGAACGAGGACCAAATCCGACCGGTGGAACGAATCTTTCTATCGAAGCATTCCTTAATTATGATGAGCTTGTAAAAAAGTTAAATAAGCTTGAGCAAGTGAGTAAGGGGAAAGTGAAAGTGGAAGTGGCTGGACAAACAAATCAAGGTCGTTCCATTCACAAAGTGACGGTAGGGCATGGTAAAAAAGTTGTTCTTATCCAAAGTGAAATTCATGGAAATGAAAAAACAGGAACGGTTGCGTTATTAAACATTCTTGAAAACCTAGGTAAAAGTAATTCACCTGATGTGAAAAAAATGCTTGATGAACTAACAATCGTTGCTATACCAATGATGAACGTAGATGGATCAGAGCTTGATCGTCGTGGAAATGAGATGACATGGTCAGAGGTGGTAGGGAAATTCCCACAACTCTCGAATGCTAAACCAACTTGGAATTATTACACGACTCCAAGATCCGGAGACGACTATGCTAGCAAACCGGGATTTGATGTGAATCGTGACTTTAATCCAAACTTAAACTATGTGCCACAGCCTCAAGACTTCCCAGGGGCATCTGAAAAGCCAGGCTGGTTCATTACACCTGAATCACAAACGGTACGTGACATATATAAAGGGTTACAATCGAAATTCGGTAAAGTGGATGTTTTTATCGATCTTCATCACCAAGGGTTCCCGTATATCGAAGGAACGGATGACCGCGTGACGATGTCTATATCAGGAAAATTCGTCAACGATCCTAGCACACCTGCAGGGGCTAAGTATAAAGAGTATGCAGATAACTTTAAATATGATTTCTCCCGTCAGTTAACTCTTACTGCCTATAATGCATTACAAACAAAAGGAAATTCTGTGTTTACGAATATTTCACTGTACGATCAAACCGTTGATCTGCCAGGTACTGCTTTAGGAGCGTTTGCGTTAAATGGAAGTGGTACGGTTCTATTTGAAGTGAGTGGACAAACACAAAATTTTGGGCAAAAACAGAAAGGTCAGTTAGTGAAAACAGTTGAAACGGGTCTGATGGGAATAATCTCCGGTGTAACGGATGGATCGGTTCATACTCTTAATCCAACAGACTATGAAAAAATCCCTAAAAGTTCATCTAAACCGGGAATCTAATTATATGGAAGACAGCCCTAACGTTCAAGAATAAGCAGTTCCGTCATAAGTGAATCCATTTAAGTAGTGAAAGGCAGAAATGTTGTTATAACGACATTTCTGCCTTTTTTTTTTCTTGCGTCCAGTTCAAAATCCATATTTACATTACTCTCCACAACTCGGGACCGACGGAAGTTAAGTTTAGATATATAACAGGTGATGCAGATAACCCCTTTAATTCATGCCGCGACAGAACGATTTTTAGATGGTAGGATTAATAACAAGATAGAAAGTCTGGAGCATTAATAAGAAGGTAATGAGATTTTTTTATAATGCAACAGGATCAATAACACTATTAGGAGACAACATTTATGAGAACAATTAAAATTTATGATCGAGATGATTTGATTGAGATTTCTTTCGACGACATCAAAAAGTACCATGGCTACGCAGCCTATATGGCACTTGGTGTAGGATTCCGTGTGGTAGAAGCGGCATTTGAAGCATTATACGGAGACGAAATTCCAAACCGCAAAGATCTTTCGGTGCTTTCCGGTCATGGTGGCCCGGGATTCCGTGATGTATTTGAATTTGTCACACGTGCAAAGACCCGCGGGGTGTATACTGTTGATGTCAACTATCCAAAAGCACAATATGATCCATACCGTCCAACGGGATATGCATATGTATTCACAAAGGAAAATGGCGAAGCGGTAGAAGTATTATTGAAAGAAGACTTCTTGCCACCAATTTTCTATGATTACTTGAAAAAAGGTCGTGAAGATGACTTTTCACCCGAAGAGTATGAAGATAATGAACGTTTAAAGCATGAACTTGGTAATCGTGCCTATGAAATGCCGGTTGAAGATTTATTAATTGTTACTCGCTTAAAATAAGATTTTAAAAGTCACCGATTACATAAATCATACTATCAAAAGGCAAGTGAATCTTGATTCGCTTGCCTTTTTTAAATCCCGATAATGGATCAATGGTCTAGAGCAGCGGTTAACCGACCCCGACTGAATGGAAGAAGCCATTCTACCTTGAATAAAATAAGCCTCCATTTTGCAAAATAAAATATGCATACATATAGGAGGGGACAATCATGAGGGTATGTACTCGAACAGCCACTATAGGTTTTCTTACACTGATACTCTGCATGTTTAGTATTCAGGCACATGCAGAGGTAGGTTTAGAGGAAAAAGCGTATTATGATAATTATCAACGGATCCTGCAAGTCATGAAAAAAGGAATGGAGGAAGCACCTAAGACAGGTGACCCTAGTCTTGATTTTTTATATGAAATGATTCCCCATCACGAAGCGGCGATATCGATGGCTGAAAATGTCTTGAAATATGGCCATGATGAACAGGTCAAGCTGATAGCTTCAAACATTATAAGAGACCAGCTTGCCGGTATAGGAAAGATGGAAGCTCTTAGAAATAAAATGAAAATGAATCCGCAAGTAAACCAGAAGGCAGAAGCATCCTACTTAAAAGCTTATCAAACAATCTATAAAACGATGATTGCCTCAATGGAAGATGCCAAACCAACGGGTAATATCGATCAAGATTTCCTGGAGGAAATGATTCCGCATCATGAAGGTGCCATCAAAATGTCCCAAAATATCTTGAAATATACGCAAAATGCCGAACTCAAAACCCTTCTCCAAAACATTATCACGACTCAACAAAAACAACTTTTAGTAATGAAAGATCTATTAAAGACGATTCACTAAAAGTACAAGAAGCTGACCTTTTTTGGTCAGCTTCTCTTTTATGCTTTATCACCGGTCCATATGGTAAATGGAAGGGGATAAGATGAAATTGGAAAACATTTTTATATGTTTTTAAAACTTAAAGAACTAATAGATAAGGAGATTCAATATATTTAATCAAAATTGTTAAGAATTCTGCGGCGCTTGCACCGTCTAGAATTTGATGGTCAAAGGTTATACTGAATGGAATTTTCTTAACCGATTTGACTGTGCCATTTTCTGTTAGGGTCAGTTCATCCTGAAAAGCTCCTACCCCTAGAATGCCTGTTTCTGGCGAATTCAAAATTGGTGTAAAGTATTCGATTCCACTGGCTCCTAAGTTGGTAATGGTGAATGTAGAGCCGGAAAGCAAGTCTCCGCCCGCTTCTCCATTTTTGGCTTTTTCCGATAATTCCTTTATTTCTTTCGCTAGGCTGCCGATTGTTTTTTGATGGGCATCCTTAATAACAGGGACTAACAAGCCATCTTTTAGCGAAGTGGCGATTCCTAGGTGAACCTCATCGAACTCTGTCAATTGACCATCATGATAGAGAGAGTTCATTTTCTTCAACTCTTGTAAAGCAAGTACAGTTGCTCTTGCAATTAACACGGTTAAAGTGAGTTTGACATCTAATTCACTTGACTCAATTTCTTTCCTCAACACTTTCTGGAAATCGATCAAGTGATCTGCATTGGCTTTACGATGTAAAGTCAATTGTGCCGTCTGTGCCAAACTTCTCCGCATATTCCGAGCAATTGCTTTTCGCATTGGAGGAAGTCCTTCCCCTACATTTTCCGCAATTGCCGGTGTAGGTGAAGGTGGGGCAGGGGGAGTATCGTCCACTCGGCTTGCTAATGCATGCTGAATATCCCGTTTGGTAATTCTACCATTGCCACCGGTACCTTTAATTAAATCAATATCCAAATTCTCAGCGTTGGCCATCTTTTTAGCTAGTGGAGTAATGAAAGTCCGGTCGCCTTTACTTGTCTTTTCTTCGTTTTTCACTAATACGGCTGTATTACCACTAGCCTCCGAACTTTCAGGGGTAGCAGGGGAATCCGATTGAACGGCCTGTAAATCATCCGTTACAATCGTTTCTCCCTCGTCTCCGATCACGGCGATCGTGGCACCGACTTCCAGTTCATCTTCCACTTCACCATTCTTAGTTAACAAAACGCCCGTTATCGGGGCTTCAACGTCTTGGTTTAATTTTTCCGAACTGATCATTAAAATGGGTTCGCCTTTATTAACTGAGTCTCCCACTTCTTTATACCATTCCACAATTGTGCCTTCTGTCATGGTCATTCCTAATTTAGGCATTACGATCGCTTCACTCATAGTAGGTTCACCTCCTAGTTCGTTACGTATTTTTTCAAATCAGCTATTAATTCTTCGGCAACTGTTAACACTTTTTTTGCATCTGGAATGTAGGCTTTCTCTAGGTTAGAAGCAAATGGAACTGGTGTATTTGGTGCACAAACGGTTTTGATTGGGCCATCAAGATAATCGAAAGCTTTATCTGCAACTACCGAGGCAATATCCGTAGCCGTGTTGTTATGTGGGTTGGATTCATCAATGACAATGAGCCGTCCCGTTTTTTTGACAGACTTCAAAACGGTCTCCTGATCCCATGGTGCCACCGTTCTTAAATCAATTACTTCAACTGAGATTCTGTCTTTATTTAATGTTTCTGCAACTTCAAGAGCTACCTGAACCATTTTGCCGATGGCTACAATGGTAAGGTCCGTTCCTTCTCTAGTCACATTCGCTTTACCAATTTCAATCGTGTAGTATTCTTCAGGCACATCGCCTTTCATGCCATATAGCAATTTATCTTCTGAGAAAATGACTAAATTATCTTCTTCAATTGCTGCTAACATCAAACCCTTGGCATCATAGGGATTGGAAGGAACGACCACTTTAACGCCTGGAATAGAACCGAACATTCCATATAATGTTTGGGAGTGTTGAGCCGCAGCACCTGCTCCCGCACCGTGTACGGTCCGGACAGTAAGCGGGATTTTTGCCTTTCCGCCAAACATATACCGCATCTTGGCCCCCTGGTTTAAAATGGGATCCAAAGCAAACCCGATAAAGTCGTTAAACATCAATTCAGAAATAGGGCGCAAACCTGTAGCGGCAGCACCGACCGCTGCACTAAAATAACCATGTTCCGCAATAGGCGTGTCAATGATACGTCCACGGCCGAACTCTGAAACCAGTCCTTTAGATAAACCGAAAACACCGCCAAATGCATCATCATGACGACCATCATCTTGAACTAAGTGGTCTACTTTAGCACCCCCGGCAACGTCAGTACCGATTAATATAACCGTTTCATCTTTTCGCATCGCTTGTGCCATCGCTTCTGTAATAGCGGACATAAAAGTAATTTGTCTATTCGTCATTATAATTCCTCCTATTCTTATGCAAATATATCCGTATATAGAGTGGATTCATCCGGTAATGGACTCGCTTCCGCAAAAGCAGCTGCCTCTTTGATTGTTTTTTCTGCCGCTGCTTCAATGGAATCCGCTTCTTCTGCAGTCATCCAACCATTTTTAATCGCTTTTTCACGGAATTCAGGAATGGGATCACGGTCTTTATTGGGATCTTCATCCGTCTTGTATTTTTGTTCGTCCCCTTCAAAGTGACCATATTGCCGGTATGTGTCGCATTCAATTAATGTAGGACCTTTACCGGATTTGGCCCGTTCAATCGCTTCTTTTGTTGCGTTGTATACGGCTTCGACATCCATGCCATCCACACGTACACCTGGCATATTATAAGCTGGAGCCCTTTCGACCACTGTTTTAGAGGCACTTGCATATCGGAAAGGTGTGCCTTCGCCGAATTGGTTATTTTCACACACAAAGATAACAGGTAGATCTAAGATGGAAGCAAGATTTAGCCCTTCGTGGAACGTACCCTCATTTGAAGCACCATCGCCGAAGAAGCAAACAGCTACATTGTCCCGACCTAATGTCTTAATGCTAAGAGCTGCACCGGCAGCTAGTCCAAACCCACCACCAACAATCCCGTTGGCGCCTAGCATTCCTTTATCAACGTCGGCAACATGCATGGAGCCGCCTTTTCCTCCACCCAGGCCATCTTTTTTCCCCATGATTTCAGCCATCATGCCATTGATATCGCAACCTTTTGCAATGGCATGTCCATGTCCACGGTGAGTACTTGTAATATAATCCTCGTCATCCAATAAACTCATCACTCCGGTTGCAACGGCTTCTTCACCCGCGTATAAATGGACAAATCCTGGTATTAAACCTTTTCCAAAGGTGCGGTGTACATCATCTTCAAAAAATCTAATTTCATTCATCTTTTGATAAATCCAAAGTGCTTCATTCTTTTCCATTCGTAATTCCTCCTTGTTTGGTGTTTACATATGAATCGCTTGTTTGAATAATGCATTTGCGCTTTCTCCAATTGCTTCAGCCACTGCAGGATGTGCATGTATAAGGCTTGCAAGCTCATTCATCGTTCCTTCTGAGTGTTTCACAGCCAAAATTTCCCCGATTAACTCGGTTGCGTGGGCACCGACAATAACCGCCCCCAAAATTTCCTGATATGTACGATCGGAGATGATTTTAACAAAACCTTCTGTTTCTCCCATGGCAATGGCTTTTCCATTTCCAGAAAGGGGAGAGGTGGTGACGCTTACATCATAATTGGCATTCTTGGCTTGCTCTTCACTTAGCCCAAATGAAGCAATTTCGGGATGAGTATATACGCATCTAGGGATTTCAGTCTGATCTATGGGTTGGGGAGCTTCGCCATTCATTGCATGTACTGCAACTAGACCTTCTGCACTCGCCGCATGAGCCAACTGATAGCCTCCGATTAAATCTCCTACTGCATAAACATGTTTCTTACTAGTTTCATAGTATTCATTGACTGCCACAAACTTGTTGGTATCATCCATTTTTATTTTTAGGTCTTGTACCAACTCAATATTAGGGGTTCTACCGGTTGCGACTAGCAGGGTATCATAGGAGATTTCTTGGTCTGCTAATATAACCTGATCTTTTTTCACTTCCCGGATATCGGCCTTAACGATGGTTTGGATGTTTTTCCTTTTCAATTCCTTTTTGATGATTTTTCGTGCGTCCACATCTTCGGTTAATAGAATGTCAGGAGCAACTTCGACAATTGTCACTTTCGTTCCCAATGGCGCCATGGCAAAAGCCAGTTCTACCGAAATGACTCCACCACCAATGATCACCATGGCTTTCGGCAATTCCTTCAGGTCAAAAAATGAATCGGTAGTAAGGTAATCCACTTGATCCAGCCCTTTGATTGGAGGGATGAAAGGCTTGCTTCCGGTTGCCAATAAAATATTTTGGCCTTTTATTTTGTCATCACCGATTGAAACGATTAAGTTTTCCGTTATGGATGCTTCTCCTTGAAGTAAAGTGATTTTGTTTGTCTTTAACAAATGTTCCACACCACTCGTCAATGATTGCACTACTTGATCTTTACGCTTCATCAGTTTTGAGAAATTAATGGATAATTCACCCGTTTCAATTCCCCAGCTGTTTGCCTTTTTTATTTCTTCAATCATTTCTCCATGCTTTAAAAGTGTCTTGGAAGGGATACAGCCAACATTAAGACAGGCCCCGCCAATTTTCTTTTTTTCGACGATGGCGACTTTTTTTCCTAACTGTGCAGCCCGAATGGCAGAAACATATCCTCCAGGACCTGCGCCAATTATAATCACGTCAAATTCCTTCATCTTTACATCACCTGGCTTTCATCTTGAAGTGGAATTTTTCCTACACTAATACATTATGCAAGTGGCGTGCCAACATAGAGCAGGGGGGTGGAATTTCGTTCATCTCCATGAATATCAATGGTTATCACCCATTATTTTGATCATCATCTCCTATATAGAACTGTTCCAATGAAACAAGTAAATGTATCAATGTCTCACAGAAAAAGCCCAAACTGTATCACTCTATCAGTGAGTGGATAAGTTTGGGCTTTTGTCGTTGCATGTTATTTAATTATCCAAGCCAATCTTCTGGTTTCAGTTGATACTGCTTGATTTTTCGATAGATGGTAGAGCGGGAAATGCAAAGGGTCTTTGCAACGTTGGTAATGTTTCCGTTTTCTCTGATCATGGCTTCAATAAGCGCTTCTTTCTCGTTTTCCCCTATATTTTTAACCAATTCAGGAGGAAGGTCGAATGGGAATACTATATTTCCTTCCGTATTGAATAGGGCTTGCTGGATAACATTTTTTAATTCTCTTATGTTTCCTGGCCATGTGTATTGTGTCAGGCAGTCCATGGTATCGGGGTGTACCAGAATGTCTGGTTTTCCGAATTGACCACCCATGGTCTCCATGAATTGGGTGACTAACTCAGGAACATCGTCGATTCTTTCCCGCAAAGAAGGAATTCTCATTTGGATCACGCAAAGTCGATAATATAAGTCCTCACGAAACTCGCCTTTTTTGACCGCTTCCGCTAAATTTTTATGAGTAGCAGCGATGACACGAACATCGAGAGGTATTGGTTTATCTCCGCCAATTCTTGTGACGACTCTCTCTTCGAGTATTCGAAGTAAATGAACTTGTAAATCAAGCGGCATATCTCCAATTTCATCAAGAAAGATTGTGCCTTTTTGGGCCAGCTCGAACTTCCCGGGATTGCCTTTCGCCTTAGCTCCGGTAAAGGCCCCAGATTCATAACCGAATAGTTCACTTTCAAATAATCCATGAGGGATGGCACCACAGTTTATCGCTACGAAAGGCTGATCACGGCGGTTGCTTGCCTGATGGATTGCCTGCGCGAAAACTTCTTTTCCCGTCCCGGTTTCTCCTGTTAGGAAAAGTGTAGCATCGATTAACGATGCCTTTCGCGCCTTTTTCACGACTTCTACAAAATCGTTGGAGGAACCGACCATATCATCAAAGCTATAGCGTGTAGATTTAGTATGTAAGGAACGGCCTGATGAAGGCGTATGTCCGATGGAAGATGGATAGGCTGAATTCTCTCTTAGAAATATGACTGCACCTAGCCGTTCGTCTTGGAAAGTAACGGGATAGATGGAGCAAATGAATTTTTGCTTGTTTTCATCATGACTTACTTTTTCTTCTCTTATTCTCAGTCCGTAGAGTAAGACAGAATCAACAAGTCTATCTAATTCAGGGAGATGCTTGATTGATTGAACATCTTTTAGGATGGAATGCGATTTGGCCACTCTATTTTTTTCTATAATGCTTTTTCCGGTATTCACTACAAATACGGCATCTTCCACACCTTCTAGTGCTGTATTCAAAAATAAATTATTACGCAGAATATACTCATGATATTGCCGATCAATAGATTTCGATATATTGTTCACTTCTGAAATGACGAGCCCAATCGTGTGTTGGTGCACTTGATTAGAGCAACCTGCAATATTGATGATTCCTATTAGCTCGTTTGTAAAAGGATCCAAAATGGGGGAGGCGACACAATACCAATCATGATTTTTTTCACAGAAGTGTTCAGAAAACAAAACTCGAGAAGGTTGTTTCGTCTTCAACACCATTCCTACCGCGTTTGTTCCTGCAGATGTTTCACTCCATGTGCCCCCCGTGAAAATACTTATCCGCTCAGCATTTTCCAATACACCCTTTTCACCGGAGGAGTGCAGAATAGTACCATGTTTATCCGTAATGGAAAGCATTGTTTTAGAGTCATGTAGGATATCTGACAAACTGTTTATTTTCGGGGTAGCGAATGAAAGCAATTGCTCGTTTTTATCGAGCCGAGTCTTCAAAGTGTTTGGGCTAATGATCTCATTAATTTTATTCTGGAATGGGCTGATGCCTAGTTTCTTGGAATTTTCCCATGAATCGAAAATCTCAGCCCGGATGCTTTTATCAGGATACTGTCCTTTTTCTTGGTAAAGGTTCCAAGCGCTTTTCGTGGAAAGGTTGTATTCTTGGGATTCAACAATAGCTCTTCTAAGTGTCTGATTCATTGAATGTCCTCCATCATATAGTTACTTAGGTGTATCTCGTTAATTTAAAACAACTTATTCCAGCCATTTAAATTAACGATAGCTAGAAGATATTATCAAAAAGGACCAAACTAAAGCGGGTTTAGATCTATAGAAGATGAAGAATTGGTATTGAATGAAGTAGACAAGCGTTTAGCTTCTTTTGGTCCATCGTAAACTTGGTGAAGTGTTCAATAACGAAGAAGGCAAGCAATTACATATAGATAAAACAGGAAGGAATGAATAAAAATCATGTTGCTGGATAGTCGTTAGACTATCCAGTTCATCTATCCGAACATTCTTTAACGGATTTTCATCTCATTTAGCTTGTACTAATATTTTTATTTGATTTCTTTCTTTTAATAGACCTTCGAAGCCATCTTCGATTACATTATCAAGCGTGATACGCTTAGTTACTAGTTTGTCGGCCGGGAAGTATCCTTGTGCCATTAAGCTTATGACAGCTGGAAATACATCACGATAGCCAATGATACCCGTTACTGTACGTTCTTTCAGAACGATATTTTGCGGATGAATGGGGGCCTCTTTTTCAAAAATACTTACAATCATCGTCTCACCATTGAATGTAGTGGAGTTGATGGCTTGTGTTAAGACTGGTGGGATTCCTGTGACTTCATAAGAAACATCCACTCCACCATTTGAAAGGTTTTGAATTTGTTCTACAACATCTCCGTTATTTGGGTCAATTGCGATGGCTCCAAGTTCTTCTGCTTTCTGTCTACGTTGTTCCGATAACTCAACCGCATAGATTTCCGCCGCTCCGGCTGCTTTAAGGGCTTCAATAACCAATAAACCGATTGGGCCAGTTCCAAAGACGGCAGCTTTATCGCCAACCTGTAGTTTGCTTTGTTTTACAGCATGAAGAGCCACAGCTGAGGGCTCGACAAGTGCTCCTTGCTCATATGAAACAGTTTCAGGAAGTTTATGTAACATATGTTCTGGAACAGAAGTGTATTCGGAAAATCCGCCTCCGCCTCCAGCAAGTCCGTAGAACCCCATTTTGTTGCAAAGGTTGTATTTCCCTTGTTTGCATGCATCACATTCACCGCATGAATAGATGGGTTCCACAACAACGCGATCCCCTGCTTTTACTTTAGTGACACCTTCACCAATTTCAATGACTTTTCCAGAGAACTCATGCCCCATAACAATCGGAGCTTTATCCCCGCTTAAAGGATGTGGTTCTTCCGCTGGGATGAATATGGGTCCTGCCGTATACTCATGCAAGTCACTCCCACAAATTCCACACCACTCGACTTTAAGTTTAACTTCGCCTTTTTTTGCATGTGGCTCTTCGATATTGTCTAATCTTAAATCTTTAGTATTATGCCATCTGAGCGCTTTCATATTGACACTTCCTTTTGTAGTATGGATTTTATTACCACTGAATCTCAAAATCAGTATACTATTATCGTAATTTTCTTTCAATTTTCAGTAGAGTCTAGTAAACGAGAAGTTTTGGATGATAGGGTAGTAGTCTTAAGCACTTCGAAAGTGATCTTACGAGAGTTATTGAACGGGTTCAATCAAATTGCTGGATAGGGGTATGTTGAGAAAAAATATGGGAGAGGCGTTTTCGAATGAGATGCATGGAGAGGGGAGAGGCTTTTGAGGCCTTTCCCTTTTTCACTGAGACATTGCGGTCCTTATTTATTCCGTAACCGATAACGTAACGGAGCCGATTCCTTCGAATTGACCAGTATACATCCCGATTTCTAGTGTTTTTGGTAGGATGAATGTGCCAGATGATACGAACATGCCTGGTTCGAGTGTTAAATTATGTTGCCCGAGTTTTTCAAGTAGCCACATGATGGCCTTGAGCGGATGCCCCATTACAACCGAAGATGTACCTTCATCAATGGTTTGTCCATTGAAGAGCAACTTGCCATTGATATTGTCTATATCAGTGTAGGTGTAGTCTTTTGCTTCCCCGATGGTTACTTTTCCGCCAACTGCCCCATCTGCGCAAACCTGTTCTTTTGGCATTTTAGGAAACCAATCCTCAAAGCGGGAATCAGGAACTTCTAATCCTGGAGCAATTTGTGTTTTGTTGATTATTTCTTCTTCAGTAGAAGCGGCAGTCAAGGGCTCTTTGACAATAAAGACTAACTCCAGTTCGATCAGCGGACTTAGCATTTGCTTACTTAAAGAAATCTTATTGGTTATTTGTTTATCGGTTAACTGTCCATACAACGGTTCCTTGGCGTTAAACAAGGCTTGTGTTTCGGGACTAGTCATACTGATTTTATACCCTTTCAGGCATTCATCATTTGCTCTTTTTGCGGCAGTGAAAGCATGTTGAATTCGATAGGCTTCTTCCAAACTGATATGTGATGAAAAAACGTCCTTTTTCAATGCCTTTACGTGTATGTAGGAGTCAGACAATTTGTTCAAAAAGACTTCCTTAATCATTCTATCCCATCCCTTCTAATTGAATATTAATACTATTCTAACATTTTTTTAAAAGGAAGAGTTTATTCTTTCTGCCAGAAAACCAGTGAAATAGAAATCATGGAATGCCTTAAACGTTTTTGTTTGAAAAACCTGGTTAGATGGGTTGTAGAATCCATCTAATTGCCTACTAATTTTATCCAAATCAACCCGTAGGATTTACCCAAAAATGTGAAACAATTTCATTTTTTTAAAAAAACTTTTTACGTCTTCGGTACGGAACCAATTACGCGGTTTTTCGGTAAGGGCTTACACCGTTGGTACGTCAAAGTTAACCGAGGGTAATCGAAGCAAATTATCCGCGTGAGAATAGTGGGATCTTATCATGCAATTAAGCCAGGTATCATCACGGTTTACACTCTGCTTCATTTGAATCTTATTTCAATCTTTGTTAAGGTTATTAAGTACTTTAGGGATAAACGTTTAGTCCTAGGGATGGGACGAACAAAAAAATCCAAGTAAAAAACCATTTAAATGTCAGTCGGTATACACCGTTTCTGCAACTATCCTCAGTTGTGATTACTCCTTTTTTTTCTACTTGAAATGCTCAAATAATCACACGTAAATGATCAAGCGATGAATCATGGTCATTGTAAACGTGTTTTTCTTAATGTGTTGTGGTTTAGGACAACCACCGCTTAATTTGGCCACTTCTGTCTTTATTAGGGACACATACTTGATTGTGGTCTAAGGAAAACTCTAAATGATATCCATGTATTCTACTATCGCACCTCTTTTTTCTACTAAAAAAACTCAATTATTTTACACATATGACCAGGACTAATTATGTGAATGTTAAGTATTTTTCAGTGCGTTCGTTTTGGTATACAGTGTAACGTTTTACCCATTATGTTACGTCATTCCCCCTTTTGACGTTCGTGTGAAAGTGCAGGTTGGACTAGCTTAAGAGAGTAGAATTATACAATCATGATGACTCATCACAAGATGAGGAAAACAGCAGAACTGAACATCATATGGTCAACAAACTAACGAGGTGACTGAATGAAGCCATATGTAGAGGTCAGAAATGTTTCGAAAATTTTTGGGAAATCCCCAAAAGCAGCTACGGATTTATTGAAGCAAGGCAAGTCAAAGAAGGAAATTTTGAAAGAAACGGGTCAAACGGTTGGCGTGAATAACGTCAATTTTGAAATTTATCCCGGTGAAATTTTCGTGATCATGGGGTTATCCGGAAGCGGAAAATCGACTTTGATCCGTATGTTCAATCGATTGATTGATCCAACTTTAGGCGAAATCCTAATCGAAAATGAAGATATAGTAAAGATGAATGCGGCCCGCTTAAGAAAAGTAAGGCAACAGAAAATTAGCATGGTTTTTCAAAACTTTGCTTTATTCCCTCATAAAACGATACTGGAAAATGCCGAGTACGGGCTGGAAATTCAAAAGGTGGATGTGAAAATCCGACGTGAAAAAGCCATGAGTGCGCTTGAAGCGGTTGGGTTAAAGGGATATGAAGAACAGATGCCTTCACAACTTAGCGGCGGGATGCAACAAAGGGTCGGTCTTGCACGTGCGCTTGCAAGCGATACGGATGTCTTGTTGATGGATGAGGCCTTTAGTGCGCTTGATCCGTTGATCCGTAAAGACATGCAGGATGAATTGCTAGAAATTCAAGAGCAATACAAAAAGACGATCATTTTCATTACCCATGATCTTGATGAGGCATTAAGAATCGGGGATAGGATTGCGCTTATGAAAGACGGAAGCGTCATCCAACTGGGAACACCAGAACAAATCATGATGAACCCGGCTAATGAGTTTGTCGAGAAGTTTGTTGAAGATGTGGACTTATCCAAGGTGCTTACCGCATCTCACGTGATGAAGCGGCCTGAGAAAATCGCAGTGGACCGTGGTCCAAGGGTTGCCCTTGAGATCATGCGCAAACAAGGTTATTCCAGCATATTCGTCGTAGATCGTAAGCAAGTCTTATTAGGGGCTTTGTCGGCAGAGCAAGCACGCCAGGCATTGAGAAATGACCAATCTATTTCTGAGGTGATGTCAACGGATATCCCGACGGTTCCTGAGGAAGAATTACTTGTAAACCTTATGGACGTGATGGCAACTTCCAGTCTGCCGATTTCGGTCATTGATGATAAGAGAAGAATAAAAGGAATCATTGTCCGTGGTGCCGTCATTGGGGCATTGGCAGGTAATAAAGATTCATTGAATGAACTGATAGAAATGGAGAGTGAAGTTCAATGAATATACCAAAAATCCCATTAGGCGCTTGGGTCGACTCTTTAGTGGACTGGATAACGATTGCATTTGCCGGATTATTTACTCTTATAACGAATGCGATCGAAGGGTTATTGAACCTCTTAGTAGATGTGATGAGTGTTGGACCTTCCATCGTATTGATTATTGTTTTAACTCTTTTAGTTGCCTATACAAGCAAATGGCCGTTAGGAATATTTACGTTCGTTAGCTTATTATTAATTGATAATCTAGGATATTGGGACTCAAGCATACAAACGATTGCTATCGTTTTATTATCAGGGTTCCTCACCATTCTGATAGGGATCCCAGTCGGTATCTGGAGTGCACAGAGTAAGACGGTAAGAAGAATCGTGACACCCGTTCTGGATTTCATGCAAACGATGCCTGCATTCGTTTACTTGATTCCGGCCATCCTGTTTTTTGGAATAGGGGTCGTGCCAGGGATCATCGCGTCGTTCATTTTTGCCATCGCACCAACGATTCGAATGACGAGTCTTGGCATTCAGGAAGTGCCCAATGATTTGATTGAAGCAACGGATGCTTTCGGTTCAACGAGTAGCCAAAAGCTATTCAAGGTACAATTGCCATTGGCGATGCCAACGATTATGGCGGGAGTTAACCAAAGCATCATGCTTGCCCTTTCTATGGTCGTTACGGCTTCCTTGGTCGGTGCACCTGGCCTTGGGGCAGATGTTTACCGGGCAGTAAGCCAAATTAACGTCGGACAAGGCTTTGAAGCGGGCTTGTCGATTGTTATCATTGCCATCATTCTCGATCGCATCACGCAAAACCTGCGTAAACCAGCGTATGGCAAGCTTCTTAGCAAGAAAGTATTTTTCTCAGTTCTAGCGATCCTTGTGGTCGGTACGGCGTTATTTACAATCTTGAAAAAAGAAGAAGTCATGCAAGGCGGTACAAATAACTTT
Source organism: Peribacillus sp. NPDC097197 (assembly GCF_050278025.1). Lineage (NCBI taxonomy): Bacteria > Bacillati > Bacillota > Bacilli > Caryophanales > Bacillaceae > Peribacillus > Peribacillus sp. NPDC097197. The sequence continues at coordinate 28,818 of NZ_JBNNST010000020.1, read as the reverse complement.
GGTGAACAGACCAATTATGAAATCATCGGTATCGAGCCGGGAGCCGGTTTGATGAAATTAACTAAAACGGCTATCGAAGATTACGATTTGGACAACTGGAATCTTGTCGAAGGTTCTTCAGCCGCGATGGTTGCGGAATTGAAGAAAGCGATTGATAAGAAAGAACCGATTATCGTTACGGGTTGGTCACCGCATTGGATGTTCTCAACATACGATTTGAAGTATCTTGACGATCCGAATGAATCCTTTGGCGGTGCTGAAAACATTAATACCATTGCTCGACAAGGACTCGAAAAGGATGCGCCTGGGGCGTATAAAATCCTAGATCAATTCTTCTGGGAAACGGGTGATATGGAAGATGTGATGGTCGAAGTTGCTGGGGGCAAGTCTCCATCTGAAGCAGCGGAAAAATGGATCAGTGCAAATCCTGATAAAGTGTCTGAATGGACAAAAGGTGCAAAAGAAGGAAATGGTGAAAGTATCAATCTTGTGTATGTGGCCTGGGATACGGAAATAGCCAGTACAAATGTGATTGGCAAGGTTCTCGAAAAGAATGGCTATGATGTAACACTAAGCCAAGTTGAAGTGGGACCAATGTTTGCTGGCGTTGCAAATGGAAGTGCGGATGCATTTGTTGCGGCATGGCTTCCAGGAACGCATCTTGAATATTACAATAAATATAAAGAAGATATCATCGATTTAGGACCAAACCTTAAAGGAACGAAGAATGGATTGGTTGTGCCAGATTACGTCGATATTGATTCTGTTGAAGACTTGAAATAAAGGAAAGAGGGATTTTCATTGATGAAAATCCCTCTTTTTTTTGTTTTATAAACTAGTGAGGCTTCCCTTTAATGGAAACAAATTTATTCTTCAACTCATCGTCCGTTACTTCAATTTTGCCCCTCAAGTCTTCGGATAGCAATACATAGCTTTTGACACCGATAAACTCCGAGTCAGAAACGACGAAGAATCTTGCTCCTTTTTTATAAAGTGAGGAAAAGTCTTCCGTTAACTTATACATTTTCATCTTTTTTCCACCTTGGCTGTTGTTGAATGGTCATTATTAGGATGGAGAACAGGATGCTTTCATTATAAAGAGATTTCCTTCTTTAAAATAGGGGGAAATGCAAAACGTGGATAAAACTCGAATGAGGAGTAAGCAATCCCAACGGTTGAATGATAGAGTAGTAGAGGCAGTGGGATTGTATCCTTGTCAATCTCATGGATTATAGTGTTCCCCGATTGACTTGTTCTTTTAAGAGCTGGATGTTTCCTAATACGTTCTTCGATATTTCCAAGGTGGCTTCAATTGCCATTGCTTTTTGACCTGATAGTTGAAAGGTAATATCCTCGAATAAAACTTCCATGTCATCCAGAACGGCTAGAGCAGAAACATTGTATAGACGAACATCACTAAATTTTCCAGGTTCGAAAATCGCTGTATCGATATATGGTTTAAAATTACTAAGCATTTCAGGAAGATTGATGATCATACGGTCCATTCCTAGACGAATGCCTTCTATGGATGTTTCCATTTCTATGATAGGCTCCAATACTTCTTGGACGGCGTTCTTTATTTTCTGTTCATAATCCGTAAATAAACTTATAAGCAAGCTCACAGGATTACCGTAAATTCCTACTGTCAAAACGGCATTAACAGCTAGAATGATGGCGTCTAATGCTGCCTCGATCAGTGTCAGTACTGTTTTTACGCTTATGAGGATCGGCATTAATACCGTCATCCCTAAAGTGTTGATTTGATTATGTGCCATTTGGACTTGAATCTCTTTGATTTTCATGCCGACCTTTAGGTAGGGGGAGGGCTCTAAAGTGATAAGAGCTGTTTTCTGGACAGAGCCTATTCCATCTGTCGGGGATGCGCTGGTTTGTATGGCTCCTGCTATACTGGCGTCCTTATCGTGAAACGTATCGGCAATGTCCTGAACTTGGCGCTCGTAATCCTGTAATTGTTTATAGACGCTTTCCTTATTTCTTTCGAGTATGTCATAGTGCGCGTCAAGTTCTCCTACAACTGCATCTACAAAAAGGTCTTTTCCGCCTTTAAATAACTCCGGGATTTCATTCGAAATAATAGTCCCGGCACTTGCCACTAAGTCATCGATATCCGCTTTCAATTGCTTCAAGTACTCTTTTGGAGCATAGAAAAGAGTCTCGACGCTTAGATTCACGGATGTGATATATTCGACTATCTCAACAGGCTTAGAGTTCAGGACATTATTTAGAATCCTGCATTTGTCTTCTGCCTTATCGAGGAGCCTAATTAGTTCGTCTATGCATGCCTTCATGACAAACCCCGTTGTGGTGATACCCATAAAGACAGGTTCCCCGGCAATTTCCTCGAACTTTTGTTGAAAGGCATCCTGAAGTGCTGTTACCCGTTGATTGAATTTTTCATTTTCGGTATGGACGATACGGACTGAGTTACCGACATATTCCCTGACCTTGCCAAGACGGCCTTTCACATTATCACGTATTCCATGGGACAGTAGCATCATGTTTTCTTGGTTCATTTCGATTCGCTCACTCTGGCCCCCATACAAAGGGGCGCCTGTCCAGAGACTTGTGACGATATGATCGTCAGCTCCAATATGGACAAAGCCGTGACCTGGTTCTCCTTCTATTCCTATCTCTAATGTAAATTCTCCATTTGCATCTTGCTTGATATATCCAGTATGGTTGGAGCCAAGCATGGAAAAGGAGGGGACGCCGTTATTTATTCCGTACTTCTTACCAGGAATGCGGTCGCCCATCTTAATGGTCTCTTCCGTCCCCGTCAGAAAGTCAAACTTACTATAGTAATTTGTAATATTAGCATATTCTTTATCCGGATCAACCATACCAGCAGGAAGGATCGCTGGATTTAGGGTAACGGCTTTTACTCCTGGATTATCGATTCCGACCGCATTGGTTAAAGCACCAGCAAGGGAATTTCCAGAGACGGAAGATACCTCACCCACTTCATCATTTATATGCTCAAAATAGGCTACGGCTTCTCGGACCTGGGCAGGGGGGGCATCGCTAAGCAGTTTTGTATTCGTTCCAATCCAATCCGTATCCATTTGCTCACTGCCAACGAATACCACGGTCAGCTCTCTTGTTTTAACATTTTGAACAGTAAGTGCATCAAGACCGGTATCCGTGTTATAGATGGTATCTATCACCCTGAATTTCTTTTCATTCACCTTGAACACTTCATCTATATCATAGTGAACATAAGAATGGTATCCGGCAAGCTCGACTAAATCATTATCATCGGTGGCGTGGCTTGATAGGGTATTAACAACAGCCATAGAAGATCCTCCCTAATCTTTCATGATTTCATTTGGTGCTGTTCTTTTTAACGAGTTTTCCTTCGTCCCAATTGCTCGTCTTCGGTCGATTAAGTTATCATTCAATATGATGGAATATGAACCACGTGGGATGCCTTCCATCTTTTCGATATCAGAGACGATTTTATTGAAAATGGCTTCATCAGGGGCCTTATCTTTGTCTTTCATGTATAAATAAATGGTGAAAATGATATCCTCTGGTCCAAATGCGTCTTTCTGAAGAAAATCCCTCAATTCATCCTTACTGATATCCGGGTTTTTTAGATACATTTTATAGAGGGAATCAAATGTATCTCCTACTGGATTTACATAGTAGTGAGAGGTTGCGTATCCTTTAGCGCCTACTTTTTCAATGGCCTTTATTGGTGTTCCCACTATAGGGTAACTGGCTGTGGTTTCTTTTAAGTAGCGATCTAAGTTTGTGAAATCCTCATCAAAAGCCATGGCGTATAGTGCACCAGAAAGGGCGTTTTCCACTTGTCCCTCTTGAGACCAAACTTCATCTGTTTTTACTTTTTTCCTATCGAGATCAATGGGGACGATGGCAAAGGTATAAAAATGAGGTTCGCCGATTGACTCAACAAAAACAGATGCCCCATCAACCGCACCGATTATGTTATGGACCATAACTTCCGTCTTATATGTATCGAGGAAGAATGCCTTTACTGCCTTTTGAATCTCTTCCCGGTGACTTGCAGCGAGGTGACGGATTTCCTTTCCACTATTGCGTAGGGTGTACCCAGCCCCATGATAGTCTTGAATTCGTACAAAGTGATCTTTTTCATAAGCATTTCTTTCACCACTCGTGGCGACTATTTCCTTTTCTACTTCTTTATCTTTTGAAAGATTCATATTTAAGCATCCTCCCAGCAATACGGTTACACCTATTCCTAGCGCCATGACTTTTTTGCCCTTCATTTAAATATCCCCCCTTCAAAGATGCTGTACGATTTGAATATCCAATCATCTATTTTGCGTTCCACCTATACTCTTTTTTTACACATTACCCAACTAATGTAAATAATTCTATCATAATGGGAAATGTTACTTCTGATATCATCAAATGTTTTCAAAAAATAGGTAGAAAGGAATGGGATATTCGTAAGTTTGAAGTCCTTTGGTCTATTTGTGAGCAGAAGCTTACAACCATGATCATGATATCCGGGTTGTTTATAGTGAACATCGTTCAAAGAAGTATATTACATTTCCTCCCAAGTTAGTGTGGGCCGGACCTAAAGTCTTTAATCAAACGATTGATTAAAACAATGATGGGGGTGCAAAAGTCACCTTTTATAATGGAAAGGACGAATTAATCCTATTAAAGGAAAAAATAGTAGGTATATAGAGCGGTTTGTTTGAAAATATGGAAAAAAATGATATATATTTCGCCCAAAGTGGTTTAGAAATGTATGGAAACAGGTACTTAGACTTCTATGATGGTAGATTTAGGATTATTTATATAATCATAATTTACCATTTTATGACCCGTTTGTTAATTTTTATGGCAGAATTTGTATAGTTCTATTAAAATGTAACTAAACACATTAAAGGAGGAATTGTTATGTCACAAATTCGCGTAACCCCATCGGAACTTAAGGATGTAGCTAGACAATATGATAATGAAAGCCAGCAGGTCGTTGATATTATTGGCCGTTTGGATAAAATGAGGGATCACTTAACAGGAATTTGGGAAGGTTCTTCTAGTCAAGCCTTCGTTGGACAATATGAAGAATTAAAACCTTCATTTAATGATATGGCTCGTTTATTAAATGAAGTATCTCAACAATTGACGAAATCTGCTCAAATCCTTGAAGATACAGATAATCAAATTGCTAGCCAAATTCGCGGATAAATTAGATAAAAACGAGATAGAAGCTTTAGGGAAAAGCGCCGTGAATCTGATTGTAGATCGTGGCGTTTTTTTCTTTTAATGAGGTGATTGGCATTTATATTCAATTAACCATTGATTTAAAAAGATATACGGGCGAGGTCTTTGATCTCCAAGTGTCCAATTACCGCTCCGTCAAAAAGGTTGTGGAAATTGTCTGGGAGGTAAAGGGGATTGCACAAGTGCCACGTGAAGGATATTGGGTGCGGGTTCAAAATAAGGAGTTTGTTTGTTCCGGTTATGACACATTATTGGATAGTGGCATCACGACGGGGGATCGGCTCGAGATTCTTTAATGGTAGAGGTATGTCTTACATATAGGAAAAAAGTCTAAAGCCCTTTAGCAGGGGTAAAGGAGTACATAGAATGGGTGAGAAAAAATCATCATATTTGGAAAAGCAAATGGAAGCGGTAATGAAGAAGAATGATGATGGATATATATTCGTTTTCCAACGTGCTAAATTGCTGATGCAAAATCCCTTGGAATTACAGCTGATTCAGGAAGTGGATTCGGTTCTTCATAAAACTATAGAGGTTTCAGAGGATGAGGTGCAGATCAGCATTGTACCGCCCACCTCTTTTTTTGCTTTTAACAAGGCACGCAATAAAAGTTCTTTGAATCGATGGATGGCTTCCCATCAAATGATTAACAAGATCAGGAGACATGAGTTAACTCGGTTACGGGTAATCGTCTGCCCGGAGAATCTGGTTTTCGATCGAAGTTTTACTCCCTATTTTCTTCATTATGGCGTAAAAGAAAGCCTGCCGCCGTATGAGGAGAACGCCAACCAGCTGTTTCAGGAAACCAAGGCGACGATTGCAGCTCTTGTTGATAGTCAGTATACATTTGATCAGTACCTTCTTTACCATAAAACTCTTAAACTATCGAAAGAAACCCAAAGTATCTTAGCGGAAGAGACTTGGGAAGGGCTGATCTTGTATGTCCAGAATCAAATAGAGTTTCTGGAAAAAGAACATAAAACATTTGTGCATATTCCAGAAAAAAAGTGGAAAATGGAGCGTTACACATTATGGGGAATAGGCATAATCTTAGTCCCTCTCTTATTCTTTACGATTTATACACTATTCTTTTCCCAACCAAGGCAAGAGGCTTATGTGGAAAGCGGGGAGAATTTCCTGAAACAGGAATATAGCCAAGTCATTGATCGATTGGAACATTTCAATCCTGAGAAAATGCCATATGTTGTTCAGTATGAGCTTTCTAAATCTTATGTCACTACCCATGGGTCATTGATGGACTTTCAGAAGGAAAATATCTTAAAGGCCATTACGCTACAGACCGATAGTCAGTATCTTCTCTATTGGATATACATTGGCCGGGGCATAAGCGAGGATGCAATCAACTTAGCGAGAATCATGGAAGATCGAGAATTGATTATGTATGGACTTTTGACACAAAAGGAACAAATTAAATCTAATGAGGATTTGTCCGGTGAAGAAAAGGAGACACAAGTGAAAGAAGTGGATACGGAGCTTAAGGAGTATAAAAAGGAAATGGATGAATATCAAAAACAGCTTGAAGAGGCCACGCAATTGGAAGAACAGGAGCAGCCTACTACAGAGCCAAATAGAGAAAGCGTAGTGGAACCGGAAGCCAAACCAGCTGTAAAAGAAGAGGAAAAGAAAAAGGAACCTGCTTCTAAAGAAGAACCTGATAGCAAGGAAGCCTCGGGAAAATCAGCTGAAGAAAAAGAGAAAGAGAATAGCAAAGATTGAGTACGTATGTGCCCTTTGCGGAGGTGAGAAAGAATGAGTTCACTATGGATTTTCTGTAAGAAGACATACCAATCTTATACGATTAGGGAGAAGCAACTGGACCCAATTACGATTGGATCATCACAAAAGGATACAATCACGATTTATTCGCTTCCCTTTAACGAGGGACACATTGAGTTGAGGAAAGATGAAGAGCTTGATGAATATATGGTATTCAGGGGCGAAGAGAAGATTGGGGAGGTAAAGCCTTTCCAGTCCTATATTTTTCACGAAAATCAGGAAGCTGTGGAAATCTTTTATGCTCCCGGAGAACTGAATGAAAGCCTTTATTATATAGATAGTTTGAAAGAAATATCGATATCCGCCCAATCAGGAGCGACGATATGCAAGCAGGAACCAAGTGGAAATGGCTTTTCCCTTGTTCGTCGTCAGGGACAATGGTTGCTCGAACCTACAGCGGACCGGCTTTTTTTAAATGGTGAAAAGGTGGAAGAAATGACGGCACTGGAAAATGGCGATTTGATCTGTTGCCCATATATGGTACTGAGGTTACTAGAAGGCGACATATTAATGATCAAAAGTGCGGATCGTTATGAAACGTCCTTATCCGAAATCATGCAGCCTATATCCGAAATGAAAAAAAGCTATCCCGAGTACCGCAGGACTCCACGGATGATCTATGAATTGCCGGATGAGAAAGTGACCATCTCATTCCCAAGTCAGGAATCGGAAGACCAGAATCGTGGGCTATGGCTGATCCTAATGCCCCCATTAATGATGTTGATCGTCATGGGAGTCGTCATGATTGTTCAGCCGCGTGGAATATTCATCCTCATATCGATTGTGATGTTCACCACCACCATGGTGACTTCCACGGTTCAGTACTTTAAAGATAAAAAGAAACAGAAGCTAAGAGCTGAAAGACGGTTACGCGTCTATACAAGGTATCTAGAACAAAAGCGAGAAGAGTTGGGCGAGTTATCGGCACAGCAAAAGAAAGTATTACTCTACCATTACCCTTCTTTTGAGAAAATGAAGCAACTGACGAATCAGATTAGCGATCGAATATGGGAGCGCACAATGGAAAGTGAAGACTTTCTCCACTTCAGGGTCGGTACGGCGTCCATTCCCTCCAGTTATGAGGTCAAGGTAAACAGCAGTGATATGTCAAATCGGGATATTGATGATCTACTTGAACAGTCCCAGGAACTTGTCGATGTTTACAAAAGCCTTGACGATCTACCCTTAACGATTGATTTGTCTAGCGGCTCCATGGGCCTAGTCGGAAAGGAAACAGTCGTCAAACGCGAGCTGCAGCAGATGATTGGCCAGTTGTCTTTCTTCCATAGCTATCATGATGTCCGGTTTGTGGCGATTTTCCCAGAAAAGGATTATGAGGAATGGGAATGGATGAAATGGTTGCCTCATTTCCAGCTGCCACATGCATACGCGAAAGGCTTCATCTATAATGAACAATCTCGTGATCAACTATTATCTTCCATTTACCAGTTACTCAGAGAAAGGGACCTTGACGAGAATAAAGGAAAAGTAAGATTCACCCCTCATTTCGTATTTATTGTCACCGACCGTACATTGATTGCGGAACATGTCATTCTTGAGTATTTGGAAGGGAAGACCGAAGAGCTGGGCATATCAACCATCTTTGCAGCCGATGCCAAGGAGAGTTTATCGGAAAATGTCCATACATTAGTGAAGTATATCAATGATCATGAGGGAGAAATCTTGATTCAGCAAACAAAAGCCGTTCATACGCCTTTCCGGCTAGATGAGCACGGTAAGGAAGGAAATGAGCGGTACGCCCGGTTATTACGGTCGCTTGACCATCAAAAAGGGATGAATAATTCCATCCCTGAAACCGTTTCGTTCCTGGAACTTTTAAAAGCCCGTGAAGTGGAGGAGCTGCCAATCAGCCAGAATTGGCTGACGAATCAGTCTTCCAAGTCGTTAGCGGTGCCGATTGGATTGAAAGGAAAGACAGATAGGGTGGAGCTGAACTTACATGAAAAGGCACATGGTCCCCACGGTCTGGTTGCCGGTACGACGGGTTCAGGGAAGAGTGAATTGTTGCAGACCTATATTCTTTCATTGGCTGTTCACTATCATCCCCATGAAGTTGCCTTTCTGCTCATTGACTATAAAGGGGGAGGAATGGCACAGCCTTTCAAGCAGATTCCCCATTTACTTGGAGTCATTACGAATATTGAGGGAAGCAAGAACTTCAGTGCCCGGGCACTTGCCTCGATCAATAGCGAGCTGAAGAAACGCCAGCGCCTGTTTGATCGCTATGAGGTCAATCATATCAATGATTACACGGATTTATATAAAGAAGGAAAAGCCGACAAGCCATTGCCACACTTATTCCTGATTTCGGATGAGTTTGCCGAGCTTAAGAATGAAGAACCTGATTTCATTCGGGAATTGGTCAGTACGGCACGGATCGGCCGGAGCTTGGGTGTTCACTTGATTCTGGCCACGCAAAAGCCAGGTGGTGTGATTGATAACCAGATTTGGAGTAATGCCCGTTTTAAGATTTCCTTAAAGGTGCAGGATGCCAATGATAGTAAGGAGATCTTGAAAAATAGCGATGCTGCGAACATTACCGTCACCGGGCGTGGTTATTTACAAGTAGGCAATAATGAGGTGTACGAACTGTTTCAGTCGGCATGGAGCGGCGCCCCTTATATGGAGGATACAGTGGGATCCGAGGATGAAGTAGCACTCGTCACGGATCTAGGGCTTGTCCAGATATCCAATGTAACGGAGCAAGTCTCTCGCACACGTAAAGAGAAAATCAGTGAAATTGAAGCTGTGGCAGATCATATTGTAGCGACGCAGAAAGAAATGAAAATTCCCAAACTGGCTAGTCCTTGGCTGCCTCCTCTTTCAAATCGACTATCACGAATTGATCAAAGAAGCCAAACGGAAAACCAGTTCTATCTAGGAATGAAAGACGAGCCCGAATTGCAGAGCCAGACGGATTATGTTTACAACTGGATAGAAGATGGAAACATCGGGATTTTCGGATCTTCCGGCTATGGCAAGTCAACGACGGTATTAACGCTTCTATTCAATTTCATCGATCAATTTTCACCTGAAGAACTGCATTATTACATTTTTGATTTTGGAAATAGTGCACTGCTGCCACTTCGACAGCTGCCACACACAGGAGATTATTTCAGATTGGATGAGATGAGGAAAATCGAGAAATTCATGTTGTTCATGAGGACGGAGATGGAAAGGCGGAAACAGCTTTTCTCTGAACGGGAACTTAGCAATATCAAGCTCTATAACGCCCTAGTAGAAGATAAGTTGCCGATTATTTACATCGTCATTGACAACTTTGACTTGGTGAAGGATGAAATGCCAGACCAGGAAGCGCAATTCATCCAGTTTGCCCGTGATGGACAATCACTTGGAATCTTTATGATCTTGACCGCTACAAGAATCAATGCCATCCGTCAGCCATTGATGAATAGTTTAAAAACGAAGGTCGTTCATTACCTAATGGACAGTTCGGAACAATATTCCGTTTTAGGCAGGACGCCTTATGAAAATGAACCAGTACCTGGGCGGGCATTGGTGAAGACAGACCAGACCTATCTGATGCAGGTGTATCTGCCAGCAGATGGAGAAAATGATGTAGCCGTTTTGGAAGAAATGAAACAGGTCGTGGCTGAAAACAAGACTCGATACAAGGATTTGGCTAAGCCGCCAGCCATTCCAATGTTGCCAAATCGCCTAGACTTGGCGTCATTCAAGACGTACTATTCACCATCTACCAAGAAAGGGCTCATACCAATCGGCCTTTCAGAAGAGAGCGTATCTCCTGTATGGGTAGATTTGCATGCCAACCCATTCTTACTTATTGTCGGTCAGTCACGTAAAGGGAAAACGAACATGCTTAAAGTGGTCTTAGAAACGCTTCTTACCCAGACGGTCGGGGAAGTTGGCGTATTTGATGGAGTGGATCGCGGTCTATCACCTTATGCAAGCAGGGAGACAGTACGTTACGTAGAAACGAAAGACCAAATTACAGAATGGCTCGATCACATCACGGAAATATTTGAGGCTCGTGAACGCCAGTATTTAGAGGCCTTGGAACAGAAGCCAATGAAACAGCTTGATTTTTCATCCGTCATCTTTGTTATCGACAGCATTTCAAGATTCCAGCAAGCGATTGATGGAAGAATTCAGGACAAGATAAGCGGTTTAATGAAACAATACAGCCACTTAGGTTTTTCCATGCTCGTGGCTGGAAATGCGAATGACTTCACGAAGGGGTATGATTCCCTGACAACGGAATTGAAACAGATCAGGCAGGCAATCTTGCTTCTGAAAAAATCGGATCAGAGTTTATATACGCTCTCGTATTCAAGAAAAGAAGAAGAAATTCAGCCAGGGTACGGTTATTTTGTTCTAAATGGCAGGGAAAGTAAAATCCAGATTCCACTAAGTGAATAAGAAGGAGGGAGAAAGACGTTGAATAAGACAATAAAGCCGTTGTTATTAATTGGGAAGATACTTGTGATCATTGCTCTGCCCATCTTGTTTTTTTCTTATATCGGTCAAAACCCAATGAAGAAAACAGAAACGGCTTCTCGTGAGATTGCTATTGTCAATGAAGATAATGGGGCGGAATATGATAAGAACCAGATTCAAGTCGGATCAGAACTTGTCACGACTTTGGACAAGGATTCTGAATATGATTGGGTCGTCGTCAACAGAAGTGCCGCGGAAAGTGGATTGGCTAATAAAAAGTATGATGCGATCATTTATTTCCCATCGGACTTTTCCAAGAACATTTATACCTTTAATGAAGAACAACCAGTCAAAGCGGGGGTTAAATACAAGGTCCAGACAAGCTTAAATGCGGAAAATATGGAAAAGGTCCAAAAAGAGTTAGAGAAGACCAAGAATAAAATGAATAAGCATATTTCCACGCAATACTGGAGCTATGTATCTCAATCGGTAGAAGATATCCGCAAAAAATTCGATAAAGTTTTGACGAAGGAAATCGCTTTCCAAAACACGATGTATGAATTTTATACCCCAAGCTCAGAAAGCCTGGCTGGGGAAATCAAGCAACATAAAGATATGCTCAAAGGGGTTTTCGCTTCCACGAAGAGTGCAGGGGAAACCACCAATGAAACATTAGGTGAAATGGGGAAAACAAAAGCACAAATGGCCTCTTTCGTGGAGGAAGTTGTGACGTTTGAGGAATACCAGAAAGCGCAAAGTGCTCTTTTTGCTTTGACATCCACCCAAAATCAACAGCTGATCATGGATAGCATCCAAGCGTATGATGGGGTGCTGAATGAGGGAGTCCAGACGATACCGAATATCCAAAAGGATACTAAACCGGGATTTAGTCTTAATGAACAAGGCATGAATGAGAACGTGGTGATGATGCAAGAAAAGATCGAGAGCAGCACTAGTAACCTGGAGGATTTCTCCACCACCATGAAAGAAAAACAGGTGGAACAAATCTCGAAAATAAAGGATGAACAACAAAGTTCGATTGATCAATTTAAACAATCGGAAGAGGACGGACTAAACAAGCTTCAGACAACTTTATTGGAGCAACGTGGAAGTTTGGCCAACAGCTCGGGGGATAAAGATGAAATCGGTGGAGGCGATACACCGATAGAAGATGTTGATACAGGAGGAAAAGGGGATTCAGAGGCAGCGCCTTCAAAAAAGGAAGCAATCGATGATATCTCACTTCAAGTGTTACTGGATAAAATTAATGGTATGAATACGACCCTTGAAAGTTTGGTGCCGGCAGAAGGCAGTGAAGAGGCAAAAGATCAAATTAGCTCTCTTGCAGGCAGTCTGCAAGAGGAAATCAATGGTCTGAGCGGGACCTTGAATAAAAGAACGGAAAACTATAATCAAGTTGTCGTACAATTCAATGCATTGATAGATTCATATAATACGTTACTAACAAATTATAAGAAACTACAAACTGAATATGAAAAGTTGGGAAAAGATTATAAGGATTTGGGTAATCAATGGGAGCAATCACAGGAGGATATTCAAAAATTACAGGATATCCAAAGTATGACCATCAATGAGACCCTTACGGAAATCAAGAAAACAGAAGACGAGCTACTTAAAAAAGTGGGAGGAGAAAGACGGGCGGCATTAGTGGATGTCTTTAATCGATCCATCCTGAGCCGTGACTCAAATGCACTTCTAGCTTATTATGGTTCGCTTTCTTCCTATGGGGAACTTGTTCAACGAGTCAATGAAACGAAAGAAAGTTTGGACGAAGTGTTTACCGCCAATATGAACGAATTAGAAAATATGAAAAATGGCGTTTCTGGTATCGTCGATGAAGAGGCGAAACTTGTCCAATCAAGCCTTTTGGGAGTGGAAGAAGACTTTGGGGCTTTATCTAGCTCGATGCTCGACTTTATATCAGAATATGACGAAAATGTTGAAGTGGAACATGCAGCCACGCTGGAGGAATTAGCAGCCATATCAGCGAGGGCTCAAGAAGTAACGGCAAATCTGACCGGTAATATGGAGACTCCCGAGATGGAGGAGGCCCCTGTTGGAAGTCTTAACGGAGAAATGTTTGTATCTCTTCAGGATTCTACGGCAACCACTGTCGGTTATATTTCGGAGCTAGTCCATTCTGTCGCAGAGCGTCAAGATACCGTTACGAAAGATACATCAGACCTTCAAGCAAAAGTGGGATCCGTTCAGGAAAGAGCCGATCAGCTTAATGAAAATTGGGCTCAAAACGTGGATTCCACGAAGAAAATCAAAACCGATGTCTACAGTGTTTTGAATAATACGTTAGTGGATGATCAGTCGAACGGGTATGTGTACGAGTATTTGGCGAATCCCGTTCAAATCAGCGGGGAAGTATTGCAACAAGAAAAGGTTAATATCCCACCAATCGTGATGTTAGTGATCATCCTTATCTCAGGATTATTGATTGGTTTCTTCCTGCACCATTATGCATCCGTTCCGATGCTGGTGCATGCAGCCTTATTCGCATTACTGAACTTGATCGTCGGCTTGATCATTAGCATGTATGGGCTGAAGATTTATCCGCTTGGCGATATGCAGGCGATTAAATGGACCGTTTTCACTGTCCTGCTTCTATTCTTCTGCTCAGCTTTCACACAGCTTGCCTTTGCGATAGGACCATTTGTCGGGGCGATTCTGGTCATTGGTTTAATCAGTTTCTTTACGATTCCATTATTAGACCTGATCATGCCTAACTTCAATGTCGACCATCCGGTAGCCAATGTTTACATGTCCATTCAATTCGGGAATCAGTTGGCCTTTATCCCGGCTACTACCATTTTGATTATACTCACGGTGGTTGCTGCGGTCCTTCCTTATGTTATGAAGCGTCTTGCAGGTAAAAGAGAGATGGCCCATGAAGCGGAGTAAACAGGTAATTCTCGTGTTCTTCTTCATCCTCTTCAGCCAGCCTATTGATGGGCAAGCTGAGGAGGAACCCATCGTGGAGCCGAATGTGTATCAGGAAAAGGATATCAATATCCAAACTGAATATTTTCATGATGAGGTGTTATTGAAACAGAAGGAGAAAATTCCGGAAGAAGTAAAAGGACTTACTTTTGAAAGAGGAAAGTATGATGTCATAGATTCGATAGAAGAATCCCTTTTTCTTTCTCCTATGACGGAGGATAATAATATCATTGCTTCCAAAGCGGAAGAAATGGGGTTGTTTTCTTCAGAAGTCCCCATTCGAAAGAGAGATAGGGAAGAAGAGAACTCTTTTCTGAACTTTGATCTATCATTGTTACTGGCGATTGTTTTAGGAGTTGCCGTAGTGTGTCTGTTTGTTATCCTTATCCCGAGAATGGGTAAGTTGAATCAAGAAGGAAATAAGAAATGAAGAAGCCCGACTCCAGATTTAGGAGTCGGGTTTTTCTTTTTCCTTATTTTGAAAGGGTGATCAGGAGACCTAAAAGAAGGGCGATGGTAAAGACCCATATAAAGAATTTTTTATACATATTCATTACCTCGAATCGTCAAAATGTGATAATTCATTTTAGCAAATGAGAAGGTATAAGCAAAATGTACGATGAATGAAAAGGATGGAAGGAAGAGGTGAATGAGAAATATAAAAATTAGAATACAAAACCCGCATGCTTGATTTCATGCGGGCTTTGAGTGTGTCTTTATTTGAATAATTGCGGATATATGGTCTTTGCAGTTAGTTCTACGGCTTCTCCGATACGCGGTCCGGGACGTGACATGACGTCTTCGCTAAGCTGATATACTTGGTCTTCCTTCACGGCGCTGACATCTTTCCAACCTTTACGGGATTTGATTTCATCCACAGCATTGTCCACATAGCCTACGGTTGTGATGATGGCATCCGGGTTGCGCTTGACGACTTCTTCATCTGCTATTTTCGCCCAGCCCTTTTGGTCGGCAAAGATATTTTCGATACCGGCAGACGCCAAGATCTCTTGCTGGAAGGTTTCAGCTCCCGCTGTATAGATTTCCGGAGAAGGGCTGATTTCGAAATATGTTTTTTCTTTAGAATCGACACTCGCCACTTTTTCTTCAACATCTTTGATTTGTTTTTTTATGTTTTTGACTAGGTCTTCCCCTTGGTCCGTTACGCCCATGACTTTGGCAATTTGATCAATATCGCTATATACATCATCAAAGGTCACGGCTGATTTAATAATGAAAATGGGAATTCCCGCATCTTCAAGCGGCTTTAATGCTGCTTCATCGCCAATTGTGTAGGCAATGATGGCATCCGGTTTCAAAGAGATGATTTTTTCGGAATTGATTGTCATTGAATCAGAGACACGCTCGACATCTTTAGCTTCCTCAGGATAGTTATCGAAATCTGTCGCTCCAATCACCTTATTCCCTACACCAAGGGCATATAAAATCTCCGTATTACTGGGTTGAAGTGAAACGACCGTTTCCGGAACCTTATCAAATGTGATTTCTTTTCCACTATCATCGGTGACGGTATAGGATTTGACTTCTTCAGTTGTTGCAGGATCTTTTTTCTCTATCGATTTCTGATCATCATTCGAGGCACATCCTGTAAGGAAAAGGGCGACCATCAGAAGGGCAATCCAACTGGATCTTACTGTTCTTATCATGTTTTATTCCTCCGTTTTCTTTTTCATTGTTTTGGTTGGATAGGATTTGCTGATAAAGGGAATCTCTTCGACACCCAGTTGTTTATTGACATAGACAGCCATCACGAATAGAACATTGGCAAGCAAATGAGCATAATCAAAAAGAATCGCGGGCACATCTTTTTCCGTACTGACTTTATGCAAGGTACGGACGGATTTCTTGGCTTCACTACGGCAAGTATGCAAAATACAGGCTGCCGTCGATCCTTGGGGTAGCACAAATGTTTCGATGCGTTCTTTCACTTCAGCGACATAATAGTCATAGATTTCACTTAGGCGGTTTAGACCGTCTTCGGTTATGGCCAATTTCCCCCGGGCAGAACCATTTAAATGATAAGCCATCGGCAACAGTTCCATTAAATCCCTGTAGACTTCAGGAATCTCTTTCGTGAACGACGCTGCCAGTCCCATTTGAGTCGTCAATGAATCGGTGCGAATTTCATAATCAACGGTTGAAACTGATTCGCGCATGAATGGGTAGCATAAAAAGCGGGTATCCTTCTTTGCCATAATTTTTCCTCCTTTTTAATAATGTGAATGACCTGCGTATTGCTTTTCGGCGCAAAAGAAAAAGCCGACCAAAGGTATTGGTCGGCAAACAATCATCTATGTATCTCGAACGGAAAAAAAGATGGAAGATTGCCGTACAATCCTCCTAACTTCCGAAGAGCAAAATACGATAAAAAAAAGGCAGGTCTCCTGGCTCGTGCATCATTTTACTCTAAGAACCTTCCCATTTGGATTGAATGAATGGTATCGTGCGTGCGGATTCATTCACAAACAGTGGCATATTTCTTATTTCATTAGCACTTACAGTTGCGGAAACAGCTTCGGTTTTACACCGAATTCCCTATTAAGCTGACAAGTCAGCACCTATTTTCTGCAAGGTTTATATTCACTTAGTACCAGTCTATCATAATTAATTACTTAAATAGTGAAAAGATTTCAAGAAATCTCTTTTATAGGGGTATTATTCTAGTAAACTCACTTTGTAAGGATAAATTGGAGGTTAATGTAAAATGGATGTCGAATAAATAAGGGTTAAGCATGAGTGATTTACATAATCATGGGAGGTAGAGAATGGTTTATAAACAAGTGAATCAGAAACTGGATATGATTTTGGAAAACATTGAAAAGGTCATTATTGGAAAAAGAGATATAGCAGAACTAAGTCTTGTGGCGCTCCTTTCTGGTGGACATGTCTTATTGGAAGATGTCCCGGGCGTGGGGAAGACCGTCTTGGTCAGGGCGCTAGCGAAGTCCATCGGGGCGGATTTCAAACGGATTCAATTCACGCCTGACTTGCTACCGTCCGATGTAACGGGGGTATCGATTTTCAATCCGAAGGAACAAGAGTTCATCTTTAGACCGGGGCCAATCATGGGCCATATTATTTTGGCCGATGAAATCAATCGGACATCGCCGAAAACGCAATCCGCCCTACTTGAAGGAATGGAAGAGGCAAGCGTGACGGTGGATGGTGTGACAAGGAAACTGGAACAACCGTTTTTCGTCATGGCCACTCAAAATCCAATTGATTACGAAGGCACATACCCACTTCCAGAAGCACAGCTAGATCGTTTTTTATTGAAAATGAAGATGGGGTATCCGGAAGTGGCAGAAGAGATAGAAGTGTTGCATCGGGCCCAATATACGGCTCCGATTGAAGAATTGGAATCCGTGATTTCGTTAGAGGAACTGATAGATTTGCAGAAAGAGGCAAAGGCTGTGATCGTGGATGATACGATAAAGACGTATATCGTCGAGTTAGCCAATCAATCACGTAAGCATGAAAGTGTATATCTTGGGGTGAGCCCACGTGGATCGATTGCCCTAATGAAGGCAGCCCAAGCCTATGCGCTCCTAAAGGGAAGGGATTACGTTTTACCTGATGATGTGCAGCATTTGGTTCCGTTCGTTTTTACCCATCGGCTAATCCTTAATCCGGAAGCGAATTACTCGGGGGTGAATGCTGACATGGTGATACATGAGATAGTGGCTACGACGCAGGTACCCGTGAAGAGGGCCGTGACCTAATGCGGAATGTGCTTACCATACTGAAGAAAAACAGGAATGTCTGTGGGATCATAGTGCTTATGCTCATTTCCTTTTGTTTTGCGATGTTTCAAGGCGGGTTTATCAGTTGGTTCATTTTCTATACCTTTTTGCCGTTCGGTGCGTACTCTATGATTCTGCTGTTTTATCCACTTCAGGCTTTTGAAGTGGAGAGAAGAATTAGTAAACACGAATGCCAGGCCGGAGAGTCGGTAGATATGACATTGGTATTCTCCCGGAAAAACAGACTGCCTCTTTTATATATGGTGGTAGAAGAGGATTTGCCGATGGAACTGGAAAAGAAAACATTGGTTTTTCCAGGATTTAAACAATCCTTCCAATTGACATATACCCTGGAGAATCTGCCAAGAGGAGAACATGTCATCCAATCGGTTCGCTTCAAAATAGGGGACTTCTTTGGACTCTATGAAAAAGAAGCGACAGTGCATGCCCCTTTGAAACTCACCGTTTTCCCGGCTTATCAGGAGTTGAATTATAAACAGTTGGAGCATGTCTTCGATCAAGGACAAGTTGGTACGACGAAAAAAATACAGCGGGAACATTCGGTCGTGTCCGGAATCAGGGAGTATCAGCCGGGTGATCAATTATCCTGGATAAATTGGAAGGCAACGGCCCGAACAAGTGAAATCATGACGAAGGAATTTGAAGTGCAGAAAAACCGTGATGTATTTATTATGCTTGATGAGTACGCCTCTCCCTTCTTCGAAGAAGCTATCGTACTTGCGGCCTCTTTGGTGCATGCCTTGATAAAGAAGGGTATGGATGTTGGGTTAACCAGTACGGGATCAATGGAGGCCGTACCGGCTAAAGGAGGCAGTAAACAGAGGAGAAGACTCTTTTACCGTCTTGCAAAATCAAGGGCCACACATACAAACGTCTGGAATGGAAAGAAGAACAAGGGAGTTGTACCATCAAACGCTTCTGTAATATTCATTGTGTCCGAATTAACGATGGAAAAGATAGAAGGTTGGAATGCATTTACCGGGAATAAAGCGATGACGGTATTTTGCGTGAAAAGTCAGGGAGACTTCACGGGTGAGGAAATACGTGCGAAGTCGGTGGCGTTGGCTCGTGGAATAAAGTTGGTCTTCTTTGAACAGGGTCACCTTCAAAATGAACGAACCGAGGTGAAGGCAAATGAACGCTGATTCTACCAAATCGGAAAGGTGGATGCATGTTCTCTTATATATATTTGGTCTTCTATTGATTACCGAATGGTTACGACCCGTAGAGAAGCTTACGGATACAGGAAATATCTTGATTTTCATTATCTTTGTGTTATTTTCCTTGCTCCTACACTATTTTGGTATCCACTGGTTTGTGCGTTTCATCCTCGTAAGTGCCTTTATATTAATTGCGGTCCATTTCTTGTATTCGTCAGATCCTTTCCTGACCTTCAAATGGCTTACTGGTGATTTGCTGGATATAACGGCTAACGTTTCGAATATGTATGAGGGGAAGTGGGAGCTGCTTTCCAACCCCTTTAGAACGCTGTTGTTTTTCGTGCTTCTTTGGCTTGTGACATACTTGATTCATTACTGGGTGACGGTGAGACGAAACATATTTTTACTTTATATATTAACGATCATTTTCCTATCGATTCTCGATACATTCACACCATATGATGGGGATATGGCCATGATCAGGATCATCATCATCGGGTTTTCGATGCTTGGTGTGTTGGCCATGCTACGCTTGTCCATACAAGAGAGATTGGTGTTTTCAGGAGGTTCATTCAGTAAATGGGCCATCATGCTAGCGGGGATGCTGTTAGTAAGCGTCCTCGTTGGTTTCACTGCTCCGAAGTTCGCGTCACAATGGCCGGACCCTGTACCGTTCATTGTTTCTTATTCCGATAAGGTGACAGGAAGTGATGAAAGCTCCGTTGAAAAACGGGTGGGGTATGACGAAGATGATTCATCACTTGGTGGGTCGATAGAGCCGGACAATACGGTCATTTTTTATAATACGACCAATACCGGACACTATTGGAAAGTCGAGAACAAAGATATCTATACCGGAAAAGGGTGGGTTTCCGTTGAGGGAATGGAAGACTATATCAGTTTCTCTAATGGTCAGGATTTGAAGGATATAAAAGAATTTGAGATTCCTGAAGTGTTGAAAACGGAAGACATGAATACAAGGGTAACCATGATGGAAAGTTACTCTCACCTTCTTCATCCCCAATCAGGGTACCTGAAGAAGGTAGAGGCTGAGAATGGAGATTGGTTTAAATATTATACAAATATGGACAAGTACATTTCGGTAGACGAAGGCAGTAAGCCTCTTACCACGAAAGAATATGAACTGGTTTATGAAATGCCTAGCTATGATCTGGCTGACTTACGGAAAGTTACGGAACAGGATGAAACGATGGATGTCCTCATGGAAAGCAATACACAGCTTCCGGAGGGATTGCCAACCCGTATCTATGAACTGGCCAACGAACTTACGGTGAATGAGGATAATTGGTACGATAAGGCAAAGGCGATAGAAAATCACTTCGACGGTCCTGAATTCAGCTATTCTAAAGAAGACATTCCGTATCCAGGCGATAATCAGGATTATGTGGATCAATTCTTGTTCGAGACCCAAATTGGGTATTGCGATAATTATTCAACGGCGATGGTCATTTTATTACGTGCCGCCAACATTCCGGCAAGATGGGTAAAGGGATATACGGAAGGGGAGAAATCAATTTATAAAGGTGAATCCGCCTATAAAGTGACGAATAATAATGCCCATTCATGGGTGGAGGTTTATTTTTCAGGATTGGGATGGGTACCATTTGAGCCTACGAAGGGATTCAATGGGCAAATGGATTTTTACAATTCGGATTTGAATTCGGAAAATACGGAGGAAACCGAGCAGGAAGACAAAAAACTAGTGGAGCAAGATGAGACACAGACTAGAGAGCGCCCGGATACACCCGAAAATGAACCTGGATCAACTAAGAAAAGTGTCCTTTTAAGCCAAAATACTTTAATAATGTGGAGTGCCGGTATTATTTTATGCATAGCTTTACTTCTTGTCGTAGGGTATTTGTATAGAAGGAAATGGCTCCCTTTTGTACAAATCCTGCGGTTAAAAAAGAAAACCGGTCCATACTTTGTACAGGCGTACCAATTATTATTGAAACAGTTGGTCCGGGCAGGGTTAGAGCGGCCTGAAGGACAAACCTTGCGGGAATATGCAGCCTATGTAGATGCGGTTTATGAGACGAATTTAATGCAGGAAATGACAGCTCGATATGAAGTAATGACTTACCGTGGTGATCCAGAAGAAGAGGAGTGGGAGCGCTTTCGCAGTGACTGGGAAACGCTTATGAAAAAAACTAGCTCTTGACCATGTTTTTATTATATTGATACAATAACTTAAACTAATACTGTCCTTCATATATCCTCGATAATATGGATCGAAAGTTTCTACCGAATCACCGTAAATGATTTGACTATGAAGGCAGATTTACAGGAAAGCTGAAAATCTGCCTTCGTATATACTTTTTCCGTATATCGTTGTGGGTGGATTTTTAGTTTTCCTTTTTTTATGATACTATTTTTTTATATGAAAAATCACTCGTTTTTGGGTGAATTACATTGATAGAGGTGACGTTTGTGCCGGGGAAAACAGAATTGCAGAAAAACCAAGAAATGATTGTAGTACTTGATTTCGGAAGCCAATATAATCAATTGATTACGCGACGTATTCGTGAATTCGGTGTGTACAGTGAGCTTCATCCTCATACCATTACAGTGGAGGAACTACAGGAAATGAATCCTACAGGGATCATTTTTTCAGGTGGCCCTAACAGTGTATATGATGCAAGTGCATTTGGCTGCGATGAACGTATTTTCGATTTAGGTCTTCCAATTTTCGGAATTTGTTATGGCATGCAGCTGATGACGAAACATTTTGGCGGAAAAGTGGAACGCGCCAAAAACCGTGAATATGGAAAAGCGACTCTTACGATTCAAAATGAATCTAAATTATTCAGTGATCTTCCAAAAGAACAAATCGTCTGGATGAGCCACGGTGACTTGGTCGTCGAAACACCTGAAGGTTTCACGGTCGATGGAACGAATCCGTCTTGTCCGATTTCGGCAATGAGTGATGAGTCACGTAAATTATATGCCGTTCAATTCCATCCAGAAGTACGTCACTCCGTACACGGCAATGAAATCTTGAAGAACTTCGTATTCGGAGTTTGTGGATGTAAAGGTGACTGGTCCATGGAAAATTTCGTTGAAATTGAAATGGGAAAAATCCGTCAAACAGTCGGGGATAAAAAAGTACTTTGCGCATTGAGCGGTGGAGTGGATTCATCCGTAGTGGCTGTGTTGATCCATAAAGCGATTGGCGATCAGCTGACATGTATCTTCGTTGATCATGGCTTACTTCGTAAAGGTGAAGCGGAAAGTGTTATGAAAACTTTCAGTGATGGCTTTAATATGAACGTCATTAAAGTGGATGCAAAAGAACGTTTCTTATCGAAACTTGCTGGCGTTTCCGATCCTGAACAGAAACGTAAAATCATCGGTAACGAGTTCATCTACGTGTTCGATGATGAAGCAACGAAACTAGAAGGCATCGATTTCCTTGCACAAGGTACGCTTTACACAGATATCATTGAAAGCGGTACAGCAACGGCACAAACGATTAAATCACATCATAATGTCGGCGGTCTACCGGAAGATATGCAATTCAAATTGATTGAACCATTGAATACTTTGTTCAAGGACGAAGTACGGGCATTAGGAAGCGAAATGGGCATTCCTGATGAAATCGTTTGGCGTCAGCCGTTCCCAGGTCCTGGTTTGGGAATTCGTGTATTAGGAGAAATTTCAGATGAAAAGCTTGAAATCGTCCGTGAGTCTGATTATATCTTACGCGAGGAAATCAGGAAGAATGGTTTAGAACGTGAAATTTGGCAATACTTCACAGTCCTTCCTAACATTCGTAGTGTAGGGGTAATGGGAGATGCCCGTACGTATGATTACACAATCGGTATCCGTGCTGTCACATCAATTGATGGAATGACTTCCGACTGGGCTCGAATTCCTTGGGAAGTACTTGAAATCATCTCCACAAGAATCGTCAATGAAGTGGACCATGTTAACCGCGTTGTGTATGACATAACGTCCAAGCCACCTGCAACGATTGAGTGGGAATAGTATATACATCGAACCAGTGAGGGTTTTACCTTCGCTGGTTTTTTTTGGTATTTATCTTTTTGGGTTTATTTGTGGATGATAGAGGGTGGATATTCTTCGTGAAATGGAAATGATAACTAAAAGGCGAACGTTCTATATTTTTTAATTAAAATTATTCGCTTTTTATATTGACGGCTGTTTTACGCACTGGTACACTATACCTATAATAATAAATTAAACATAATCGTCGTATAATATCGGGAATATGGCCCGAAAGTTTCTACCAAGCTGCCGTTAACAGCTTGACTACGATGTGAATGAATGGGTGGGGTAGGTCACGCGCGCATTCTTTACATATTAGTAGTTGAGCCCCCGTTCGGAAGCGAATGGGGTATTTTCATTTTGTGTTATACGAACTTATGATAGGGGAGACTCATTATGAAAAATTACTTTCGTTTTAATGAACTGGGTACTAGCTATCGTCGGGAAATACTCGGCGGTTTAACTACATTCCTCTCAATGGCTTATATACTGGTTGTGAATCCAGTGATGTTAACGTTACAGGGCATAGAGGATTACCCTGATGAATTGAGAATGGATTATGGAGCAGTGTTTGCCGCAACGGCATTGGCTGCCGCAATTGGTTCCATATTGATGGGTCTCATAGCCAGGTATCCAATCTCGCTTGCACCAGGAATGGGATTGAATGCATTTTTTGCCTTTACGGTTGTACTCGGTTTCGGAATCCCGTGGCAAACGGCTTTAACCGGTGTTTTAATTTCAGGGCTCATATTTGTCCTTCTATCCTTATCTGGTATTCGGGAAAAAATCATTAATGCCATTCCAGTCGAATTGAAATATGCGGTCGGAGCTGGTATTGGACTATTTATAACATTTGTAGGGTTTCAAAATGCAGGGATCATCACGAATGATGATAGTGTACTGGTCGGACTTGGTGATTTAACGAACGGAAGTACATTGCTCGCGGTATTCGGGATAATCGTCACCGTCATTCTAATGACCAAAGGCGTGAAAAGCGGTGTATTCATCGGAATGGTGATCACTGCCATAGCTGGCATGATTTTTGGGCAAGTGCCAGTGCCGGAGAAAATCGTTGGAGCGATTCCAAGTATCGCACCAACATTCGGAGTTGCGTTCGATGCTTTCGGAAATCCTGGTGAGCTCTTTACAGGTCAAATGCTGATCGTGATTTTGACCTTCTTGTTCGTAGCGTTTTTCGATACAGCCGGTACGTTGGTGGCTGTCGCTCAACAAGCAGGTTTAATGAAGGATAATGTTCTTCCGAGAGTTGGAAAAGGGTTGCTTGCTGACTCTCTATCCATTGTCTCAGGTGCCATCCTTGGTACATCGACGACGACATCTTATGTGGAGTCGACAGCGGGTGTCGCTGCCGGTGCTCGTAGCGGTTTTGCCGCAGTGGTTACAGGTTTACTGTTCGTCCTATCTCTTTTCTTTTTCCCGCTACTTTCCGTCGTGACGTCAGCGGTAACTGCACCAGCTTTAGTCATTGTAGGTGTACTAATGGCCTCATCGCTTAAAAACATTGACTGGCATAAATTTGAAGTAGCGGTGCCTGCCTTCTTCACAGTTATCATGATGCCCATGACATATTCGATTGCAACAGGGATTGCCTGTGGATTTATCTTTTATCCCATTACGATGACAATGAAAGGGAGAGCGAAAGAAGTTCACCCAATCATGTGGGGACTTGGAGTGGTCTTCCTTCTATACTTCATATTTTTAAAGTGAAACAACACGAGAAAAGAGGCCTATTATAGGCCTCTTTTCTCGTGTTGTAAGAAGAAGGACTTTACGTGTATAGTATAGATATAAATGTTTTGTAATGGATGGGATAATTCTTTCAAAAAAGAGGGAAAAAAATGAGCGGTTTTATCGTTGAAAAGGTATTGAACAATAATGTTGTAATTGCTAATCACCCATCATATGGTGAGGTCGTTTCTATTGGAAAGGGCCTGGGATTTAATCGAAAAAAAGGCGATGAACTAAGTCCGGAACTCGCAGAGAAAACGTTTGTTTTGAAAAGCGAGAAGGAACAGGAGAATTACAAGAAGTTATTGCCGAAAATCGATCAAAATCTTCAAGCGGCCATAATTGAATCCATTCATTTGATAAACAAAAGGGTCCCTGGAAAACTTAATGAGCATATACATGTGGGCTTAACTGATCATTTACTATTCGCCCTTCAACGGGTTTCCCAAGGGATGACCATAAAAAACCCATTTTTAAAAGAGACGATCACCCTCTATCCTTTTGAGCATAATATCGCAGTCGAGGTTGTTGACCTCATTCAAGATAAGACCGGGATAGGACTGCCTCATGGAGAGATTGGCTTCATCACGCTTCATATCCATAGTGCCATAGCAAATAAGGATTTATCTGACGTCAATCAGTATTCCCAGGTGATTTTTCAACTGATTTCCATTATAGAAGAGCAGTTGAACGTTGAGATAAATAAAGAAAGCATCGATTATTCGCGGCTGATTCGTCATTTAAGGTTTATGATCGATCGCGTATTGGCAGGGGAAACGGTGGATGAACCTGAAAAAATCACTTTGCTATTGAAAGAAGAATATCCTGTATGCTACAATTTGTCTTGGAAACTAATAAAAATTATGCAACAGAAATTAGGCAAACCGGTTTGTGATGCGGAAGCTGTCTACTTAACGATGCATATTCAACGATTGCAAAATAAAATTAAATAAAACATTAACCTACGTGTTACTGATTCGATCAGGCATAAGTAAGGAGAATGATTGAGAGTGGAACAGGGTAATCTATACCCACATGTTCTTTTTCGGTCCTACCTTTACTTATGCCTTTTTTGCATACAAAACAGCTTAGAAGTGTATTAGCAGTTTAATGAAATGTAACCGTTTTATTAGTGTGAAAACAAAATGAGGAGGAAACCTAATGTTTAAGAAGTTGTTTGGTATCTTGCAAAAAATTGGAAAATCTTTAATGCTTCCTGTAGCGATCTTGCCTGCTGCCGGCATTTTACTCGCACTGGGTAATGCTTTACAAAACCCTGCCCTCTTGGATATCGCTCCGTTTCTAGAAAATG
Organism: Peribacillus sp. NPDC097197; assembly: GCF_050278025.1. Classification (NCBI taxonomy): domain Bacteria; kingdom Bacillati; phylum Bacillota; class Bacilli; order Caryophanales; family Bacillaceae; genus Peribacillus; species Peribacillus sp. NPDC097197. The sequence continues at coordinate 2,335 of NZ_JBNNST010000020.1, read as the reverse complement.
GCGGAGTGGAAATGGTAGCGTCCGTCATGGAAAACGCTGGGAATATTATTTTTGGAAATCTTCCGCTATTATTTGCGGTAGGTGTAGCGATTGGACTGGCAGGTGGAGATGGGGTTGCTGGTTTGGCAGCAATCATCGGATTCCTGATCATGAATGTAACAATGGGAACGGTCTTAGGAATTGATTTGACTGATGTCGAGAAAAACAGTGCCGTTTACAGCAATGTTCTTGGAATTCCTACGTTAGGTACAGGAGTATTCGGCGGAATCATCGTCGGGGTCATGGCTGCCATTTTGTATAATAAGTTCTATGAAATTGAGATGCCTTCGTATTTAGGGTTCTTTGCGGGAAAACGTTTCGTGCCTATTATTACAGCGGTGAGCGCGGTTGTTTTGGGACTGGTCATGATTGTAATTTGGCCGACCGTTCAATCTGGATTAAATTCCTTCTCAGAAAACATGCTTGGAGCTAATTTGACGCTTAGTGCATTTGTCTTTGGGGTAGTGGAACGGGCGTTAATTCCGTTCGGCTTGCATCATATCTTCTATTCACCATTCTGGTTTGAATTTGGTAGCTACATCGATTCGTCGGGTGAACCTATCAGAGGTGACCAAGCAATCTTCATGGCGCAAATTAAAGATGGAGTGGAGAATTTAACGGCTGGTACGTTCATGACAGGGAAATATCCATTCATGATGTTCGGGTTACCGGCTGCAGCATTGGCCATCTATCACGAAGCCCGTCCAGAACGCAAGAAAATTGTCGGTGGTTTAATGGCATCGGCTGCTCTTACAGCTTTCTTGACAGGTATAACAGAGCCAATTGAATTCTCATTCTTATTTGTAGCGCCGATTCTTTTCGCTATTCACTGTGTGTTTGCAGGTCTATCATTCATGACGATGCATTTGCTTGATGTGAAAATTGGGATGACCTTCTCCGGCGGGTTAATCGACTATACATTATTCGGTTTAATCAATCCGCAAACAAATGCTTGGATCGTAATTCCGGTTGGTTTAGTATTTGCGCTTATCTATTATTTCGGATTCCGATTTGCAATCAGGAAATTCAACTTGAAAACTCCTGGTCGCGAGGTAGAAGAAGATGATGACGAAGTTGGAGTATCTTCCAAGAAATCAGGTAACCTTCCTGGAGATATTTTGGAAGCGATGGGCGGAAAAGAAAACATCGCGCATTTGGACGCTTGTATCACGCGCCTTCGTGTGTCAGTTAATGATATTAAAGAAGTTGATAAAAATAGATTGAAGAAACTCGGTGCGGCAGGAGTGCTTGAAGTCGGTAACAATATCCAAGCCATCTTTGGCCCGCGTTCCGAAACGATTAAAGGGCAAATGAAAGAAATTATGGATGGGAAAAGACCTAGTAGGGTTGAAGCCTCACCAGAAAAAGGCGTAGAAAATCAAATAGAAGATGTGATTCCGAAACCATTACGGACGGAAGGGTCTTCTGACTCTGAAAAATTCGTTTCTCCTATTAAAGGAGAAATCAAGCCAATTACTGAAGTGCCTGATCCAGTATTTGCTGAAAAAATGATGGGCGATGGCTTTGCTATTGTGCCGGATGATGGTCTGGTAGTTTCTCCGGTTGACGGGACGATTGTCAATCTCTTTCCAACTAAACACGCCATTGGTATCGTTTCGGAAACAGGGCGAGAAGTCCTGATTCACGTCGGAATCGATACAGTTAAATTAGAAGGTAAAGGGTTTGAAGCGCTCGTCGCTCAAGATGACAAGGTGAAAATCGGCCAACCACTACTTAAAGTAGATATTGACTATGTTAAAAATAATGCGACTTCTATTATTACTCCGATTGTCTTTACGAACCTCGCTGAAGGGGAAAGCGTTAAGATAGAAAAGAGTGGAAAAGTCGATATTAAAGAAGCAAATATTATTTCTTTTAATAAATAAGCGTTATAGAAGCAGGGGGTGACTATTGAAGTTGCCCCCTGCTTCTATTTATAGATTTATGTTAACGACATGTCTTTGAAGCAGAAAGGATAAAGTGGGTATACTAGTGGAAGTTGTACTCTATAGATAGGATTTAAAAAAAACAAAGAAATATCACAATTTTAATTGACTTGTATTTCTACTGGTGATATTATATTAACTACACCGAAACAAGACATCAACACGACATCATAACGAGAAAAGAAACATTCGAAACTTGTTGACAAGTTGGTTGAGAGGTGTTAAGATAATAAAGTCGCTAAGATAGCGGCAAACAAATTGCTCTTTGAAAACTGAACAAAACAAAGCGCCAACGTAAATTTTGAGTGAGCACACACTATAAAAAAAGCAAAATGAGCAAGTCAAACATT
>NZ_JBNNST010000019.1:0-62178 GCF_050278025.1 Peribacillus sp. NPDC097197 | reverse complement strand
GCATCTTTATCACCTCAAGTTTTAATACTTTTATTTTAAAATAAAAAAGACTGTAGGCAAAGTCGATTTTCATCGAGTTTGTCTACAGTCTGAAAGAAGAAATTGATGATTTCTTCTTTTTATCTTGACCCTTCCCATCAACGAGTTAAGTTATAGGCTACTTTAAAGGTTTATTCAAGCTTGTTCAGGATGAATGAACCTTTTTTACTGGCTTAACAAATCACTGTAACAAACTTGAACTATTTGTGTATAATAATTGAAGTTAAACCAAAATATTAAACCAAGTTAATTTATATGAAAACTCCATTGACAATGATTTGATATGTGTTAATATTTAAAATAATAAAACTTATCAAGAGCGACGGAGGGATTTGGCCCTTTGAAGTCCAGCAACCTGCATCATGAATGCAAGGTGCTACATCCAACAAAATGTCATCATTTTGGAAGATAAGGTAAATAAGATTACCTTATCAATCTTTCCATCTTGGCATGGAAGGATTTTTCTGATTGATTTTATTAATTTGGGGGAATTCATTTACAAGCTGATCATCTTACGACAAGCTAGTCGACGAGTTTTCTTAAAGGAGGAATAGCCTTGGAAAAGGAAAATCAGCTGGGGGAAATATTTGAAAGGCTGCAAGAAATGCTAAAAACTATGAAATATGGATCCATAACCCTTATCGTTCAGGACGGTAAGGTTATACAAATGGAAAGAAACGAAAAATTGAGAATTAAATAAATGGACTGCTGACTAGAAAACTAGAGGTGGATTTAGCTGATATAAATAGGAAACTATTGGTTAAAGCCGCCTTTTTCATTATAAGAAATGGTGTTTCAAAGGCTTTCAAAGATATCTGCTGTACCATAGGGTGATTCTTAAAAGGGGGTATAGAGTTGGCAGAGCTAGTGGACTATGAAAATATTGATACAGCGACATTACCTTCGTTCCCGGAAGATAGCGATACAAAAGGCGCGTTAGAAGTATTGGAATGGGCAAATTCAGAGTACGGAGATAAACTCATTTATGCCTGTAGTTTTGGGATTGAAGGAATTGTACTGACAGATTTGCTGGCAAAGGTTAATCCTTCCGCCAAAATCGTATTCTTGGATACGGATGTTCATTTCGCTGAGACTTACCAATTAATCGAACAAGTGAAAAATCGTTACCCACGGCTTTCCATTGTAATGAAGAAACCGGAAATGACATTGGAAGAACAAGCCGCTGAATTTGGTGATGAATTATGGCTTCATGACTCAAATCAATGCTGTAACATCCGCAAAATTACGCCGCTCACTGAAGTATTATCAACAGCGACGGCTTGGCTCTCGGGACTGCGCAGGGAGCAATCGGAAACCCGTGCATTGACTGAATATATAAACAAGGACAACAAATTCAAATCTATCAAAATTTGTCCGCTCATTCATTGGACATGGAAAGATGTATGGCGTTATGCGCATAAAAATGGTTTACCATATAATGTGCTTCATGATAATGGATATCCAAGTATTGGCTGTAAAACATGTACAGCACCTGCCATTAATGCTGATGATCTTCGTTCAGGACGATGGCAAGGTGCCCAAAAAACAGAATGCGGATTACATTTATCATAATTATAAAAAATTCAGGGGGAAATCAGCATGACCATTAGCTTGCCGCACGGAGGAACATTAATCAATCGCTTTGAACCAGACTATGATTTAACTAAAATAGAACAATCCGTTGAAATTGATGAAATCTCATTAAGCGACTTGGAACTTATAGGGACTGGAGCATACAGCCCCATTGAGGGATTCTTTTCAAAAGAAGACTATCAAACAGTAGTAAAGGATATGAGGCTTAGCAGCGGGCATGTCTGGAGTATTCCTATTACATTACCACTTTCCGCTGATGTGGCAAACGCTCTTACAATCGGAGAAGAAGTAAAGTTAACTCATGAGGGCCAAACTTATGGAGTCCTTGCCGTTTCCGATATATTTACACCTGATAAGCAAGTGGAGGCAACTTTAGTTTATCAAACGGATGATGAGAATCACCCAGGTGTAAAAAATCTATATAATCGTGGCGATGTATATGTAGGTGGTAAAATCAAGCTTATTAAACGGATCGAGCGTCCATTATTCGAGGATCATTATTTAGACCCAGTTGATACCCGAAAAACATTTGAAGAAAAAGGGTGGAAAACGGTTGTCGGTTTCCAAACAAGAAACCCCATTCACCGTGCCCATGAATATATTCAAAAAACAGCATTGGAGATAGTGGATGGATTATTCTTAAACCCATTAGTTGGTGCCACGAAGTCCGATGACATTCCTGCTGACGTTCGGATGGAAAGCTATAAAGTATTACTTGAAAAGTATTATCCAAAGGACCGTGTCTCACTTGCGGTATTCCCAGCAGCCATGCGATATGCAGGACCTAGAGAAGCGATTTTTCATGCAATGGTTCGTAAAAACTACGGATGTACTCACTTCATTGTCGGACGCGACCATGCAGGTGTGGGCGATTATTACGGTACGTATGACGCACAAAAGATCTTCGGGAACTTCACTTCTGATGAGTTAGGGATAACATTATTATTCTTTGAACATAGCTTCTATTGTAAAACATGTGGGAATATGGCTTCTGCAAAAACATGTCCGCATGGTAAAGAAGATCACGTCATCCTTTCTGGGACGAAGGTTAGGGAAATGTTACGGAATGGGGAAATTCCACCAGCGACTTTCAGCCGCAAAGAAGTAATCGAAGTATTGATAGAAGGGCTTAAGAAGAACGAGGTATATAACTAATTATTGTAAGTTTTAGAAGGAGGATCCTCATGAGTAAAAGTACTAATGTAACTTGGCATGATGCATCGGTAACGAAGGAACTTAGACGGAAGCAAAACGGTCATGAGAGCACGGTGATATGGTTTACCGGGCTTTCAGGTTCTGGGAAATCAACGATCGCCAATGCTGTTGCAAAAGAGTTGTATAATCGGAATATCCGAAATTATGTTTTGGATGGGGATAATATCCGTCATGGACTTAACAAGGATTTAGGCTTCTCAGAAAAAGATCGCACAGAAAATATTAGACGGATTGGAGAGGTATCCAAGCTCTTCGTGGACAGTGGTCAATTCGTATTAACGGCATTTATATCACCTTTTCGTGCAGATCGTCAAATTGTTCGGGACCTGCTTGGAGAAGGCGAGTTTATTGAAGTGTACATAAAATGTCCACTTGAAGAATGTGAAGTCCGTGATCCAAAAGGCCTTTACGACAAGGCGCGTAAAGGTATCATTAAAAATTTCACTGGAATCGATTCTCCATATGAAGAACCGGAACATCCGGAAATCGTATTGGAATCCAGTCAGTTTAGTGTAGAAGAGTGCGTCGAACAGGTTATAGACTATTTGACAACAAAGAGAGCGATTTAACCTAGGGGGAAAAGAAATGGTGTACGAGAAGATTTGGGCGGACAATCCAGCGCTTGTCAAAAACAAAATGGAAATTCGGAAACTGGAAAAAGATGCTTTGAAGATTTTTGACGATATCCCTCATTACGCGGCAAATGGATTCGACTCCATCCCTAAAGAAGAATGGGATGTGTTCAAATGGGCAGGTCTTTACTTACAACGTCCTAAAGAAGCTGGTTATTGGATGATGCGTGTTGTGATTCCAGGAGGGATTCTCACATACGACCAACAGATCACCCTTGCAAATATTGCTAAGGATTATGGCCGCGATGTCTATGACATCACTACACGGCAAGCTATACAATTTCATTGGTTGACGATAGAGCAGGTCCCTGATATATTAAATCGTCTAGATCAGGTAGGATTGACAACAGCGGGTGCTTGCGGAGACATAACACGGAATATTATCGGCAACGCTCTAGCTGGAATCGATCCAGATGAGTTATTCGATACGCGGGAAGTCCTTACGGATGTATTTGAATACTTCAGAATGAATGAAGACTTTTCGAACCTTCCACGTAAATATAAAATGTCAGTCAGTGCTAATATACATAATGCTTCAAACGCCGAAATCAATTGCGTTTCCTTTAATCCGGCAACAAAGGTCATAGATGGGAAAGAAGAAGTCGGCTTTCATGTGAAAGTTGGTGGGGGTCTATCCTCAGTCCCTATGCTGGCACAAGAACTGGATTTATTCGTTTTACCTGAGAAAACGGTAGAAGTGGCTGCAGCGATCACAACGATTTTTCGTGATTTCGGATACCGGGAAAAACGCCACCGTTCACGTTTGAAGTTTCTTGTTGCTGATTGGGGCCCTGAACAATTCACGGAAAAAGTACTGGAATACACTGGGCCGCTACCTGACAAGGGAGAAAGCGCGTTGAAGGAATGGAATGCTGGTTATTTTTACGGCATACATAAACAAAAACAGGAAGGACTCAACTATGTGGGTGTCAATATCCCAGTTGGTCGACTAACGCCCGAAGAGGTTATCGAGTTCGCCGAAATAGCTAAAAGATATGGAAATGGGGAAATCAGGAATTGTAATTCCCAAAACCTGATTATTCCGAATGTATCGGATGGAAATCTGGAAGCCTTAAAACAGGAAACAATCTTTGAAAGATTTCCATACGAGCCCAAGAAATTTCTCGGTTACTCCGTTTCCTGTACAGGTATAGAATATTGTAACCTAGCACTTGTTGAAACGAAAAACAGGATGAAAACCATTGCCGAAACATTGGATAAGGAAATTGATCTAGATGTACCGGTAAGGCTGCATATGGTTGGCTGCCCTAATAACTGTGGCCAGCGAGCGATTGCTGATATAGGATTACAAGGGATAAAAATGAAAAACCAAGATAAAAAGATGGTTGAGGCTTTCGAAATATACGTGGGCGGAACATTAAATGCTGGCGGAAAATTCAATGAAAAACTAAAAGGAAAAGTGGAAGCGGGACAACTTTATCATGTCTTGAAAGAGCTAATTCTTTATTTTAAAGACAAAAAACTTCCCTCGGAAAGTTTTCTTGAATTTGTTGAACGGGTTGGAACGTCGGAATTACAGAATAAACTGGATAATGTCTTAGCGAGCATGATTGCTGTTTAAAAAGAGGTAAAAAAATGATGAATCTTTATCGCTTTGAAGTTACAATTAAGAATGAATTATGTCATGTCGTCATTGTTGCAGATTCAGATGAAATGGCTTTCCAGCTTGTCGATATCGAGCTGGAAAAACGGTTTTTGAAAATGCCGATGGTTAATGACGTATCATTATATGAAAAGAAACAAATTAAAAATGGAGCAGGTTTCGTTTTATCGAATTTCGAAACAGTACTCTGAGGAAAGGCGGATTGCAAAATGGGGAAAGTATATCTAGTAGGAGCCGGTCCCGGAGATCCAGATTTAATTACAGTAAAAGGGTTAAGATGTATTCAGGAAGCTGATGTTATTTTATATGACCGCCTTGTAAACAAAGAGTTGTTGACTCATGCCAAAGATGGCGTAGAATTGATTAATTGTGGAAAACTGCCGGATTACCATCTCTTGCAACAAGAAACAATCAATCGTTTTCTCGTCAAATATGCAAAAAAGGGTAAGGTGGTCACCCGATTAAAGGGCGGAGATCCCTTTGTGTTCGGTAGAGGCGGAGAGGAAGCAGAGGCTCTTGTCGAAAATGGAATACGCTTTGAAATAGTACCGGGCATTACAGCTGGCATAGCCGCATCGGCCTATGCAGGTATTCCGGTTACCCATAGAGACCATGCATCATCATTTGCCATTGTAACCGGTCATCGTAAAAAGGGTGAAGACGATAACATCAAATGGGAATCGCTTGCTAAAGGCATCGATACATTGGCGATATACATGGGTATTAAGAACCTTCCGTATATTCAAGGAAAACTCTTGGAACATGGGAAAAGCCCAGACACACCTGTAGCATTAATCCATTGGGGGACATTGGATACACAAAAGACGGCTATCGGTACATTAGGCACTATACTAAAAACTGTCCAAAACGAAGGAATCTCAAATCCCTGTATGATCGTCGTTGGAGAAGTAGTTAACTTAAGTGGGAAAATTAATTGGTTCGAACCAAGGGAAGTCGAAAAGTTATTGGCTAACGAGGCCTTTTAATGGAAGCGATTCTTTACATATGCCATGGTAGTCGCGTTAAAGAGGCTTCCGCGCAAGCTATCGATTTTATTCGAATTTGTATGAAACGACACCCCAATGTTATTCAAGAGTATTGCTTTCTGGAATTGGAAAGCCCGACCATAGAAGAAGCATATGCAGCTTGTGTATACAGGGGAGCAACAAAAATTAAAGCAATCCCGATTCTCTTATTAACTGCTGCGCACGCTAAACATGATATTCCACAGGTTTTACGTAAAATGAAAAACCAATTTCCTGATGTGGAAATGAAATATGGTAGGCCAATAGGGGTCAGTGAGAGAATGGTGGATATCTTAGAGGAACGGTTGGTAGAAACAAAAGAAAAGATAACGGAAAATTCACTTGTTTTATTGGTTGGGCGGGGAAGCAGTGATCCTGATGTAAAAAGAGACTTAGGCCATATAGCCAATTCACTTCAAAACAGGATACCAAACACTAGAGTGAAGGACTGTTATTTGACAGCGGCGTCACCAAGCTTTGGAGAAGCACTGTTAAAAGCGAAGTCGACTCCCGTAAACCAAATTTTCGTAATCCCTTATCTATTGTTTACTGGTCTTTTAATGCAATCGATGGAAAGGGCAATATCGGAAGTCCAGAGAAACAGCGACAAGAAATTTGTCCTTTGTCCTTATCTTGGCTATCATCCTAAGATTGAACAAGCAATATCAGATAGAATTCAGGAATTATCTGGGGAGAGTGCTTATGTATCCGATTACGCTTAATCTCGAAAATAAAAAGTGCGTCATTATCGGCGGCGGTAAAATAGCCTTTTTTAAAGCTAACCCTTTAATAAAGGCAGGAGCTATTGTCACTGTGATAAGTCCTGAGATTTGTGAAGGGTTCCAGCAACTTCAAGAACAAGGAGCCGTTCATGTTGTTCGTAAAGAGGTGGAAGCATCGGATTATCAAGAAGCCTTTTTAATCATTGCCGCAACCAACTCATCCAAGGTTAATGAAGAAATCTACAAAAATGCTCATGAAAATCAACTCGTCAATGTCATCAGTAATCACGAGATGGCAAACTTCCACATTCCGGCAACTTTACATAGAGGAAAGCTTACAATCAGTGTTTCCACAAATGGGGCAAGCCCTCAGCTAGCTAAACAGATCCGTAATGATTTACAGGAAGTATATGATGAATCGTATGAGGATTATCTCGAATTCCTATTCGAAGCAAGACAGCATATAAAAAGCAGTTCATTTTCAAAAACAGAAAAATCCAGGTTGTTAAAAAATTCAATCGACGTGTTGTATAAGCATTCCGTTAAGGAAAGATATCGTTTTTTAGTGAGTCTTATGCCAGTGGAAATTGATTAATAGAATGCGCTCATCAGAGAAAAGGAAGGCACCTTGCAATGATAATTTATCATTGCAAGGTGCCTCTTTTGACTATACATGAATGGTGTATGTAAGGTCAGTGTATTAATCTAGGAAAATGGGGAGGAAGTCATGGGAAAGTTCATCGTGTTAGCTTTCATCAGTTTTTCAAGAATGAATAGATGGTTCACTTGGAACGGTAATGGGAAAGTTCATCTTCACTCCAATTGATGTTTTGAATTACTCCAGCAGTTGCTTCAGTTTAGCATGTTATCCGTCCCTTATCAGAATTGGAACCACCGCTGTTTCAGTGGCCTCGTCTATCAACCTTGGTATTGTAGACAAGAATATGGTCTATTGCATGGTTTCCAGGGGAAATGAAATACATGCCTTTTTAGGCTGGAATCTATCACAAAACTGTCTTTAGCAAAAAAGCTAGGAACTTATTCAGCCTAAGCGAATTGGCTCTTAAACAACCATAGGGTTGTATTTTGCATTCCATGAAAATCTCATTCTAAAATTTAATCAGTTCATTTATACGAGGAATTTAGTTTCTTCCCTTTTAAGAAGTTTTCTTACTATAATAAGTCCAATCGGATGAGACAAGGTATCCATATACTATTGTTGAGGCTAAATAAGAAAGGGGTACATCAATGTCCATTTTTTCAAAAGACTCAACAGGCTCAAGTCTAGGCAAAGTTCTAGCACGGTTTCGGGCTGGCGATTCATTTTCATTAGAGATCATTCCCGGGTATATCTTCACAGTCAATAACAAGTTCAACGCTACACTCAAGAAAAAAAAGGAGAAAGAGTGTAAGCAAGATGAGACGTGTCAGGAACGAAAAAACAAACACGACAATAAAGAAAATGATTAAACCATTCCATGATTTATGTGTCAAGATTGACCAGTAATCTTCTTAAAGAATCAGTCATCTGAATGGATGGCTGTTTTTTTATAGGTCGATCTATAAAGAGTTTTGCCTTTTTAAGTCATCATGGATTTATTATCGAGATAAAAACATCTGAAAAGGTAGTTAAATATTTTACAGTTTTGTACAATAATATAAAAGAGATAACTTAACGTTATAAAAGGAGTTTTAAAATGTACAGCATACCCGATCACCTAGCGGAAAATTTGGATATCCTGTTTGTTGGCTTCAATCCTAGTATCCGTTCAGGACAGACAGGACATCATTATGCCAATCCAAATAATCGCTTCTGGAAGATTCTCTTCGAAGCTGGATTAACCGAAAGAAAATACGATCCTTCTGAAGACTTCGCTTTATTAGGGTTGGGTTTTGGATTTACTAATATTGTTTCTAGACCGACAAAAGGGGCTGCCGATATCACTAAAGAAGAATACAAAGAGGGAAGAAAACAACTACTTGCAAAGATAAAGCTTTTCAAGCCTAGGCTTGTTTGTTTCGTCGGTAAGGGAGTATATCAAGAGTATCGGCAGAAACGAGACGTACCATGGGGCTTACAGAAAGATCCTTTGTCGAAGGAAACGATGGAATTTGTAGCCCCATCTTCAAGCGGTTTGGTTAGGATGAGGATAGAGGATATTATTGAAATCTATCGAGAATTGCCGGAGCTTTTGAAGAAGTGAAAATACATAATAAGGGCGGAGACTTATGAGGCAGGATAGTTTGGGAGAAGAGCGTATCTATACAGATGTCAATGAAGGGCAAAGTTTCTGGGAAGGGGTGAAGGACTGTATCCCTACTTTACTGGGATATCTAAGTATCGGCTTTGCGGCTGGGGTAGTCGAAAAAACATCGGGCTTAAGCATGGTGGAAATTGCCCTTATTTCCCTCTTATTATATGCAGGATCCGGTCAATTTATAGCGTCAGGCATGATTGCGGCAAGTCATCCGATTTCTGCCATTGTTTTTACGATCTTTTTCATCAACAGCCGCCATCTTTTACTAAGTGCGGCATTGGCACCATATTTCCGTCATCAAACAACGAAGCAAAATATACTAACAGGTGCCTTGTTAACAGATGAGACTTTTGGCGTTGCCATTAATCATGCACAGCTAAATAGAGCCATCAATTTTAAATGGATGTTAGGTCTGAATGTTGCCGCCTACTTTAATTGGTTCGTGGCAAACATGGCAGGGGGCTTTTTAGGGCAATGGATTCCCAATCCCGAGAAATATGGCATGGACTTTGCATTGCCTGCAATGTTTATTGGGCTTCTTGTTTTGCAGATTTTAAGCCATAAAAAGTATTTTCTTGCCTGTTTGGTAGCTCTCAGTGCCATCATAATTGTAGTGGCTTCAAGCTTTGTTTTTTCTGGAAGCACAGGTGTCATCGTTGCAACAATATTAGCATCAACCATAGGGGTGGTGATTGAAAGGTGGAAATAAACGCATATATTTTCTATGTGATCTTAGGGGCCGCCATCGTTACTGTCATCCCTAGAGTCTTACCATTAGTGTTACTTAGCAAAATGCATATTCCTGAGTGGGGCATCAATTGGCTGAAACATGTTCCTGTTGCTGTCATGGCTGCCCTACTTGCTCAGGAACTTTTTTTAGTGGACCAATCGTTTTCTATAAGGGAAAATTTATTGAGCCTAGCTGCTGCACTGCCTACATTTGCAATAGCCATTTTCACACGAAGCTTACTAATTACCGTACTTGGAGGAGTTCTTTCATTAATGGCATTAAGAATATTCTTTTAAAAAAGTTTTAAAAAGTACTAACTTTTTAGTGAATGAGTCGATATAACTAGTGAGGTTCGCCTCACTGGTTTTTTTGGTGCGTGATAATTGGGTGGGGATTTATCTTAACTTATAAGGTTTAGGAAGCTTGATTATCAAAAACGCGCGGGCTTACATATTCTATAATAAAAGAATTCGTATTGTAAGCGCTTTAAAGATTGGATGAATGTTTAATAATTGAATGGCTGTTAATAATGGAAATAAGCAAATTGCTACGGAGGTGTTTAAGTAATGAATATAAATGGAGCCTTAGAAGTCCTTGATCGTATGCGTCTTTCTAATGGGGCATATACAGCAAGTCTTTCTGAAGATTATAATTATGTATGGGTTAGGGATGTAGTTTACACAGTGTTACCTTTTTTAACTGATTCATCCGATCGATATATGAATGCCTATCATGCATTATTTGATATATTTCGTATGTATGAATGGAAAATAGACATTCATACCGAAAAAAAACCTCAATATCTTTTTGAATATATTCATGCTCGGTACTCCACTGATTTAAAAGAACTTCCAGTTGAATGGGGCCATGCCCAGAATGATTCAATTGGTGCTTTTTTATGGGGGGTTGGCGAAGGTTACCGGAATGGACAAAAGGTCATACGAGATGAACATGACTTGGAAATTGTGCAAAAGTTAGTCGATTATCTTGAGTGTCTTCAATATTGGCAGGCCGGAGATAATGGGATGTGGGAAGAGAATATTGAAATACATGCTTCAAGTATTGGAGCTTGTGTAGCCGGTTTAACTTCCGTAAAAATGCTTGTGACAGTTAAGGAAGAATTAATTAAGAAGGGAGAGGAAGCTCTTCGTTTCCTGCTTCCACGAGAAAGCTATACGAAGGAAACCGATCTTGCCCTTTTATCATTAATTTATCCATACCGTCTAGTTGATCGCAATACTGCCCTGAAAATTTTAGAGAATGTTACGAATCGTCTTGAAAGGACTTACGGTTGTATACGTTATGAGAAGGATCTTTATTATAATGAAGGGCAAGAAGCCGAATGGTGCTTCGGGCTCCCTTGGATTGGACTTTGCTACCTTGAACTAGGTATGGTGAACAAGGCGATGGATTATATTGATAAAACAAAAAAAATCATTCCGTTAAATTGGGAGGTGCCCGAATTATATATTGGAGGAAGAGACGTCCCTAACGGAAATACCCCGTTAGCTTGGTCAGTTTCTTTATCATATTTATTTTTGGAGAAAACAAATATGATGCAGAATGAAAAAATCAAATAAGTCATTTAGAGCATGAAAATAAGCTCTTCCCATCAAGGGAAGGGCTTACATTTATTTTGGGGGAAGTATTTTATTACATTTATTGGGTATTCTTCCATTAAAATGTTTAAAGGTAGTGCGAAAAGGGCATTTATTACAATATATCGCCTCTGTTTGAAGGATAAATGCCATTTTTAACGAATATATATATTAACTGGTACTTATTGATACGAATATGCTATCGAGTTTATATTGTTCATGTTGATGGAGGCGGATAAATGAAGACAATGATTGGCCAACTAGAAGATAGTTATCCAAGTGACTTTGATTTATATTTATTTCATGAAGGTACGCTTTATGAAAGTTATAAAATGCTTGGGGCGCATATTCTAACATCATCAGGTATAGAAGGTGTAAGATTTGCGGTTTGGGCACCTCATGCCAAGAAAGTTTCAGTAGTGGGAAACTTTAATAATTGGGACGGTACAGATCATTTTATGGAACGTATCGATAATTCCGGTATCTGGGTATTATTTATACCTGGATTAAAAGAAGGTGATTTGTATAAATACGAAATACATTCACCGGGAAATAAGCAATTTCTAAAGGCAGATCCTTATGCTTTTTATTCTGAAAAGAGACCAGATACAGCCTCCATTGTCCATGGTTTGAATAGCTTCGATTGGGCTGACTCGAAATGGCTGAGTGATAGGAAAAAGGGAAATGTTTATCAAAAACCCATGTCCATTTATGAAGTGCACCCTGGTACATGGAGACAGACAGCGATGTCCGAGTTTTATACCTATCGAGAGTTGGCTGATAGCTTAGTAGAGTATGTGGTTGATAATGGATTTACCCATATTGAACTGATGGCCATAATGGAACACCCTTTCGATAAATCATGGGGATATCAGGTGACCGGTTATTATTCAGTAAATAGCCGCTTTGGATCTCCAAATGATTTTAAATACTTGGTGAACCTTTGCCACCAAAAAGGGATAGGTGTCATATTAGACTGGGTTCCTGCACACTTTTGTAAGGATTCCCATGGTCTTAGCTGTTTTGATGGTACTCCACTCTATGAACCAATTGAATTTGATCGAGCTAATCGACCAATATGGGGAACATTTAATTTTGATTTTACGAAACCAGAGGTTATTAGTTTTCTCATATCTAATGTGATGTACTGGATGGATGTATACCATATTGATGGTGTACGTGTGGATGCCGTTTCTTCCATGATTTATTTGAATCATGATAATCCCTTGCCAGTAAAACTTAAAAACCAATATGGCGGGGAAGAGAACCTAGAAGCGATTCGGTTCTTACAAAAATTGAATGAAGTGATTTTTGATAAGTATCCTAATGCCTTAATGATGGCTGAAGAAGCAACAGATAGACCCCTTATTACTTCTCCAACTGATATAGGAGGTCTAGGCTTTAATTATAAATGGAATATGGGATGGTCAAATGATATCCTCCGATATATGCAATTGGAAACAAGTGATAGACCCAGTCATCATAACCTCTTAACCTTCTCATTTCATTATGCATTTTCAGAAAATTTCGTCTTGCCTTTCTCTCATGATGATGTGGTTCATGGAAAGAAGTCTTTATTGAATAAGATGCCGGGAGACTATTGGCAGAAGTTTGCTAATTTGCGCTTGCTCCTCGGGTATTTCATGACGCACCCAGGAAAGAAGCTCCTCTTTATGGGCGGGGAATTTGGACAGTTTATTGAATGGAAAGATGATGAACAGTTGGATTGGTTTCTTTTGGAATATGAGTCCCATACAAAGTTAGCTCTTTATTTTCGAACCCTGCAACAATTTTATCGAGAACATTCATCATTATGGCGACAGGACCACGTACAGGATGGTTTCGAATGGATAGATCCCAATAATCGTTCCCAGAGCATTCTTACATTTATGAGAAAAGGTAAGCGAAAAGGAGATTATTGTATCGTGGTTTGTAATTTTTCAGAACAGACACACTATCAGCATAAAATTGGTGTCCCATCTCTAGGGAAGTATATGGAGGTATTTAACAGTGATGACCTTACCTTTGGAGGGTCTGGACAAATCAATCAAGAACCTCTTCATGTTAAAAAAGAACCTTATCATAACCAAAGATACAGTATGAATATTACAGTTCCTCCATTAGGGGTTTCAATTTTTATGAAGCAAACAAAAAAAAGGGCTGGGAGAGTGAACGAATAATGGGAGCAAAAAAGTGGATTGCGATGTTATTGGCAGGAGGTCAAGGCTCAAGGTTAGGTGAATTAACTATTGGATTGGCAAAACCTGCAGTTCCTTTCGGTGGTAAATATAGAATCATAGATTTTCCATTAAGTAACTGCACTCATTCCGGTATCGATACGGTTGGGGTCCTGACTCAATATCAGCCATTGATACTTAATGATTATGTCGGAAACGGAAAAGCATGGGACTTGGATTTAGATGTGGGTGGCGTTTCTGTCCTTCCCCCTTATCAAGGAAAAGAGGGTGGGGAATGGTATAAGGGTACAGCTAATGCTGTTTATCAAAATATTCAGTATATCGATAACTATGATCCTGAGCATGTGTTAATCCTCTCAGGCGACCATATTTATAAAATGGACTATAGCAAAATGCTGGACTATCATATCGAAAAATCTGCTGAGGCAACTATAGCAGTGATTCAAGTACCTTGGCAGGAAGCAAGCCGCTTCGGCATTATGAATACGAATGAAGGTGATAGGGTCACTCAATTTGATGAAAAGCCAAAATACCCGAAGAGTAATCTGGCGTCAATGGGTGTATACCTTTTCAACTGGAAAACATTAAGAAAATATCTTATAAATGATGAAAAAGATGTGAATTCTTCCAATGATTTTGGCAGCAATATCATTCCAAAGATGCTGGAAGATAGAAAGAAATTGTATGCTTATCGATTTAATGAATATTGGAAGGATGTTGGAACGGTTGAGAGCCTATGGCAAGCCCATATGGACTTATTGGAAGAAAACCCTAATTTCCAGTTAGATGACCCGCAATGGAAAATTTTCGCCCGAAATGCTAATCATCCGCCACAATATATTTCGAGAGAAGCGGAAGTCACACAATCGCTCGTGAATGAAGGCTGCATGATTTATGGGAACATTGACCATTCCGTCTTATCCTATAATGTCAAGGTTGGATTTGGCTCAACCATAAAAGACTCAGTCATAATGCCGAATGTCACCATTGGCAATAATGTCCACATTGAAAGAAGTATCATAGCAAGTAATTGCGTGATTGAAGACGGAGCAGTGGTAGGTAATTCAACCGTGACTTCTGACATTACCTTAATTGGAGAAAATCAGACCATTACTGATTCAAATAAAAAAAAGATAACTCTTAATTGATCAAGGGGGAGCTGCAATGGAAAATGTGTTAGGAATCATCAATTTAATTAATGAAAAACAACATTTAAAAGAATTGACTGCTCACCGTAATGTGGCATCTGTGCCATTTGGCGGACGATACCGTCTAATCGACTTCACAATGTCGAACTTTATCCATGCGGATGTTTCAAAGGTCGCTGTCTTTCCAAAGGAAAAATACCTCTCTGTTATGGACCACTTAGGATCAGGGAAAGAATGGAACTTAGACCGGCGTTCAGGTGGATTATTCATTTTGCCACCTATACATCCTGATGAAACGGTCACTGGAGACATGAAACAATTTTATGACCATCTCAGCTTTTTTGAACGGGCAGATGCCGACACCGTCATCATATCTCCTGGATGCCATGTTTGTAAATTGGACTTTAACGAAGTGCTTGCTTACCATAAAAAAGAGAAAGCGGATATCACTGTCGTCTATAAAGATTATGTGGGAGAGTCCATTGAAAAACCCATCTACCACAAATGTTCAGTGAATTCGGATGGCGCCATCACCGACATTAGCTTTTTTACCATACCTCAACCGGGAGACCATGTTTGTCTAGAAACCTTCATTATCAGTAAAAGCCTTTTGGTCAATTTGATTAAGAGCTGTGTTGCCAATGGGGAATACGATTTCTTGAAAGATGCGGTTAAAGCCAATCTTCATCGTTTTACGGTTAAAGGCTATCATTTCACTGGAGAAATGCCGTTCATACATTCTATTGAAAGTTTTCATTCGAGTAATATGGATTTCTTGAATCCTGCCGTCATTCGGACTTTCTTTGGGGATACATGGGATGTCTATACAAAAATTAAAAACGAGGCTCCGGCTAAATACACACAATCCTCCAAGGTTACTAATTCATTGATTGCCAATGGGTGTAATATTGAAGGTACAGTTGAAAACAGTATTCTATTCAGAGGAGTCAAGGTGAAAAAAGGGGCAGTCGTAAAGAACAGCATCATCATGCAAAAAGGTGAGATAGAAGAAGGGGCAGTCGTAGAAAATATTATAACGGATAAAGAAGTTAGAATTACACGGGATAAAGAAGTAATTGGCCTACAACAACCAACTGTAATAAAGAAAGCAGAAGTTATTTAATGGAGGTACAGCTATGAATGTTCTATTTGCCGCTTCAGAATGCGCTCCTTTCATAAAAACCGGAGGACTTGGAGACGTGATAGGCGCACTTCCAAAAGCACTTAAAAAACAGGGAATCAATGTAAGTGTAATTCTTCCAAAGTTTAAAGACCTTCCTTTTCAAATTAAACAGGAAATGACACACGTGACCAGTATCGAGGTCCCTGTAGGCTGGCGCCAACAATTCTGTGGAATTGAAAAGTTGGTTGCCAATGGGATTACATATTATTTTCTTGATAATGAATATTATTTTAAAAGACACGGAAGTTATGGATATTTTGATGACGGTGAAAGGTTTGCATTTTTTTCCCGTGCCATATTAGAATCCATACCTTTTTTAGACGATCACCCAGAAATCATCCACTGTCATGATTGGCAAACAGGTCTTGTGAGTGTCTTGTTGAAAGCACATTATCAAAAACATCCATTATATGAAAATATTAAAACGGTATTCACCATACATAATTTACTCTATCAAGGTGTCTACCCTAAAACTGTCCTAGCGGAATTGTTGGATTTAAGTGAATTGTATTTCAATATGGATGGTCTTGAATTTCACGGTAATGTGAGTTATCTTAAAGCGGGTCTGGCCTTCTCTAACTATATTACAACCGTAAGTCCAAGTTATGCAGAAGAGATACAGACTCCCTATTATGGAGAGCAACTGGATGGCTATCTGCGTAAACGGAACGGGGATCTTAAAGGCATCATAAATGGGATCGATAATGAATCCTATAATCCTGCTTCAGATGAATATCTACCCGTGCCTTTTTCCACATATGAAGGGAAAATGAAAAACAAGCGCGAATTACAGGAAATATTGAATTTGCCAGTCAATGATGAGGTTCCAGTTATATCAATGGTGACACGATTGGTTGACCAAAAAGGGATAGACCTTATCCTGCATGTCTTCCATGAAATGATGGGTCAAGGCATTCAATTCGTATTACTTGGAACGGGCGAAGAAAAATATGAATGGGCTTTCCGTAATTTGGCTGAGCAATATCCTAATCAAGTATCAACCAACACATATTTTGATGAAGGAATGGCCAGGAGGATTTATGCGGGCTCTGATATTTTCTTGATGCCGTCACAATTCGAACCATGTGGAATCGGTCAGCTCATAGCAATGCGCTATGGTGCTTTGCCGATGGTGAGAGAGACTGGTGGCCTTCGTGATACGGTCATCCCTTACAATCAATTTACAGGCGAAGGTAATGGTTTTAGTTTTACGAACTATAATGCTCATGATATGCTTCATACTATTGAACAAGCGGTAGGAATGTATAAATTCCAACCAAAAAGATGGAAGCAGTTGACTGAAAATGCCATGAATGAAGATTTCAGTTGGGATTCCTCATCTTCCGAATATATAGATTTATATGAAAGCTTATTAACAATCAAAAAATAAGACAGTATAAAACACTTACGATTAATTTTCGTAAGTGTTTTTGTTTCTTTTATCATACTTCATGGGTATGTATAGATATAAATTATTTATAGGAGAATGAAAAATGAAAAGTAGAAGAAGAATGGAAATTGTGTTTTTATTTATTTTAATCGCATCTGTTTATATGGTTTTATTTAGCTATGCTAGCTTCAATGTGAAGCTATTTTTTATGGGATTATATATCTTGGTTATGCTTATTACGATGATCTCACTTATGCTAGAAAATAGATTTGCCCATGATACACTTTTATGGATGTATGTTCTTTTTTGTTTTCCTGTTTTCGGATTTATTTTCTATTTGTTTTCAGGTCAACTTTATCTAAAAGGATATTTATTTCAATCTAAAAGAAGAAAAGATAGAGAAGAATGGAAGAACCTTGTCAATGACATATCAGCTCCTGATTTATCGTTTCTGAATAATCATCAGCAATCTTTTGCGGATTTTGCAAAGAATGCTTCAGAAACAACCATCAGTACATCTTCAGAAACGAAAGTATTGAAAAATGGGAATGAAACATTTACAGAAATCATTCAACAGTTAAAAAAGGCGGAAAAGTTTATACATATAGAATATTATATTTTTCGTTCTGACAGGCTTGGTAAGGAAATCATCGATATCCTCATTGAAAAAGCAAAGGAAGGGGTAGAGGTATTATTTATCTTTGATGCAGCAGGAAGCTTAAGTCTAGCAAATAAAGAAATCAATAGAATGAAAGAGGCAGGTGTGAAGATATTTCCATTTTCACCGTTAAAGCACGGATTTTTTAATCAAAAATTCAATTTTAGAAATCACCGGAAAATAATCATCATAGATGGAGAGATTGGTTTTGTTGGCGGACTGAATGTAGGGGAAGAATATCTTGGAAAAAATAAAAACATTGGATTTTGGCGTGATACACACATGGTTCTTAAAGGGGAAGCTGTTTATATGCTCCATACCGTATTCCTGATGGATTGGGAATATGTAAGTGGAGAAGATGTCTTAGAAGAACGACCAAAAATGAATAAATTTGAAAAGGGAGATGGAGCTGTCCAAGTTGTTGCGAGTGGACCCGATACCCAGCAGGGAATCATGAGCGATTATTATTTTTCCCTCATAACGACTGCAACCAAATCAGTTTGGATAGCAAGTCCATACTTTGTCCCCAATCAAGCAATTAAAGCTGCGATGAAGAATGCTGCTTTAAAAGGGATACAAGTTCGTCTTATGGTTCCTGCTGTAAATGACGGGTTCTTAACCCAGTATGGGAGCCGCTCCTATTTTGGTGAGCTTCTACAATTTGGCGTAGAAATATACTCCTATAAAAAAGGTTTCCTACACCAAAAAATAATCATTGTGGATGGAGACATGGCTTCGATAGGTACGGCAAATATGGACATGCGAAGCTTTCATTTAAACTTTGAGGTAAATGTCTTCTTGATGGGTAATAGTTCCATTGCTGATTTAGCCACTCATTTTCAAGAAGATATAAAAGATTGTGAAAGGATTGATCCATTAACCTATAAAAATAGGACACTATTGGAACGTTCAAAAGAATCATTTGCCCGACTATTTTCCAATATTCTATGATGGGCATGCATTAAGAAATCATAGTATAGTAGGATTGGAAGTCAAAACAGATAGATATAAGGAGAATAGAATAAAAAATGAAATTGGTATCTTGGAACGTAAATGGCATAAGAGCGTGTGTAAAAAAGGGATTTTTAGATTACTTTAAAGATGTGGATGCCGATATTTTTTGTCTGCAGGAAACAAAGCTTCAAGAAGGGCAAATCACACTTGATTTAGAAGGCTATTATCAATATTGGAATTATGCTTTGAAAAAAGGGTATTCAGGAACGGCGATATTCACGAAGGAAAAACCTATTTCGGTTAAATATGGAGTTGGTGACCGAGATGAAGAGCCTGAAGGAAGAATAATAACTCTTGAATTTGAAAAATTTTATATGGTAAACGTGTATACGCCTAATGCCAAACGAGATTTAACGAGACTGGACTATCGTTTGGAATGGGAAGATGAAATGATCGAATATCTAAAAGCCTTGGATATGAATAAACCAGTCATTTATTGTGGGGACCTTAATGTAGCATACTCCGAGATAGACTTAAGAAACCCCAAAACGAATGTTGGAAACTCCGGCTTCACCCTGGAGGAAAGAGGTAAAATGACTAACTTGTTAGAATCGGGTTTCATTGATACTTTTCGTCATTTTTATCCAAACAAAGAAGGTTCATACTCTTGGTGGTCTTATATGAGCAAGGTAAGAGAAAGAAATATTGGCTGGCGGATTGATTATTTTATTGTTTCGGAGCGGTTGGCTGTAGATTTAAAAGATGCTAGCATTCATTCAAATATAATGGGTAGCGATCATTGTCCAATTGTCTTGGAAACGGCCTTTTAAGTAGGATAAATCTGATGGTATGGGAATATACTATCTGTTATCCAGTTTAACGGGGGGGGACGTGATGAGAACGTTTATTGCAAGCTTCCATCAAGAAAATCATATAGATAGCATGCAAGTACAAAAGCTTACAGCCAGTGAATTTATTGAATCAGGGGCAAGTGGTTTCCGAAGGTTATTCGAACTTGAAAAAAATGTAGGTAGCTTTGTCTTTTTTGACCAAAAATGGAGACGGACTCCTTTCCCATCTCATCCTGCTATATCCTGAAGAAAACAATGATCCTAGTGATTGTTATTCATTTTCAAGAAATGATTGTTATGAATTCATGTTTCTTTATTTGCAAGGGATGGAGGAAAGAAGAGCAAGAGTGTGGTCCAATTCATCACATGGAACATTTGAGGTTTCATATTGTGGAAGAGGGTAAAATATTGAACCATTAATGGATGAGGTGGAACCATGCAAGGGACGTGTGAGCTTTGTTCTCGAAGTGAGATAGAACTGACTGTGCACCATCTAACGCCCAGGGAGGAAGGAGGCAGTCAGTTACCAACCGCTTTTCTTTGTAAATCGTGCCACAAGCAAATTCATGCCTTATATTCAAACCGGGAGTTAGCCATAAGATTATATACCGTTATTTTGTTAAAAGATGATGAAGCTTTGAAAAAATATATAAAATGGATCAAGAAGCAACCTGCTAGCAAATCTGTAAAAACAAGAAAGTCCAAAATTAAATAATACGAAGGCCCATCTTGAATTAGATGGGCCTTCGTATTATTTATCTATTCATGCTTCCCCTATTCTTTAAACGATCCAGTAAAAATCCACCTTTAAAATACCTCGGTTCATAAGAAATGATGAAAGCTTTAGGTTCGAATTTTTCAATTGTAGCAATTAATTCTTGTTCTCGGTTACGTTTTGTTAATATTTCCATCCGATAACGGTTACTATCCCTTCCTTCGCCTGTATAGAGAGTAACACCAAAGCCGTTGTTCCTTAATGTGTCCATCAATTGG
This sequence comes from Peribacillus sp. NPDC097197, assembly GCF_050278025.1. Taxonomy (NCBI): domain Bacteria; kingdom Bacillati; phylum Bacillota; class Bacilli; order Caryophanales; family Bacillaceae; genus Peribacillus; species Peribacillus sp. NPDC097197. Next base: position 41,367 of record NZ_JBNNST010000019.1, on the reverse strand, counting down.
GTGTTTTTCGTCTGTGTATTAACGGTAACATTGATAAAACCAATAGCAAGTTTTTGCTCAATTTTCGTCCCGAATATGATACCTATTCCAAAACCAACTGCATATACAACCATGGCCAATATGCTTTGGTCTCCACCAAATACAAGGGATAGTCCAAATACATAAACTAACATCTCGGCTATGCCTAAAATAGAGGCCAAAGAGGTTAAGTTTTTGACTAAGAATATGGTACGTAATGTATAGATGGGAACATAAATAAGTTGTAATAATAAGATTAATAATATTTCCTTCAATTGGGCACCTCTCCATTTTAATTAAGTCCATAAACTATTTTATATGAAACATCTTCCATAATCTAAACATATGGGATCCAATAAAGCTATGGAAATATTATGCATGAACATGGGCATGCACATCCTATCACTTTTTTAGGTAGTAGTTCTAGGTACTAAATCGATCTTAAATTTGGTATTATTGTTCTAACTATTTATCACATGTGAAGAAGAGGTGTCTCGCTTTCACTTGTTGTTCGAATTCATGTTCACTTGCAAAAGCATGCAAAGGAAATTTAAAACTGTGAAAAGTTCACCACTCTAAAACGAAAGGGTTGAAGGTTATTACAACGATTTGTATAGTACGCCATGGAGAAACAGATTGGAATGTAGAAGGACGGTTACAGGGACAAACAGACATACCACTTAATGAAAATGGAAAGAGGCAGGCCAGGAAGTGTGGAGAGTTTTTATTCAAAGACAAGTGGGATGTAATTTTTACTAGTCCTCTAAAAAGAGCAAGGGCTACAGCCAATATTATAGGTGAAATAATTGATTCCCCAATTATTATTAAAGAGGAATTCATTGAAAAGAATTTTGGGGACGCTGAAGGAATGACAGCTGATGAGAGGGAATCCACATTTTTTAATAAAGAATACCCTAATCAGGAAGACCAGGAAAGTTTACGAGAACGCCTTATGAAAGGCCTACAGGATATTGAAGCAGAATATCCTGATAAGAAAGTAATTTTAGTTGCACATGGGGCGGTCATTCATATGATTTTACGTATGATGTCGAATGAAAAGATTGTATCAACTGAAACCAGATTATCAAATGCTTGCCTGAGTACAATCAAGTTTGAACTGAATTCATGGGTTATAGCCGATTATAATCAAGTGAATCACTTGTCCTAATCCTTTCTAATTTAACAGTTCGGTTGCTATTGAGCAGCCTATACGAGAAAGAAGGAAATCATGACTAAAAAAACTGCGTTAGTTTTAGGTGCAACTGGGGTTGTAGGCACCCAACTATTGAAAAGGTTATGTACTAGTAAGGATTATCAAACCATACATCTATTTACGAGAAGAGAACTAGAATATAAAGATTCCGTCTGTAAAGTGCATATTGTCGATTTTGATAATATGAAAGATTTTGCAGATTTGTTTCATGTCAATGATGTGTTCATATGTTTAGGCACTACCATTAAAAAAGCGAAATCTAAAGAAGCTTTTCGGAAAGTTGATTATGATTACGTTGTAGAGGCGGGAAAATTGGCAAAAGCGGCAAATGTAGAGAATGTGTTAGTTATAAGTGCTATCGGTGCTGACTCTAAATCAAGTTTCTTTTACAGTCGAGTAAAGGGAGATATGGAAGAAATACTAAAACAATTAAAATTGAATTCTTTACATATTTTCAGACCTTCGTTACTAATCGGAGAACGAAAAGAACTCCGTATCGGTGAAAAGATATCCGGTAAACTGAGTTCGATTTTTAAATTTTTGTTAGTGGGACCTCTTCGCCCATATCGCGCCATACATGTAGAAACGGTGGCTACTGCCATGAGTATTGCGGCAAAATCCTTTACTTCAGGAAACCATGTGTACCAGTCCAATGAAATAGAGGAACTTGCTAATGAGAGAGAACTATATTAGGAGTTTGATTGATAAGATAAAAAAACGAAAGCGGGCCAATTATATGAGGCCCGTTTTTATTTTTATGAATTTTGATATACAAGTTCCTTATTTTTCAATATAATAGGTATAAAGTCTTAGAGAAATAGGTGATATTTTGTTTTGTTCAACATGTGGTAAGAAACTATCAAGCGATGGTCGCTATTGTCCTAGTTGTGGGAATAAGAAAAAGAAATCTAAATTAATACCATTCTTAGTTATATTAAGTATTTTAAGCACATTAACTTTTGTGTTTACCATCAAATATTATTGGGATGAAGCGGACAATAAAAAAACAGCCACTATACCTACTGTAGTAGAAACCAAAAAAGATAAAAATGAAACGGGGAAAAAGAAAGAAGTAACAAGGGTGGTTGCATCAAAGCCAGTTGAGAAGATGAAAGAAGATACAAAACAAAGTGTCACGCAGATCATCGAGGAATCTCAGAAAAAAGTGTATACCATTTTTGCCGGGGACAGCCAAGGTTCTGGATTTTTAATTAATGACAAAGGTGATGTCTTGACAAATGCACATGTTGTGGAAGGGTATCTTGAAGCAAGTATTAAAGATAAAGGTGGCACAGAGTATAATGGAAAGGTTATCGGTTATTCCACCGATACAGATGTAGCCATTATTAGAGTTCCCAAATTAGCCGGGATAAAGCCAATTGATGTTGAAAAAACAGGAGTGGCCAAGATTGGTCAGGAAGTAGTCGCACTTGGCAGTCCATTGGGCCTTGAGAATACAGCAACGCTTGGGACCATAACTGGAGTGGATCGCAGTTTCTTTATTGGAGAGCGTTCATATGATAATATTTATCAAATGTCAGCTCATATTGCTCCAGGTAGTAGCGGTGGACCTCTTGTTTCCATGGAAACAGGAAAGGCTGTGGCCATTAATTCAGCAAGGTTAATAACGGATGAATCCGTAGGGTTCAGCATACCAATAAAGGATATATTCCTGTTAATCGAAGGCTGGATCGCTCAACCACTCTCAGAACAGGAAATTAGCGATTTGTTTTACAATGAATCCGGCAGTTATTATTACGAAGACGAATCAGATGGTGAGTGGTATTTCGAGGGGGGCGATTATAATGATGAAGAAGACAGTTATTATGATATCCCAGATGAATGGTCAGAATCAGAGGAAGACTTTGAAGACTACGATGAGTACGAAGACTTTGAAGAGGAAATTATAGACGAAGAAGATAGTGAAGATAGTGAAGATATGGATGAAGATTATTATTCGGACTATGAAGACGAAGACTTTGCTGAGGATGGCGAAGATTATTCCGACGAAGATGGTTATGAAGACGAAGATGAAGAATATGACTATGAAGACGAAGATGAAGAATATGACTATGAAGATGAGGATGAAGACTACGAGAATTATGAGGATAACGAAGGTAATGAAGATGGCAATGAAGATGATAGTGACTATTAAATGACGGGCTTTGAAACTTATAACTGTAAAGAATCCATTCCGATTAAACAGGGATGGATTTTTTCCTGAAAAAACTATTTTCCAGAAAAAAATTAATAAAACTACCTTTTTTATAGAATATTAAAATATCTTAAATATGTATTCCAAAAACAACCTCGCTAGAATATATCAATTTAAAATCTAAATAGTGGTTAAGATATAAACAACAATCGAAAATACATTTAATTCCAATTACCTATTTTAGTTTAATTTAGAAGTTATATATAGGTAAACTCCTCTACGATAATTAAAAGTTTCTATTCTCAAATAATGGGTAACTATAAATATGGTTGGTAAAAAAATTAAGGGGAATCGTTCATGAAAATTACACCTGAGCAAAGAATTGAACTTCATGGCTTCAACAATCTTACTAAATCATTAAGTTTTAATATGTATGATATTTGTTATACGAAAACAAAAGAGGAACGTGAAGCATACTTAGAATATATTGATGAACAATACAATGCGGAAAGACTCTCTAGCATATTGAAGAATGTATCGGATTTAATTGGAGCTCATGTTTTGAATACAGCCAAACAGGATTACATACCACAGGGAGCAAGCGTGACGATGCTTATTTCTGAGGGGCCCGTCGTAGAAGTACCCACCGATACCTATAAGGAAACGCCTGGACCTTTGCCGAACAATGTTGTCATGCAATTGGATAAGAGCCACATTACGGTTCATACATACCCTGAGTTTCATCCCAATGAGGGAATCAGCACATTCAGGGCTGATATTGACGTATCTACGTGTGGGGAAATTTCTCCATTAAAAGCACTTAATTACCTGATTCATTCTTTTGACACCGATATCATCACGATAGATTATCGGGTTCGAGGATTTACCAGAGATACAAATGGTCGCAAATTGTTCATCGATCATGATATAAATTCCATTCAAAATTATATCCCTGATGAAGTAAAGGGATTATACGATATGATTGATGTGAATGTGTACCAAGAAAATATCTTTCATACTAAATGTAAACTGAAAAGATTCGAACTAAATAATTATCTATTTGGTTATTCAGAAGAAAAACTAAAACCAGCTGAACGTGATGAAATTATCGAAAGGCTTCAAACGGAAATGGATGAAATTTTTTACGGGGCAAATGTTCCGGTACCCAAGTAAGACTAGCACCTTGGGTAAGAATAACTTGTTAACTCTAAATTAGTAATTGAAGCCAAAACGGCTGCAGGCAAAAGTCAGATTTCAAGGACTTTTGCGGCAGCCGTTTTCTTTTTCGCATATTCAATAGCAAACGCGATGAATGGAGGGATAAAACTGATAAGAGTAATGCCGAGCAATGAGAGGAATAAATGACTACCTACCCATGTAAGGTTGCCGAGTAGATAACCTGCACATACCCAAGTGATCGTCCAGACCATCGCTCCGACCATATTGTGCCCGATGAATCGTTTGAACGAATAACGTGTGAACCCACTAATGAAAGGTAAGGTTGTGCTAAGTAAAGGAACGAATCGGGAGAACATAATCGCGTATTTTCCATAACTGGTTAAAAATCGATGGGTCTTTTCAATAGATTTATTTGGGATGTACTTAAATACTGAGTATTTCTTTTCTTTCTTCGTGGATTTCCCAATCAGGTTCCCGATAAAATAATTCTGGGCGTCCCCCGCAACAGTTGCAAGGAAGAAAAGGAACAAAAGTGTAGGGAAACTCAAGTGTCCAATCGCAGCAATGGTACCGCTGGCAAACAAAGTCGCATCCCCAGGCAAGAAAGTCAGAACAATATAAGCCGTCTTCGCGAAAATGATGATGAATAAAATGACATAAATTTGTTTACCGTAAACAGTGATATATTGAGTCATATCCGTATCGATCGATTGAGTAAAATGTAAAAGGTTATGCAAATAAATGCACCCTCCTTTATGAGAATAAAAAATTCTAGAATACAGTTTGATAAAAATAAGTCTAGAGACGGATGAAAGGAAAAAGCCATATTTACACCCTTAGTAATATTACATATTATATTATGCCAAGTAAATGGTTTATAACTGGGAATATGGGGATGAATTGAGTATTAAAATGTAATGGGGGGCGAAAAATGTTTGTATTGGAGTATAGGACTTCAAGGATGGGTCCCACCTTGTTGAGAAGAGTGCGGTAAGACTGCTATTCTGTGATTGTTAGCAAAATCTCAGGTGTGAAGATAACCAAATTAAATATAAATTGTTCAAGTTCAAGAGGAATTCATAAGATGGCCTTTTTCTTTATTCAATGAAAGTAAAGAGAATTTGTAAAAAAATTTAATGTTTTAATTCTTATTATCTCTTGGTGAATTATCTCTGTAAGACTACATATTAAATAATTTTATACCCAAATATATACATGATAAATAAAGTAAATGTCGAAATAGAAGGAAAAATTTAATTATTGTACAAATCAATTTACAAGTTATTGACATTTAATAGAGAGAGATGTTACTTTGTACATATAGAAGTTCTTTATAAAGAACGAAAAAGTAATCTTACATCTTTTTTTATGATAGGTAGTTAATAAAGGACTTTAATAAGCTTTTTTAATCATCGCTGGGAGGAAGAGAACATGAGTGCAATCGCGGGACTCTATCATTTAAATCAAGAACCAATCGATCTCCAGCATGGAGAGCTATTAATGAATTCATTTCGTAAGTTCCCGGCCGATAGCATTCAAGTTTGGAATGATGAAAAAATCTTCCTTGGTTGCCACAATCAGTGGATCACTCCTGAATCGGTGAATGAAACTCTGCCATTCTATGATTATGCTAGACAACTTGCGATAACAGCTGATGCGATCATTGATAATCGAGATGAATTGTTCAATCGCTTACAGGTAGAGAAATCGGATCGACCATATATGACCGATAGCCAGTTAATCCTGCTAGCCTACCATAAATGGGGAGATGAAACACCAAAGTATTTAGTGGGTGATTTCGCTTTTATGATTTGGGATCAAAAACAACGCAAGCTTTTCGGGGCAAGAGACTTTTCAGGAAGTCGGACTCTATATTATTTCAAGAATGAAGATAAATTAGCATTTTCAACGACGATAGAACCGCTGCTTGCATTACCTTATGTCGAGAAGAGGTTGAATGAGGAATGGTTGGCTGAGTATTTGGTAATATCAGGTATGATTGATGCGGTGGATTCTTCCATTACCCCTTATTTAACTATTAACCAAGTACCTCCTTCTCATAGCATTTCAATAGAAAACAATAAAATAACTTTTAAAAGGTATTCGTATTTAACAGAAGTTGAAACTCTTAAACTAAAATCAAATGAAGAGTATATCGAGGCATTTCAAAGTATCTTTCAAGAGGCCGTTACATCACGGTTAAGAACACATAAGAAAGTAGGTTCTCAATTAAGTGGTGGTCTGGATTCAGGAGCCGTTGTTAGTTTTGCTGCTCAACCATTAAGAAAACAGAATAAAGAATTACATACCTTTAGTTACATTCCTCCAGATGATTTTGAAGATTTTACTCCAAGATATTACATGGCAGATGAGAGGCCTTATATTAAATCAACCGTAGAGTTTGTAGGAGGAATTAAAGATCATTATTATAACTTTCAAGGGAAAGATTCATTTTCTGAAATTGATGATTTTCTTGAAATAATGGAAATGCCTTATAAATTTTTCGAAAATTCCTTTTGGTTAAAAGGCATATTTGAAAAAGCCAATGAGGAAGGAGTGGGTGTATTACTAAATGGTGATCGAGGGAATTTTACAATTTCCTGGGGTTCAGCTTTAGATTATTATTCCATTCTATTAAAAAAGGTAAAATGGGTTCGGCTTTTTCAAGAACTAAACCAATATAGCAAAAAAGCAGGTGGAGCTAGATTAAGAAATTTACCTCTAATCGCAAGAATAGGTTTTCCTATGATTGATCGTATATTTCCAGATAAAAGCTCGAATAGTTTTAGTTACCCTCAACTTATTAATCCTGAATTTGCGGAGAATACTGGAATTTATAAAAAATTCGGTGAACAAGGGATCAATCAAAGAGGACAAATGTCTTCCTCAGATAATATATATCAGATGAGAAAAAGACATTTTGATGATGTCTTTAACTGGAATGCTGGAAATACACTTTCTACGAAACTTTCATTACGTTATTCATTATGGAAGAGGGATCCCTCTAATGATATACGTGTAGTTCGGTTTTGTTTGTCTCTACCAGAGCATCAATATGTTCAAAATGGATTAGATAGGGCTCTAATTCGGAGATCAACTGTAAACTACTTACCAGATAATGTGAGACTAAACCAAACTATTCGCGGTGTACAAGGGGTAGATTGGATGCATCGAATGATTCCTCAGTGGGAAACGTATAAAACTGAACTGGAACAATTGAATACAGATAAAAACCTTTTAAAATATGTCGATGCTCAAGTGATTCAAGATGGATTATCAAAGGTTAAGTCAGGGGTTAAACCTGAACAAGCTATTGACCCAAATCTCAAGCTTTTAATGCGTAGTCTAATTATTAATCGATTTCTAAAAAAAATACCCGAGGGGGGGTGAAAATATGAAAAAAGAATGGAAAAAACCAAAACTAGAACTACTTGATGTCAATATGACTATGTTAGGAAAAGATGGGGACTTTACAGACGCAACTTTTCCTTCGGACACACCAAGAGGCAAACTAACATTTAGTTAATGAAGAAGTAAAAGTTAAATTATCATGATATATCGTTATCCCCTATATGTATGATTATATAGGGGTCTCCTTATATCATAATAAAGTTACTTTAACTAATGGGGGAACATTTACATGCAAGATATGAATATATATGAGGCATTCGGATTTACTTTTTCTAGTGAGATTTCATTTCCAGAATTAAATAAAAGTGAACAATTGAATCCGAAAATTGATATTGTAATTGAAAAAGATGAGTTATATAGTCTTTGGTCTGAACAAGAAGATTTAATTAACGACGGATTTATCATTCAAAGAAATTCAGTCATGTTTTTTGTTCCCGGTACGGCAATCTTTTTAATTCAAGGTGGAAATAAGATTATTATTTCACCTCTAGATCCTATTAAAGAAGATGAAATTCGATTATATACACTTGGTACTTGTATGGGTGCAATATTATTGCAAAGGAAAATTCTCCCTTTGCATGGGAGTGCTGTTGTAATAGATGGAAAAGCTTATGCGATTATAGGTGATTCTGGAGCAGGAAAGTCAACCCTTGCATCTGCCTTTATAAGAAGGGGATATCAACTGCTTACTGATGATGTGGTTCCAGTCAGCTTAAATAGTGAAAATGTTCCTGTTGTAACACCAGCTTATCCTCAACAGAAATTATGGCAAGAAAGCTTAGATTATTTTGGAATGGAATCGGATAATTTTCAGCCAATTATTGAAAGGGAAACAAAATTCACTGTTCCTGTCAAATCTCATTTCGCTTCGGAATCTATTCCACTTGCAGGAGTCATTGAATTGGTCAAAATAGAAACTGATGAAATAAATTTACATTCATTACAAGGAAATTTACAGAAACTCAATACATTGTTAACACATACATATCGTAACTTTTTTCTTGCAGATTTGGATTTAATAGAATGGCATTTTAGTATTACGGCCAAAATTATCGATAAGATACAGTTGTATCAATTAGGTAGACCAACTTCTCATTTTACTGTAGAGGATATAACAGATTTACTATTAGAAACATTGAATAGGGAGGAAAAAGTATATGATTAATAGTGCGGCTATTAAGGAAGAATATGTAATACAACAGGTCCCTGGGAATCTAGTGAGTGACATGGCTGGAGAAAAGGTAATGCTGAGTATTAAAAATGGAAAGTATTATAATCTAGGAGAAACTGGAGGAGAAATTTGGGAATTATTGAGCAAACCTATTTCCATTCAAAAACTAATTTTAACCCTTCAATCTCAATATGAAATAGATAAATCTGAATGTGAGCAACAAGTAACCATTTTTTTAAATCAATTATTAAAAGAAGGATTAGTTCAAGTGGAAGCTCCATAGATTTATGATGTAGAGTCATAGGAGGGAAATATGATTTTATTCAATAAATTCAGAACGTTCTTTAAGTTAGGTGGTCAAATGCAAGTTATGCTTATAGAGGCTTACTGTTACTTAGCGTGGGGAAGATATTTAAAAATGTTGAATTTTTCAAGAGTTGCTCCTACTCTAGGAAAAAGTATGTCTGAAACATCGTGTTCGACTAAGACATCTGATAAACAAACTTTACAAAATGTATCAGCAGCGATTCATCTTATGAGTAGGTATACATTTTGGGAAAGTGAATGTCTTGTAAAAGCAATTGCTGGAATGAAAATGCTTGAAAAAAGAAGGATTGAAAGTACTCTGTATTTAGGGACAGCTAAAGAAAAAACAGGGAATTTAGTTGCTCATGCATGGTTGCGTAGTGGTCCATATTATATATCAGGATCGGAAACGATGAATAAATTTACGGTTGTAGCTTCTTTTGCAAAGGAAAACAGGAATAAAAAGGCTGAAGGTGAATAAAATGGGTAATGCTCTTAATGTAGCCAATATACCTGAAGAATTAAGCTTGTTACTGGAACTTGTGAAAATAGAAAATAATAAAGACATTTTAAAAAGGTTTAATAAAAAAGAGATTGATTGGGATCTTTTTTTAGATCTTACATGGCATCATCGCCTTTTTCCTGTACTATATCCTAAGTTGAAAAAGATAGAAGAACAAGTTCCACCATTCGTTTTAAAAACCTTACAGGCAAAATATCAAGAAAATACTATTCATATGTTGCAATTAACTGCCACCATGATAAATATAAGTCATGCTTTAAGGAACAATCAGATTCGCACCCTCTTTTTAAAGGGACCACTGTTAGGTTTAGAGCTATATGGTGATATTTCGCTTCGGACATCAAGTGATTTAGATTTTCTAGTTCCGCTTGAAGACCTTGGTAAAGTAGAGAATTTACTTATTAGCATGGGATATGTAAAAGATGACTATTTTCAATCTGTATTAGGTGACTGGAAATGGAGACATCATCATATAGCCTTTTTTCATCAAGAAACTAATACGAAAATTGAAGTACATTGGAGATTAAATCCAGGACCAGGAATGGAACCATGTTTTAATGAATTATGGGAAAGGAAAAGGACTAACCTAATCACAAATTCTCCAATTAATTTGTTAGGGAAAGAGGACTTATGCTTTTTTTTGATAACACATGGAGCACGTCATGGTTGGTCACGACTTCGTTGGTTATTAGACATTAAACACTTGTTAGACCAAGAATTAAACTGGTCGGTTTTATCAAAATTACTTAAAAAATATCATTGCCTACACTTAGGTGGTCAAGCAATCATTCTATCCTCTCAACTGTTGGGTGTATCAGTAAAAAAAGAAATGGAATCTATGATAAGAGGGACGCGGGCACAAACATTAGCTCAAGAATCTATATTCTATCTGGAAAGAATGGTAAACCTACATACAGAACCCTTACCTGATGATATTGCACGTTTCCATAAAAAACACTTATATTCTCTGCAGTCCTTTCAACAAAAAACATTGTATATCTTAAGTATAATGTATCCTTACCCGACTGATTTAGAGACATTGCCATTGCCAAAGAACCTTCATTTTTTATATTTTCCTTTACGTCCTTTCTTAACAGTATGGAGGATAACAAAGAAAAGTGCCTATTCTAGGAGGGCAAAGGAATGAAAGAACTCCTATATTTCGCAAAACAAATACATTCATATGCAGGTAAAATCTTATATGTCAATATGATAGCCATGCTTTTAATTAGTGTTTTTGAAGGGATTGGCATTTTTTTATTAGTACCTTTACTTGGTCTCATTGGTGTTGTAGAACTAGGAGAAAATTCAAGATTATCATGGGCTTCTAATTTATTCGATGGTATTCCTGAAATGATAAGCTTACTTATTATCTTAAGTGTTTTTATCGTTTTAATAATTGGCCAAGGTTACTTTCAACGCCAACAATTAATTTTAAATGTTAGGATTCAACAGAGTTTTACAAGGTATTTAAGAGAGGAAACTTATAGGAACCTAATTCAGGCCAATTGGTTTTTCTATCTAAATAAGCGAAAATCGGATCTTATCAATTTAATGACTACTGAAGTGTTTCGTGTGAGTGGAGGAATTAGCTTATTTTTTCAATTTATTTCTTCGTTAATATTTACGATGATTCAAATTGGTTTAGCCTTTTGGTTATCCTATCAAATGACTAGTTTAATTCTCCTATTTGGGTTAGTACTGATGGTTTTCTCAAGAACCTTTTTGAAGAAGTCCCAAACCTTAGGAGAAGAGACCCTTCAAATTTCTCAAAATTACTTAGGGACAATAACTGATCATTTTAATGGGATCAAAGATATAAAAAGCAATACAATGGAACAATCTCAATTAACTAGTTTTCTTAATTTAAGTGAAAAAATGGAGAAGAATTATGTCAATTTCACAAAACTAAACACTCTATCAAGTTTGGTTTATAAATTAGTATCAGCTTTCCTCATAGCATTTTTAGTTTTCTTTTCTTTTAGTTACTTCGAATCACAACCTGCACAAATGCTAATGATTTTAGTTATTTTTTCAAGATTATGGCCTAGAATCACTGGTATTCAATCTAATATGGAGTATTTAGTAAGTGTTATTCCTTCATTTAAGGCGCTAATAAAGCTCAAAAATCAAAGTTCAGAGGCCAAAGAAATCAATACGAGTAATTATCAAAGTATAAAACCATTAAAAATCGAAAAGGGTTTGGAATTTTCTCATGTATCATATCGTTATAATTCAAAAGAAGATTTATATGCGCTCAAAGATATTAATCTATTTATTCCCTCTAATCAAATGACCGCTGTTGTAGGTAGGTCTGGTGCGGGGAAAAGTACATTGATTGATATGATATTGGGTTTAAACCGTCCTGAAAAAGGAGAAATCCTTATAGATCATGCAGCTCTTACTTCCGACAATTTATTATCCTTAAGAAAATCTATTAGTTATATTTCGCAAGATCCGTTTTTGTTTAATGCTACTATTAGGGAAAATCTATTATTAATGAAACCTGATGCAAGTGAAGAACAAATCTGGGAGGCATTACACTTTTCCGCAGCTGCGGATTTTGTAAAACAACTTCCGTATGGTATGGATACCGAAATTGGAGATAGAGGAGTACGGCTATCAGGTGGTGAACGCCAAAGAATTGTCCTTGCTAGGGCCATTTTACGTAAACCAGCAATTCTTATATTAGATGAAGCTACAAGTGCATTGGATACCCAGAATGAAACTAAAATTCAAAAAGCACTAGAGAGCTTAAAAGGTCATATGACTATAGTCGTGATTGCACATCGTCTATCAACCATTTCAAATGCTGATCAAGTACTTGTTTTAGATCAAGGTGAAATCATTCAACAAGGAGGATTCCATGAACTTGCCCAAAATAGAGGATTATTTAACCAACTATTAGGATATCAATTAGAAGTTATTTCTTGAAAAAAATTAGAATAATATGTTAAAACTTTAATATCTTTGTAACGTTTTGTTGACTTGTTCTTTATAACGAACTAAAATAGCAGTATAGTCCTTACAAAATATTGAAAAAGGTGGTTCTATGTCAAACAAATACAATACAATCTATGAAGATCAAAAATCAGCAAAAGAGATAAATGTAAAACAATTATTTGAAATCATTGGTAGGAGATTATGGATTGTTATTATCGTAGCACTATTATTCACTCTCGCAGGCTATCTTAAAACCTTATCAACTACACCTCTATATCAGTCATCCACTAGAATTATCATAGAAGCTAATCAAGATAAAATGAAAACACTTCAAGTAATCATAAAAGATACAACCGTTTTACAAAAGGTTGTTAACGAAATGGAATTACCAATGTCTCCAGAGGCTTTAGCTGGAGCAATAACCGTTACAAGTGTAGAAGATTCTGAAGTTGTAAGTATAAGCGTAATATCATCTGATCCTTATATGGCTGCCGAGATAGCCAATAAGACGGCTCAAGTATTTAAAGAGGAAGCGCCTAATATCGTGAACTTTAAAAAAATAAGAGATTTGTCACCAGCTAAAGTAAACTTCTCGCAAATTAATGGGGACAGGAATGGGACAATTATTAAGAGTAGCATTGTTGGATTAGTTATTGGCATTGGTTTAACATTCCTATTTAATTCTCTGGATTATACGGTCCGTAGTGAGCAAGAAATCGAGGAAACTATAGGGTTCCCAGTTATAGGATGCGTTTCCAAAATGAATAAAAAGAATTCGAATATTAATAAAAAGAATATACAGAAATTCGAGAAGAACTCAGCAAGCTAAACTTACAAAACGCTAGGGTAGAATTGTGAGGCGGAATAAATGTCGATAATTCAACAAAAATCAGGTCATAAACTTAATAAAAGAAATTTGATAGCTTATTCAAGTCCAGATTCACTAATCTCTGAACAATTTAGAACGATTCGAACAAACATCAAATTTTCAGCAATATCGAAAAAAAGGAATATTATCATGATTACCTCACCAACAGCTGGAGAAGGAAAATCAACTACTGCAGCAAACCTTGCAGTTTCGATGGCCCAAAATAAAGAAAAGGTTCTGTTAATAGATGCTAATTTTAGAAATCCTACTATTCACTCGATTTTTAAGATTCCAAATAAAGTCGGATTGACTAATATTTTATCTGATTCAATTCACTCATCACTTGAGAAGACGGTGTACAAAACAGGAATGGGAAATTTAGATGTGTTAACTAGCGGTCCTATTCCCTTCAATCCGGGTGAAATTATAGGTATGACAGTTATGCAAAATTTTTTAACACATTGTGAAGAGCTTTATGATGTGATTCTTATAGACTCTCCATCCATACTGGAATTTACGGACACGAAAATATTGGCGAATTATTGCAATGGAATAGTCCTCGTATTTAATAATGGAAAAACGCAGTTGAAAAATGCTTTAGCAACAAAGAGAATTCTTGAATTTGTTGAAGATAAAATGGTTGGGGTCATTTTAAATTCAAATCCACAAAATTGGCTTACTAAATTATTCAATAGAATCATTTAACTAACCAAATTTTTTTCACTTAGATGTTCTTTATTAAGAACTAATGAACCTTTACATGTAAATAGTATTTGGTGATGTCTCCTTGCCATTATAAATGGAGGCACTCGTTCATGCTGTGGGTTGTAAAACCTTAGACGCCAGTCGTCAAGAGTGTGGGGTGAGGAGGGGTTAAATGCCCTATATTCTATTAAAGTACTAATGCATACAGTTTTACTTAAAACTGTATGCATTAGTACTTTATCGACAAAAAGATAAAAAGAAAAAGTGAGGTGAATTGGTTTGACGTATAAGCAAAGACTATCACTATTTATATTAATAGACTCGTGTATTGTCATATCAGCTATTTTCTTAGGTCGTTTTTTAGTAAATGCTAGTATTTATGTTTTTACGATTCCAATAGTGCTCAGCTCTATTACACTCCTACTCAGCCATCATTTATTTGCCATTTCTTTTCACTTATACAAAAAGGCTTGGGAGTATGCAAGTATAGGGGAATTAGTCATTATTTTCAAGACGGTTACGGCATCAATTTTTATAACAGGACTTGTGCAGGCACTTCTTTTTCAAGACGTTTTTTACCGTTTATTAGCAGTAACTTGGCTACTTCATATGTTGTTGATTGGTGGTTCTAGATTTTTCTGGAGAATGTATAGAGATCAATATTTACTAAAAGATGAAAATAAAAAAAGAACGTTAATCGTAGGAGCAGGATCAGCTGGCACGATGGTTGCAAGGCAATTACTAAAAAATAATGATGTAGATTTATTACCTGTAGCATTTATTGATGATAACTATCGTAAACAAAAGCTCGATATTTTAGGAATTCCAGTAGTTGGAGGAGTAAGCAAAATTGCAAAAAAAGTTGAAGCCTTACATATTGAACATATTGTTATTGCCATTCCCTCGTTAAATAAACAGGAAATGAATCGAATATTTCAAGAATGTGCAAAAACCAATGCGAAAACTCAAATCCTACCTATGTTAGAAGACTTGCTGACAGGAAAAGTATCTGTAAACAAATTTAGAGATGTACAGGTACAGGATCTTCTTGGAAGAGAGCCGGTGGAGCTGGATATCGACGGAATTTCAGAATATGTAACCGAAAAGGTCATCTTAGTCACTGGGGCTGGCGGTTCTATTGGTTCAGAAATCTGTCGCCAAATTGCAAAGTTTAACCCTTCAAAATTAATTCTCCTTGGGCATGGAGAAAACAGTATTTATACAATAGAAATGGAATTAAAAGAGACCTATCAAAACTCTAAAATAGAGTTTATAACAGAAATTGCTGATCTTCAGGATTATAAAAAAATGCTATCAGTCATGGCTACATATCAACCAGATGTCGTCTATCATGCAGCTGCACATAAACATGTACCACTAATGGAACGAAATCCGGAAGAAGCAGTCAAAAATAATCTGATTGGGACGATGAATGCAGCCAATGCAGCCAGTTGGAGTGGAGTAAAAACCTTTGTGATGATCTCAAGTGATAAAGCCGTTAATCCTACAAGTGTAATGGGCTCAACTAAAAGACTCGCGGAAATGACGATTCAGCAAATGAATAAGGACAGTGAAACTAAATTTGTTGCAGTTCGTTTTGGGAATGTATTGGGCAGTCGTGGAAGTGTCATCCCCTTATTCACCAAGCAAATCGAAAAGGGTGGACCCATTACTGTTACACATCCTGATATGATTCGTTATTTCATGACCATTCCAGAAGCTTCTAGGCTTGTCATCCAAGCGGGGGCCCTTGCTAAAGGGGGCGAAATTTTCGTGCTAGATATGGGACATCCTGTGAAAATTGTAGACCTGGCTAGAAACTTGATCAAGCTTTCCGGGCATTCGGAAGAAGATATATCCATAGAATTTACTGGAATGCGACCGGGAGAGAAGCTATTTGAAGAATTGTTAAATAAAGAAGAAATTCATGAACAGCAAATCTACCCCAATATATATGTAGGCAAGACAGGCAAACTTTATTCTAAAGAAATTGAGGATATCATAAATAGTTATTCAGATATGGATAAAGAAGCATTACGAAAAATACTTGTTGATTTGGCCAATGAGCGTATCACCACACCTTCGCTGGTGCCACTCTCAAACTAAGGAGGAATCACCTTGAAAATTAGAAAAGCCATCATACCGGCTGCAGGATTAGGAACTAGATTTCTTCCGGCAACAAAGGCTATGCCGAAGGAAATGTTACCAATTGTTGATAAACCTACCATTCAATATATCGTAGAAGAAGCAATTGAATCAGGCATTGAAGATATTATTATTGTGACTGGGAAGGGGAAACGAGCAATAGAAGATCATTTCGATCATTCCTTTGAATTGGAACAAAACCTTTTCGAAAAGGGAAAGTTTGAATTATTAAAGGAAGTTCAGAAATCTTCTAAGTTAGTTGATATACATTATATTAGACAAAAAGAACCTAAAGGATTAGGACATGCAGTATGGTGTGCGCGTAAGTTTATAGGTGACGAACCATTTGCCGTCTTGCTGGGTGACGATATTGTAGATGCAAAAAAACCTTGTCTACAACAGATGATTGAACAGTATGAAATGTCTAAAGCATCAATTCTTGGAGTACAAAAAGTTTCTAATGAGGAAGTATCCAGATATGGAATTATTGAAGCCAATGAGATTGGAAACCGTTTATACAATGTTACAAGTCTAGTTGAAAAGCCAAAACAAGAAGATGCACCTTCAAACTTAGCTATTATGGGAAGATATATTTTAAATCCTGGAATTTTCAAAATTCTTGGAGACCAACCTCCTGGTGCAGGTGATGAAATTCAATTAACAGACGCAATCAGCCGCTTGAATGAATATGAAAGTGTTTATGCGTATGATTTTGAAGGCATCAGGTATGATGTAGGTGAAAAGATGGGCTTTATTCAAACAACTATTGAAATGGCTCTACAACGTGGGGACTTAAGAGAAAATATATTAAATTACTTAACAACAGTATTGAATCGAGAATTAATTAAATGAAAAACTTGAAATGGATACGGAAAGGACGGTGACTCATGGAGAAGAAAGTCCTATTTTGTGCAACAAAGGATTATCATTTTGAAGCGTTTCACCTACCTTACTTTAAATGGTTTAAAGAGCAAGGATATGAAGTTCATACAGCTGCACATGGTGATTTAGTTCTTCCTTTTGTTGATAAAAAGCATATTATACCCATTCAAAGGTCTCCGATTAAAATTGAAAACCTTAAAGCCTACAAAGATCTAGAAAAGCTCATTGAAAGTAACAACTTTCAACTTGTTCATTGTCACACTCCTATGGGAGGAGTTCTTGCTAGGCTCGCTGGACGGAAAGCAAGAGAAAAAGGAACAAAGATGATCTATACGGCACACGGATTCCATTTTTGTAAAGGTTCTCCTTTAATAAACTGGCTGCTCTACTATCCTATTGAAAAATACTTGGCAAAACTAACAGATTGTTTGATTACAATCAATGAAGAGGATTTTCAACTTGCAAGGAAAAGAAACTTCAAAGCACAAGAGATTAAACATGTTCATGGTGTTGGAGTTGATACAGAACGTTTTCATCCAGTTTCTCCTTTTTACAAATCTGTACTTAGATTAGAGAAAGGGTATCGTGATGATGATTTTCTTATGTTCTACGCGGCTGAATTTAATAAAAATAAAAACCAACAATTATTATTGCGATCTTTTTCCTTAATTAAGGATGAGATACCAAATGCTCGGCTACTATTGGCTGGAGAAGGTCCTTTATTAGATGACTGCCGGAAACTGGCAGAGACTCTAGGTATAAGTGAAAATGTTGACTTTCTAGGTTTTCGGAATGATATTGATGTGTTACTGAAGATAAGTGATCTTGCTGTAGCATCTAGTTTAAGAGAAGGATTACCGGTTAATATTATGGAAGCAATGGCATGTGGGCTACCTGTTGTTGCGGTTAAAAATAGAGGTCACTCTGAATTAGTAAAGAATAACCAAAACGGGTGGCTAATTGATAGAAATGACGAACGTAATTTTACAGAAAAAATCTTAAAGGTTTTTGGCGATAGTGAACTGAGAATAAAATACGGGAAAAACGGTCGGAAAATGATTGAAAATAAATATAGTACAAAAAAAATTCTAGAAGCAAAAAGCGAAATTTATAAATTATATATGATAGATAAGGAGGATATTATGTGGGCAGTCCACTAAGAATCTTACATGTTGTCGTTAATATGAATAGGGGAGGAGCGGAAACCCTTATCATGAACTTATATCGTAATATTGACCGCTCGAAAATTCAATTTGATTTTCTTACATCCAAAGAGGGTGTATTTGATACTGAAATCTTAAATCTTGGTGGTAAAATTCATAGAATTCCATATCTTACCGATGTCGGACATTTTAAATATAAAAAACAATTAGACGAATTTTTCAAGGAGAATCATACCTATAAAGTTGTTCATGCCCACATGGATAAAATGAGCGGGCTCGTTCTTCAATCAGCTAAAAAAGCTGGAATACCAAAAAGAATTTCACATAGTCATAATACACAAAGTGAAGGAAGCTTGGCTGTAAGAATTTACAAATGGTATGCAGGAACATTAATCATGCCCAATGCAACTAATTTTTTAGCTTGTTCGAGACAGGCAGCAAAATGGTTATTTAAAGAAAAAAACAATGCCAATATTTTAAAAAATGGGATTGATTACAATCTTTTTTCTTTCTCATCTGAAATAAGATATAAAGTGAGAAAAGAATTAAATATTGCAAATGATGCATTTGTTTTAGGTCATGTCGGAAGATTTGCTCATCAAAAAAATCATACTTATTTGATTGATATCTTTGCAAATTTTAATAAACAAAAAGAGAATTCCATCTTAATCTTAGTAGGAGATGGTCCTTTACAACCAGAAATCTTAGCTAAAGTTAAGTCTCTTAAGCTAGAAAGTAAAATTAAATTTATAGGGGTCCGTAGTGACATTAATCGAATACTTCAAGCATTCGATGTATTTGTCTTTCCTTCTCTACATGAAGGTTTGCCAGTTTCACTTATAGAAGCTCAAGCAGCGGGGCTGCCATGTCTGATATCCGATCGAATTTCAAAAGAGGTAGATTTGGGTATCAATCTTATTGAATTTCTCCCTATTGATAATTGTTTAGCATGGGTAGCTAATTTATTAGAAATAACATGTCGCAACACGACAAGAACTATTAAATCGGATTCCTTATCTAAACAAGGGTATTCCATATATGAAACAGCCGATAAAATAAAAGATTACTATTTATCAATGACAGGGTGAATCAAAAATGAAAACTTTAACAGTGTTTACACCAACCTATAATAGAGCTTATTGTCTCGGGAAATGTTATGAAAGCTTAGTTCGTCAAAATAATAAAAATTTTATTTGGTTAATCATTGATGATGGATCAACAGATCATACAAAAGAGTTAGTAGCTAGTTGGATAAATGAAAATAAAATTGATATTAAGTATTGTTGGCAAGAAAATCAAGGAATGCATGGAGCGCATAACACAGCCTACAACCAAATAGAAACTGAATTAAATGTATGTATAGATTCTGATGACTATATGGCAGATGGGGCAATTGAAAACATCCTATCATTTTGGCGAAAGCATGGCAGTGCAAAGGTCAGTGGAATCGCAGCTCTAGACGCAACAAGTAATCATCAAATCATCGGTTCAAAGTTACCTGAGAACCTTTTTTCTGCTACTTTATTTGATCTTTACAACAAATATGGTGTTACAGGAGATAAAAAACTTGTTTACCGTACTGATTTAACAAAGCTATATCCTTATCCCATTTTTAAAAACGAGAAATATGTAGGTTTAGCTTATAAATACTATATGCTGGATAAGCAATATGAATTGTTACTTATGAATGAAGTGGTTTGCCATGTTGAATACCTTCCTGATGGATCTTCTCTTAATATGTATAACCAATACCTCAAAAATCCAATGGGCTTTTCATTTTATCGGAAAGAACTAATGAAGTTACCCTTTGGAGGTAATCTTTTTAAATATAAACAAGCGATTCATTATGTTTCTAGCAATCTTCTTATGAAAAACCGGAAACTATTCCTAGAAACACCTAAGAAAGTTTCAACTATATTTGCCTTTCCTTTTGGCTTCTTATTATATGTACTCATTATAAGTAAAACTAGGTCTTAAGTTATTGAAGGGAATTATTTAAATGACCATACTTTGGATGAATCTCGCCATTGTATTAATTTTTTCATACCTAGCAAGGTACTTTTCTACTTATTCATTTATTACACCAACTGGCTTTCAAATTTACAAGCCTAATAAGATATGGGTTTTTGGAGTTGTTTTGTGTCTGGTCTTTATTTCAGGCTTAAGAACAAATATTGGTGATACCTTCAACTACAAAAATATTTATAGAGAAAATGACTTTACATGGGAGTATATCACTTCACAAAAAGATATGGGCTTTGGAATCTTACAGATGATATTAAAGTATTTTTCGGAAGATCCACAGATCATGATCTTTACTACAGCTTTAATAACAAATGTTTTAATAATTGTAGTTCTATATAAATACTCACGTTTTTTCGAGATGAGTACATTTGTATATATTACAGGTGGGTTGCATTTAGTATCGATGAATGGAATACGTCAAGTACTAGCAGCAGCCATTTTTTTCACTGCAACCAAATATTTAATTAATGGGAATTTTATAAAGTATGCTGTAATAGTTCTTATTGCATCGACCTTTCATCAAAGTGCACTTATACTACTCCCTATTTATTTTTTAGTAAGAACAAAAGCTTGGACTAAATCAACTCTAGCTTGGTTAACTTTTTCAGTAATTATCGTCCTGGGTTTTGGTCGATTTACATCTCTATTATTTACAGCTTTAGAAGATACTCAATATAGCGATTATTCAAATTTCAATGAAGGTGGCGCCAGTGTAATAAGAGTAGCAGTAAGTGCTGCACCATTATTAATTGCATACTTAGGCAAAGATAAACTTCGAGATATATTTCCGAAAAGTGACTATATAGTAAATATGGCTTTATTAGGCTTGGTCTTTATGATCATTTCAACACAACAATGGATATTTGCAAGGGTCTCTATTTACTTTAATTTATACCAACTGATTCTAATATCGTGGCTTATTGAGCTTTTTAGTAAAAAGGATCAAAAACTAATATATTATTTAATTCTTGTCTTGTTTTTTATTTTTTATTTTTATGAAAATGTCATCAGTTTAAATATTTTATATAAAAGTGATGTTATAGAAAATTTATTTTGAGGGAGGAGGTGAAAATATTGGATGGGTTAAATTCTCCAAAGAGGATATTACATATTGTAAGTGCAATGGATCGTGGCGGTGCCGAAACGATTATTATGAATATATATAGACATGTAGATAGATAGAAAGAAAATTCAATTTGATTTTATTACCCATTCAAATAATAAACAAGATTTTGAAGATGAAATTATCAGTTTAGGCGGAAAATTATTCAAAACTCCAAGTTTAGGTAAATCCGGACCTATAGAATATCTTAAAAGGTTAGCTAAAATTATGTCCTCTTATCCATACCAAGCCCTTCATGCTCATTCTGAATATCAAGCTGGCTTTTAAGCTTTAGCAGCAATGATGGTTGGAATTAAAATAAGGATTTGTCATTCCCACAGTAATAATTGGTTTAAAGGGAACCATATCAAGAGAAAATTAACTCATAAAGCTCTGATGATATTAAAAGTAATGTTAAAGAATGGCTAAAACTATATGAAGTATTCTGAAAAAGAGGTTTTAAGAATGAAGAAAAAGATCTTGATTACTTCTTTTGATTTGGCAATAGGCGGAGTTGAAAGAAGTCTCATAGGGTTGTTAAATCAAATCGATTATAATAAGTACGACGTCGATTTATTATTATTTAAACATGAAGGAGAATTTCTTTCTTTTATTCCAGACGGACCCATTTTATTGCCGGAAGAACCATCTTATACAACATTTAGAAAATCTATTCATCAAATAATGAAAGACGGTTTTTATCCAATTGCTATTTCTAGAATTATTGCAAAATATACAGGTCTTTTTCATGGAAAAGTAAAAAAGGTTGAAGAGCCAGGTTATTTATCCATTCAATATGGCTGGGAGTTCTCTAATCGTTTGCTGCCAAAACAAAATAAAGAATATGATGTGGCCATAGGTTTTCTATGGCCACATCATTTTATCGGAGATAAGGTACAAGCCAAGAAAAAAATTGGTTGGATTCATACCGATTATTCAAATATTTATGTGAATAAGAAAATAGAGAAGAAAATGTGGGGGAAGATTGATGAAATCGTAGTGGTTTCAGAAGAATGTTCCCAAACATTTTTAAATAATTTTCCTGATTTCAAAGAAAAAACAACAGTAATTGAAAATATTCTTTCTCCAGATTTTGTTAGAGAACAAGCGATGGTAGAGATTCCAAAAGAAATCATTAAACTACCTGGTAAAACGATATTAGTAACAGTGGGCCGTTTAACACATGCAAAGGGTTTAGATGAAGCAGTAAGGGCATGTAAAGAATTGTTGATGGAGGGATTTGATATTGAGTGGTATGTAATTGGTTATGGACCTCTTGAAAATGAATTAAAAAATTTGATCAAAGAGTTGGGTGTAGATAAACATTTTATTTTATTAGGAAAGAAAACTAATCCATATCCGTATATTGAAGCTTGTGATATTTACGTTCAACCTTCACGTTATGAAGGTAAAGCGGTAACAATTCGTGAAGCACAAGTGCTGGGTAAACCAGTAGTGATAACTAATTTTCCTACCGCTAAAAGTCAGGCGATAAGTGGTGTTGATGCTTTAATTACAGAGTGCGGTAAAGATGGAATTGTTAGAGGGCTTCGGAAGATAATTAAGAATGAAGAATTGCAAAGGACATTGATATCGAATGTTCTTTCTAGAGATTACGGAAACGAAAATGAAATAAATAAAATCTATCGTTTATTTGAAGTGTAATAATAAATGAGGGGGATAAATTCTAATGGCAATACTAATAACCGGCGGAGCTGGATTCATAGGAAGCCATACATGTGTTGAGCTCTTGAATAAGGGCTATGATATTATTGTGGTTGATAATTTTTCTAATAGTAAACCGGAATCCTTAAAGCGTGTTTGTGAAATAACAGGGAAAATAATTAAGATCTATCAGGTCGACCTTTTAAATCGAGATCTTTTCGAGAAGGTGTTTATAGAAAATAAAATAGATGCCGTTATCCACTTTGCTGGACTTAAAGCAGTAGGAGAATCAGTCGATTATCCTCTCAAATATTTTAAAAACAATATTGCGTCAACCATTATTCTTTGTGAACTCATGCAAAAATACAAAGTAAAAAAACTTGTATTTAGTTCTTCTGCTACTGTTTATGGGATGCCAGAGAGTGTACCCATTTCAGAAGATTTTCCTTTACAAGCATTGAATCCATATGGAAGAACCAAGTTAATGATTGAAGCAATACTTCAGGATTTATATATATCAGATAATGAATGGAGCATTTCAATTCTAAGGTACTTCAATCCGATTGGTGCTCATGAAAGTGGAGAGATAGGTGAAGATCCTTGTGGAATTCCTAATAATCTGTTGCCATATATCACTAAAGTAGCCGTAGGAGAATTAAAAGAACTTCAAGTTTTTGGGAAAGATTATCCAACTATCGATGGTACAGGTGTCAGAGACTATATTCATGTAGTCGATCTTGCACACGGTCATGTATTAGCACTTGATAAAACTCTAAAAGCATCTGGAGTAAATATCTATAACCTTGGTACTGGAAAAGGTTACAGCGTCTTAGAAGTCTTATCAGCATTTGAATCAACAACAGGTGTTAACATTCCATTTAAAATTACACAACCTAGACCAGGAGATGCTGCAGTCTGCTATGCTGATCCTTCGAAAGCCGAAAATGAATTGAACTGGACTGCAAAGAGAAGCATCAATGATATGTGTCGAGATTCTTGGAGATGGCAATCTCAAAATCCTAATGGATACAAAAAGAAACAAGAAATAGAAAATCCTCACTTGGAACAAAGTGAGGATTTTTTAATACAAAATAAATAGAAATGGTGAAAAGAATGGAACAAGAAGAACTAAATAAGGAAAAGTTCAAAAATCTATTATTACATGCATACAAATTGGGTACGGAATCAGAAAACATGAATGTTTCTAATTTAATAGAAGAAATCAAACAACAATTAGTTGTTTCAAACCGTAAATAAATCCGCTGGAAGTGAAAATATGAAGAGAATGTTTGATTTATTCATATCAATCATTTTATTACTATGCTTAAGCCCACTAATCTTATTTATTGGTGTCTTAATAAAGATTAGACTTGGATCACCTATTCTTTTTAAACAGATGAGACCAGGTCTAAACGGAACTCCGTTTTATCTTTACAAGTTTCGTTCCATGAATAATCAAAAGGATGATAAAGGGAAACTTCTTCCAGATCATTTGAGATTAACTCCATTTGGTAACTTACTTAGAAAGTTCAGCCTAGATGAATTGCCTCAGCTAGTTAATGTTGTTAAAGGAGATTTAAGTTTAGTAGGGCCACGTCCGCTTTTAATGGAATACCTTCCGTTATATACAGAAGATCAAGCTAAACGTCATCATGTTCGCCCTGGTATTACTGGATGGGCACAGATAAATGGACGAAATGCAATAACATGGGAAGAAAAATTCAATTTGGATGTTTGGTATGTAAATCATCGTACATTCCTACTAGATATTAAAATTTTATTATTCACGGTATACAAAGTGATTCAATCTGAAGGGATAAATTCAGCAACACATGTAACCATGAGTCCTTTTAAGGGCTCAGCTAGTAACGAAAGAGAGGAGCAGAGATGAGAATTGTAATAATTGGAGAAGGCGGTCACAGTAAAGTTATAAAAGACATAATAGATTCAATTAAGGGCTATGAGATTATTGGATTTTTAGACGACAAATTTGAACAAACACTCGTTAAAGAACATCTTTTTTTCGCACCGCTTTCAACGGTATCTAATTTACTAGATCATTTCACGGATATAAAGTTCATTATCGCAATAGGTGACAACCATGTTCGGAAAAAGATTGTTCATGAAATGAATATACCTGACTCTTTTTATGTAACGTTACAGCACCCTTCTTCAATTATTAGCTCTAGTACACAAATAGGTGTAGGTACAGTAATCATGCCATTTTCAGTCATTAATGCAGACGCTAAAATTGGTCGTCATTCAATTATCAATACTGGTGCTGTGATTGAACACGATAACAACATTGGAGACTTTGTACATATATCACCTCATGCTACATTAACTGGTTCTGTCAAGGTAGAAGAAGGAGTCCATATTGGTGCCGGCTCTACACTAATACCGAATGTGGAAATTGGAGAATGGTCCGTAATCGGAGCTGGAGCTACAGCTATTAATAACATTCCACCTTATAGTTTAGCTGTCGGTACTCCAGCCAGGTTGAAAAATGAAATAGGATTAGGAGGTGTGTAAAGTGTTAAATGCTACTATTAAAAAGCGGATTTTCCTTTCATCACCACATATGAGCGGAAATGAACAGAAGTATATTAAAGAAGCTTTTGAAACAAATTGGGTTGCACCAACAGGACCAAATATTGATGCTTTTGAAAAAGAATTAGCAGAAAATGTAGGAGTGAAAGAAGCCGTTGCAGTCAGTTCTGGAACTGCAGCGATTCATTTGGCTCTTTCTTTATTGAATGTGAAGAAAGGAGATTCAGTTTTTTGCTCAAGTCTTACATTCGTTGCAACTGCAAATCCAATTCTGTATCAGAATGCTGAACCTATTTTCATTGATTCAGAGCCGGAAACTTGGAATATGTCACCACTTGCCTTAGAAAAAGCATTTACAGAAGCTGCTAATTCAGGAAAGCTTCCAAAGGCTGTAATCATTGTGAATCTATATGGTCAACCCGCTAAAATGGATGAACTGCTAACAATCTGTAATCAGTATGAAGTTCCAATAATTGAAGATGCAGCAGAGTCACTTGGAGCCACTTATAAAGGAAAAGCCAGTGGTACATTTGGAGACTTAGGTATTTATTCATTTAACGGAAATAAAATCATTACAACCTCTGGCGGGGGAATGATTGTTTCTAATAATACTTCAGCAATGGAACGAGCTCGGTTTTTAGCCACTCAAGCAAGAGATACAGCCCCTCATTATCAGCATAGTGAATTGGGTTACAATTATCGAATGAGCAACATTCTTGCAGGAATTGGGAGAAGTCAACTAGAGGTGTTAACGGATAGAGTAAAAGCCAGAAGAGAAATTTACAATCTATATTATCAAGAAATGGCTTATCTACCTGGAATTACATTTATGCCCGAATTAGAAAATACCCAATCTAATCGGTGGCTGACAGCATTGACAATGAATGAAAAAGAAATAAAGATTCCTATACCTGAACTACTAAATTTTCTTGAAGGAGAAAATATTGAGGCACGACATGTCTGGAAACCACTTCACTTGCAACCTCTTTTTAAGAATTACAATTACTATCCTCATACTAAAGAAACTGATGTTTCTCAACATCTTTTCAAGACGGGTATCTGTCTGCCATCTGGGTCCAATATGACCCATGACGATCAACTGAGAGTAATTCATTCAATAAAAAAAGCATTAACATAAAGAATGGTTACACTCCATTAATCCATTACTCTAATTGGTAAATGGAAAAAACATTGAAGAGGTAAACATATGATTGGAAAAAATATTTCAGAGTTAAGAAAGAGAAGAGGTTATACCTTATCTGAACTTGCTCAACAGGCAAAAATTTCGAAGTCTTATCTAAGTAATATAGAACGTAACCTTAATAAAAATCCCTCATTGCAAGTTATGGAGAAAATTGCGAACGTATTAAATGTTGACTTCGTAACACTACTAAAACAAGAAACTACCAAGGTTAATCCATGCTACTTAGAAAAAGAATGGATAGATTTTGTGGAGGAACTAAAAAAAAATGGTCTTAAAAAAGACCAAATAAAAGAGTACAAACCGTTAATTGAGTTCATTAAATGGCAAAATAAGAGGGATTAATTTATGAATCTAAATAATAAAATTCCGAAAGTTATACACTACTGTTGGTTCGGAGGAAAAGAAAAGCCTGAAATTGTAAAGAAATGTATGGATAGTTGGAGTAAACACCTTTCTGAATATGAAATCATTGAATGGAATGAAGATAATTTTAACCTTAATATAAATACCTATGTACAAGAAGCATACACAACACAGAAATTTGCTTTTGTCAGCGACTATGTTCGTGTTCATACCTTATATCATATGGGGGGTATTTACTTAGACACTGACGTGGAAATCTTTAAACCTTTCGATGATTTGCTTCACCATGATTCGTTTTGGGGATTTGAACAGGAAAATTACATTGCAACAAGTACGATTGGAGCAGCTAAAGAGAATGAGTTAATAAAAATGTTTCTTGATTCATACGAGAAGAAAAGTTTCATAAAAGAAGATGGTAGCTTAGATCAGTTAACAAATGTAGCGATTGTAACCAAAATACTAGAAGAATCAGGTGTGAAAAAAAATGGAAAGTACCAAGAACTTAAAGATACTGGTACCTTTTATCCACAAACTTACTTTTCGCCCTATGACTATATAAATTGTCGTAAGTATATAACCGATGAGACTTATGCTATGCATCATTTTTATAAAAGTTGGCTTCCTGCAAAAGTAAGACTTAAAAGTAATATGAAGAAATTTTTATCTTATGTGATAGGTGGTGAAAATTTAGTTAAACTTAGAGAGTTATCAAAAAAGTCATAGGTGGAGGTTGTAATGATACCTAAAGTCAGTGTGATTGTTCCTGTTTTTAATAGTGAAAAATATATATCTAGATGTATAGAAAGTATACTTGCTCAAAGTTTTAGTAATATCGAGTTAATTATTGTTAACGATGGTTCAACCGATAAAAGTGAAATTATTATTAAAAACTTTAAAGATAAAGATGAACGAATTATCTATTTTCCACAAATTAACAGTGGTCCTTCTGAAGCACGAAATAAAGGAATAATAAATTCATCAGGGGAATATATAGTCTTTATTGATTCGGATGATACTGTTGATAAATATTATATAGAAGTTTTATTAGATACCATAGTTAATTCAAAAGTTGACTTAGTATGTTGTGGGTATAAAGATTATTCTAAATATGGAGTAATAAATCATACGGATTTTAATTTGGAAGGTAATATTCCCCGTAATGACCTGCTGGGGATGATTTGTTTAGGAACCGGAGGTGTACTTTGGAGTAAGATATTTAAGAAAGAGATTATAAATAAAAATAATCTTAGGCTTAAGAAAAATATATTTATGTCAGAAGATCTCATATTCACACTCGAATATGTGACCTACTCTAAATCATTCATTACTGTTAAAGAGTATTTATATCATTACAATAGATTAAACGAAAAAAGTATAAGTGCAAATATCTCCCTTGCATATCTTCATAACAGTATTTCTGTTTGCAAGTATATAGAAAAAACTCTTCAAAATGTAAGATTCGATGAAATGAAAATGAACGATATCATAATTGGAAAAACCCAGAATTCAGTATTAGCGATAGCTGATTATATAATGTTAAATAAAAATGAAAAAAAGAAAATTTCCGAAATGAAGAAAGTATTATCTGTTCCATATATTCAAAAATATAAAAAACAATTCTCAACTAAAAAAATTATATATAAACCATATATTTTCTTTTTAAGAAACAATTTTTTAATGTTTTTTTTTATTTATGGGCAATTATTGAATAAATTAAAATACTTTAAATATAAAATAATTGGTGGAGATACTATTGAAAAAAGTTTTAGTTGATGTTTATTTGCAATTTAATCTAGGAGATGATTTATTCTTAGATATACTTGCAAATAAATACCCTAATACAGAGTTTACTATTAATTATATCGGGAGAAATTACGACCAATTTATCGCTAAGTATCCCAACGTAAAAAGAAGGCAATATAACTTTTTTACCAAAGTTGGACAACATTTAAAGTTTTTTGATTATATAAATAACTATAAAAAATTAGCTGACGATTTTGATGCTCTAATATTTATTGGCGGATCAATATTTAGAGAAGAAGATTATCATGATACTTTATATAGAGACAGAATGCAAATGGTCAATGAATTTAAACGAAAAAAAAGAAGTGTATTTATAATAGGAGCAAACTTCGGACCATATAACACAAATAAATTTTTAAATGATTATACAAATTTTTTCAAACTATGTGATGATGTTTGTTTTAGAGACATGTACTCTTATAATTTGTTTAAGACTCTACCACAGGTTAGATATGCACCTGATATTGTTTTTCAAATGAATTTATCTACATTCAAAAAAAAACAAAGTGTGAATAGAGTGGGTTTTTCTGTTATTGATGTTAGACATAAACAAGGATTGTCTAATTATTACAATGATTATATAAATAGTACAGTAAAATCGATAGAAATGTTTCTGGAAAATGGATATCAGTGTACTTTAATATCTTTTTGTGAACATGAAGGAGATTTAAGAGTTATTAATACAATAAAATCAAAATTATCTACGGATTTAAGAAAAAATGTATCTGTATATAGTTATAAGGGAAATATCGGAGAATCACTTCAGTTAATTAGTACCTTTAAATTATTTATTGCTGCTAGGTTTCACGCAAACATTCTGGGTTTGTTAACTAAGACAGGCTTACTCCCCATAATATATAGTCAAAAAACTGAAAATATGCTTAAGGATATTAATCTTGATAAAATTTTAGTAAATATGAATGAACTTCATTTACAATATAGTGAAAATATACTACGAGAAGCTTTTAAAAACAAAACTGATCTAAGTCTTATTTCACAAGAGTCAGAGAAACATTTTAAAATTTTAAATGAATTTTTAGAATCTCCAAAGCAATTGCATAGATCCAAATATCAAATTATAAAGTGAGTGAAATTATGAAAAAAAAAGTTTTATTTGTCATAGATTCATTAGATTGTGCTGGAGCTGAAAAGAGTTTAATTTCCTTGTTATCTAGTTTAGATTATTGTAATTACTCCGTAGATTTAATGCTTTTCGCACATGGTCATATGCTTGAAGAATTAGTTCCAAAGGAAGTAACTATATTAAAACCTCTAAAATATACTGATTTTTCTAAAATGAATTTAAGGAATACAATTATACATTCAATTAAGAACTGCAATCTGAATTTGTTAATTTCTAGACTTAAATACTCATTTTATATCAGGTTAAGGAAATATAATCATACTCAGAAGGCCAGAATTTTTTGGCAAACTATTTCGAAAGTTATTGAAACAAATCCAACCATCTATGATATAGCCATAAGTTATGCTCAAGGAATTCCAACTTTTTACGTAGCAGAGAAAATAAGTGCTAATAAAAAATTCGCGTGGGTTAATGTCAGTAACCGTTTAAATGAAGTAGAGAAGAACTTTCAACAGCAATATTATGATCAATTTAACAAAATAATTGCTGTATCTGAATCAGCAAAAGAATTATTTGTTGAAACCTTTCCCCAATACTTTTCCAATACTGAAGTTATATATGATATAAATAATGCAAATTCCATTATAAAAATGGCCGGTATAGGGAAAAGTTATAACGATAACTTTAAGGGCTTACGAATACTTACTATCGGAAGACTTGATAAAAATAAGGGATACGATATTGCACTAAATGCTTGCAAAAAGCTAAAAGAAAGTGGGATAAACTTTAAATGGTATGTTTTGGGTAAAGGACCTCTAAAAGAAAAAATAGAAGAACAGATTCAAATGGATGGTTTAAAGAATCATTTTATTTTATTAGGTGTAGAAGCAAATCCCTATCGATTCATTAAAGAGTCCGATATTTATGTTCAAACATCAAGGTTTGAAGGATTTGGATTAGCAATTGCTGAAGCAAGAATGCTAAATGTTCCTGTAGTTACAACACGATTTGATGCAGTTTACAATCAAATGATAGATAAGAAAAATGGATTAGTGGTAGATATGGATGCAGAGGCTGTATGTAAAGGGATATTAACTTTAATAAACGATTTAGAATTGAAAGAGAAAATAGTAAACTATTTAAAATCAGAAAAAAAGGGCAATGTTGAGGAAATAGAAAAGTTTTATCGTTTAATAGGATAATACTCATCAATAAAGGGAGTCCATCCAATGAATAAAAAGATATTGTTTATGTTAATTAATATGAATGTTGGGGGAACTGAAAAAGCTTTACTAAACATGATATCAGAACTTTCTAAGGAAAATTATGATGTTACTATTTTAATGTTAGAGAAATATGGTGGATTTATAAATTATATTCCTAATGGAGTTCATATTGAATATGTAAAAGATTATAAAGACATAAAGGATTTAGTAAACAATCCTCTTCATATGTCTGCAATAACTCAATTTAAAAAAGGACATTTCATTCAATCTTTTATTTTAGTGTATTTTTACTTATTAACAAAGATGATGAAAGAAAGAAGTCTATTTTATAAATATATTTTAAGAGAATTCCCTATTTTCCAACAAGAATATGATATAGCGGTAGCTTATGCAGGTCCTATGGATTTCATAAGCTATTTTGTTATAAATAAAATAAAAGCAACTAAAAAAATTCAATGGATCCATTTTGATATTAATCATATTGGTTTTAATACGTTCTTTGCCTCTAAGATTTATAAAAAATTCGATAAAATTTTCGTTGTGTCTAAGGAAGGAAGAAAACACTTAGTAAGAAAACTACCTTTCTTAAAAGAAAAAACAGAAGTTTTTTCAAATTTGATTTCACCTGAATTAATTGAATCTCAATCAGAAACTGGATTTGGATTTCATGATGAATTTGATGGGGTAAGAATTTTAACAGTAGGAAGGCTTTCTTATGAAAAGGGTCAAGACATAGCGATTCAAGCTCTAACTAGGTTAATTCACAGCGGATATAAAGTAAAGTGGTACTGTGTTGGAGAAGGAAGTTCAAGAGTACATTATGAAAAACTAATACAAAAAAATAACGTTTCAGAACATTTTATTCTTTTAGGTTCCGATCCAAATCCATACCCATATATAAAAGATTGTGATATTTACGTTCAACCATCTAGACATGAAGGTTATTGTATTACCTTAGCTGAAGCAAGATGCTTGAATAAGCCTATCATAACCTCAAGTTTTACTGGAGCAAAAGAACAAATAAAAAATGGAGAAACAGGTTTAATCGTTAATTGTGATGAAGATGAAATATATCAAGCAATTGTAACGTTGTTAAATGATTCGGCATTATGTAAAAAAATCACTGTTAATTTGGCAGCAGAAAACGTTGATACGAAAAGTGAGCTAAAGAAAATAGTGAATATTTAATATAAAAAATCTAGTGTGAAAAATATATATTTCAGAATAACGGGGAGAGAAAATGAAAAAGGTCTTAATTATGTTAAGTAGTATGAATATAGGTGGAGTCGAAAAATCCCTACTATCTCTCTTGTCAGTTTTTCCAAAGGAACATTATGAAATTACAATTTTACTTTTAGAGAAAAAAGGGGGGTTTTTGAATCATCTCCCTAACTGGGTAAAAGTAGAGGAAGTGGATTGGTATACATCTATCAAGCCCATTATTATGGAACCTCCTCAAGTGACAGTAAAAGCTTACTATCATAACAGAAATTATCTTAAACTTTTGTTTTTCTTAAGTTCGTATTTTATTGATAAAAAATTCAATCAAAGATATCTCTACTACAAAAACACTTTTCGAAATGTTCCCAATCATAAAGACTACTATGATATAGCAATATCTTATCAAGGTCCAACGGATATAATTGACTTTTACATTACGAATAAAGTG
Source organism: Peribacillus sp. NPDC097197 (assembly GCF_050278025.1). Classification (NCBI taxonomy): domain Bacteria; kingdom Bacillati; phylum Bacillota; class Bacilli; order Caryophanales; family Bacillaceae; genus Peribacillus; species Peribacillus sp. NPDC097197. Next base: position 7,994 of record NZ_JBNNST010000019.1, on the reverse strand, counting down.
AAAGCAGAAAAGAAAATATCATGGGTTCACTTTGATATTTCAAAACATCAGATTAATGGTAAATTATATAAAAAACTATTTAAAGAGTTCAATAAGATTTATGTCGTATCCAAAGAGGCTAAGAATCAATTGACTAAAAAATTCCCTAGTTATAAATCTAAAACAAGTACATTCCTGAATATAACTTCAACTCAACTAATTAGAGAAATGTCGAAAAAAACTGGATATTTAGATGAATCATTTTCTGGGATAAAAATTGTAACCGTTGGAAGACTTTCAAAAGAAAAAGGCCAAGATATTGCTATTCCTGTTTTAGCTCGATTAAGAAAAAATGGATATAATGTTAGGTGGTATTGCATTGGGGAAGGGAATAATCGAAAAGAACTTGAAGAGTTAATCAACCAATATAAAGTAAAACATGATTTCATTCTTTGTGGTTCTACAACTAATCCTTATCCTCAGATATCAAAAGCAGATATTTATGTACAGCCTTCCCGACATGATGGGTACTGTCTAGCTTTAACAGAAGCAAAAATTTTAAATAAACCAATTGTTGCTACAAATTTTGTGGGTGCCATTGAACAAATTGTTAATGGGGAGACTGGGGAATTAGCAGAATGTAATGAAGAAGAAATATATGCCAAAATAAAATATCTAATAGATCACCAGAATATAAGGGAAAAGTTAAGCGATAATTTATCAAAACAACATGTGGATACTGAAAATGAAGTTGAAAAACTTATTGCATATTTTAATTAGGGAAGGATTTGGGGAATTGACACCAAAAATCAGTATTATAGTACCTGTTTATAAGGTAGAAGCTTATCTCCATAAATGTGTAGATTCTATATTAGCCCAAACATTCAAGGAGTTTGAATTGATTTTAATAGATGATGGATCACCCGACCGTTGCGCGGAAATTTGTGATCAATATGCTAGTAAGGACCATAGAGTGAAAGTGATTCATAAGGATAACGGGGGTTTGGCATCGGCAAGAAATTCAGGGTTAGATCTTGCCATTGGAGAGTATATAGGTTTTGTTGATAGTGATGATTGGATAGAACCTGATATGTTCGAGATGCTTTTTAATATATGTGTAGAAAATAATTGTGATATCGCAAATTGCTCTAGTGAAATTCATTACAAGGATAAAACTGTTAAAAACGGTGGACATCCACTTACCATACATACTCGGGCAGAAGCCATGAGAGTTATGTTAGAAGGTAAACTTTATGATGAAGTAGTATGGACAAAGCTTTTTAAACGAACTTTAATAAAAGATATACGCTTTACCACCGGGATTGTCTATGAAGATACAGCTTTTACTTACAAAGTCCTTCATCAATGCGAAAGGGTGGGTTGTGTCGGTAAAGCAAAATATCATTATATTAAACGCGATAATAGTACGATGGACAAAGCTGTTAAAAATATAAGAATTGATGCTGTAATGATTTATAAAGATATGCTCTCATTTATGAATCAACACTATAAAGAGTTAAGTCCAATGGTTGTATACAAACTTGGTAATAGCGCAATGGCAGTTTTAAATTTAATTTCCAGCAATGGAATGTATAAAGAACATAAAGAATCTTATTACAAAGTCGCTCAAATATTAAACAGTTATTTTAAACAAACTATTTCTCAAAAAAAATATCCTAATACAGTAAAGCTATTATTAACTTGTACAAAAATACATCCATTATTTTATAAATGGATTATAAATTCTAGAACCTAACAATTAATCGGATTTTAGACCATCCTATAAGACTCTATATTTAATACATGATAATTTGGTTTACCTAAGTAATAAAATTATCGCAATTTTCAATTAAGTTTTAGCAGAAAAAGATAGAATGTTTTTGTCTATCTTTTATCTTGAAAATAAAAGAGGAAAATAGATGAGAACCATACTTTCAATGAGAAATATAGTAATTGGAATTTTTTCTCAAGTTATAATCATTTTGCTTGGCTTTATATCAAGAAAAGTTTTTCTAGATAGTTTAGGAATTGATTATTTAGGAATTGATGGGTTATTAACTAATGTTTTATCAGTAATAGCACTAATTGAAAGTGGTATAGGAATCAGTATTGTTTATTATTTATACAAGCCTCTTTCAGAAAATGATAAAAATAAGATTATATCGCTTATTCAATTATATAAAAAAGCCTATAGAGTATTAGCACTAATAGTTTTGATAATGGGTCTATCCTTATATCCATTTATGGATAACTTTATAAAGGATGGAGAATCCATATCTAATTTCACTATAATTTACTTTATTTTTATTGCTAAAAATATGGTTTCCTTTTTAAATGCATACAAATTAGCTTTAATAAATGCAGATCAAAGGGGTTATGTAGTTGCAAAAACTAACCTGATTTTTCAGATTATCACGACTATTGTTAAAATAATAGTTTTAGTTTTAACAAATAACTATATTCTTTATTTAGCTTTAGAACTAATTCTATTCACAATTCAAAATATAGTGAATGGTAATATTGTGAATAGAAGGTACTCATATATTAAAACTAAAAAGAAGTATCCAATTGATATTGAAACCAAAGGAAATTTGATTACAAATGTAAAAGCAATGTTTTTACATAATATCGGAGGTTTTTTAGTTTTTGGCACAGATAATATTCTGATTTCTTCAATGGTTAGTATAGCAACGGTTGGAATCTATTCTAATTATTTAATGATTACACAACAATTAGCAGCTTTAGTAAACCCAATTTTAGGTGGGATAGGAGCTAGTGTAGGTAACTTAATAGCAACAGAAAGTAAAGAGAAAAATTACTCTATTTTCAAAGTTTCCTATTTAGTTAATTTTTGGATTTATTCATTGTGTGTTATTTTTTTATATAATCTCTTGGAACCATTTATTTCTTGGTGGCTAGGCAGTCAATACCTATTTGATAATTTTATTTTTATATTGATTTTAATTAACTTTTATTTGAATGGAATGCGAACAACAATTTCCACTTTTAAAACTAAGGCAGGTTTATTTGTTCAAGATAAATATATTCCGTTATTAGAGGGTGTTATTAATTTATTCGCTTCAATAATTTTAGGAAATTATTTTGGATTAGCAGGAATTTTTATGGGAACAACGATAAGTACTATTTTAACTATTTTTTGGACTCAGCCCATAATTGTATATAAACATCTTTTCAAGAAACCCGTTATCTCATATTTTTTGATTTATAACTATTACGCAATTATAACAGTAGTAACGTGTGGGATTACCGTTGTTATTTGCAATATATTGATAGAGGGAAATGGTATTTTACTTTTAATATATAAAGGAATAATTTGTTTGCTAATTCCAAATATAATTTATTTAATATTATTTTATAGAAACACAGAGTTTCAATATACTTACAATTTACTTAAATCAACATTAAATAGAAAATTGGTGGATTTGAGTCAATATTTTGGTCACACAAAAGTTAAATCTTAAGCTGTATTCCTAATTTGATTTTCAATCGCTTGGGGGGTTTGGTACCCCAAACTACTATGAATCCTTTTTCTGTTATACCATCCCTCAATAAATTGGAACATCGCTAATTTTGCGGTTTGGTAGTCTTGATATTGTACGTGGTTCACTTCTTCTTTTTTTAATATGGCATGAAAAGATTCGATACAGGCATTATCATAGGGACACCCTTTTTGACTAAAGGATTGCTTAATTTGATGATTTTGGATATGTTGAGTAAACTCACCACTTGTATATAGTGAGCCAAGGTCCGTATGAAGAACTAAGCCCTCCGCGGGCTTTTGTGAAGTGTGAGTGTGATTAAAAGCTTTTATAACCAGTTCAGTCGTCATAGAACGCGCGAAAATGAATAGCCTACTTTTTCTTAGAATGAAGACCCAATACAGAAGCTAAATAACATCATCCGTCGTTTAACGTATGAATATACGTAATATCAGTTGCCCATTTTTCATTAATGGTCTGGATAGTAAAATCTCTTTAGAGCAAATTCTCTAATTGTATAACCTTTTCTTTAGATGGATAAGGACGGTATTTTTTCTTAGTGATAGACATCTTACTCATTAAGCGCTGAACACGCTTTAGACTTAGGCTAAACCCTTTGGTTAATAAGGTTTCATGTATCTTAGAATCACCATAGCGACCCTTGCTTTCTAGGTGAGTGAGATGAATTTATTTCGTTAGTTCTTTGTATTTCTGTTCGCGATTTGATACGACAAGTTGAAGAGACTGATAATGGCTGCTTCTTGGGATTTCTAGTACTTCACACATTTTCTTTACGGGATATTCGTTCTTGTGTTCTTCGATAAATTCGGTTAGATCTGTCTCGGCTACTTTTTGGTGAATATGGCCATAGCCTTTTTAGATTTCAATTTCCTGCTTTAACCGTAGGTTTTCCTTTTGTATGGCAGCTAATTCCATCGGAGTCATGGACTCTTCCCCTATACAATAGGAGTAAATTCTTTAATCCACTTATAAATCGTTACATCAGATACGCCATATTCGCCACTAAATTCTTTTACTGAACTACCCGAGTGATAAAGATCTAAAGCATTATTGTGCCTGTATATAAGGCTGTAAAACTTTAAATCCCTAAAATGTAAGGAGAAGGCTGATTTGAAAAAAATATTATTAAGAGGATATTATATGTATTTAGATATGAAAAAGAGAATCTCTATCCTGTACAATTGGGCATACTCCTTGGTTGTAGAACCTCCAATCATCCACAACACAGATGAAACTATAAATAAAATGGTTGCAACAAAATGTTCTGTAAGCAGATATGGGGATGGAGAATTCTCATTAATGAATGGAAAAGGATTATTATTTCAACCATATTCCCATGAATTAAGTAAAAGACTAAAGGAAGTTATCAACAGTGAAGTGAAAAATCATATTGTTTGCATACCCTATGCTATTAAAAGTACAGAGTGGTGTACAGATATAGCAAAAAAATATTGGCGAGAATATTTTGGTATAAATAGAAGTAAAGTCTATAAAACAATTAATTTTAATAAAAAATATTTTGATGCTCAAGTTACACGGTTATATATTGATCATAAGGACAAACGTAATGTTGCAATACGATTTAGACAATTAAAAGAATTATGGGATGACAGGGAAGTTATTATAATAGAAGGTGTAAAGAGTAGGTTAGGGTTAGGTAATAATTTATTTGACAACGTTCGTAGTCTAAATCGAATAATTTGTCCGGCAGTAGACGCATTTGGAAAATATAATGAGATATTAACAGAAGCAAGTAAACAAAATCCTAATAAGTTATTTTTGATAGCACTCGGCCCCACTGCTACGGTGCTGGCATACGATTTATCTAATCTAGGATATCAGGCCATCGATATCGGCCATATTGATATTGAGTACGAATGGTTTCTGAGTAAAGCTGTAGAGAAAGTTCCGGTAACAAATAAGTATATTGGTGAAATGGTTGGCGGAACGAATGTTTCAGAAGAATTAATAGATGTTGTTTATGGAAAAGAAATTATTTCGAAAATTGGATAATACCTTGGATTAGGGAGGTCATTATGAATAAGCCTATTTATCAAGAAATTCACTTTATAAGAGCTACTGCCTGTTTAATGGTTGTGATGGTACATATTACTGGAGTTATTCATAATGAAGTAAACGCATACCTGTTTCATCTAATTTAATATTGAACCAATTTACAAGACTAGGAACTCCTGTATTTGCTGTGCTTAGTGCCTTTTTGCTTTTTAGTTCAGTTAAAAATAGAGGGTTTAATTTAAAAAAATTCATGTTATCTAGAACTACTAAAATTGTATTTCCTTTTATTATTTGGACTACAGCATATCTAATATATTTGAGTTACACTGGATGGGAATTTCATGAAAATAAACTGATTTTTATTTTCTCTAACTATGTATTAGGTGAGGGCTTTTATCATCTTTATTTTATAGTAACCATCATACAATTTTATTGTATTTTTCCCTTACTACAGTTAGTGAGAAATAAGTCGACTCTTCTATTACTGTTTTTTATAAGTTTGCCATTGAATTATTTATCCTTACTAATATTCGATAATAAATTATTTCTAGGTAATCTGGGTGGCATTGAACATATAATTATACACAGTTCTTTTGTAATGAATTGGATATCATATTTTTTACTTGGGGCAGTCATTGCTTATTACTATCCTAATATCAAAGATTTTTGTAATAAAAATGTAAAACTCTTGACGTTCTTATTTTTCACAGTAATTTTAGCAATAAGTTTTGAGATTAACCCTGATTCTTTGTTTGTTTCTGCTAGGCCAATAAATTTAGTCTATATACCTGTATTTGTATTATTTTTACTTTCTATTTATCAGTTTATCGCAAAGAACGAACCTGACTTAATCTTGTAAATTTGATAGGTAAATATTCAATGGGTATTTATTTAGTTCATCCTTTTATAATTATCATTGTAGAAAAAGTCTTACCAGTAAATTTATGGATAACACAGTTAATAATAATTCCTTATGCGCTAACTATTATTGGTAGAATTATTCTGGTTAAACTTATCTTATTATTGCCGTTGTCTAATTATATAATTTCAGTACCAGCATTAAATAATCAAATAACTAAAAATGATGTAGATATTCATAAGAGAGTACATCAGGCGAAATAATATACTCTCTTATGAAATTGTTAGGGTATTTCCATACAAATGCAATTTAAGGATGAATAATACTCATCATGTTATCTCAAAATTCGTAAAGGTGTTGCCTATGGATATATCTATAGATGTAGCGGAACCAGTCAGTACATGCGAAGCCTTGGCACCAACTGCACTAATATTGGAATTTTTGATTTTTACAGCACTTTTGATATTTCCAAAGTTGTCATGTAATGCCTTGGTGTAAGGAGTTGTTAGATTGAATATAACTTCCGAATTATCTATTGTAAAATCGCCCCAATCCATAGCGTCAATAATTGGGTTCTTACCTAGGGTACATCCTAACATCTAATAAATCCTTTATGGGGTGGGGGAAAGTATTTGGTGATGATGTATTGGCTACAGCCATTCTAGATCGTCTTCTTCATCACTCCGTTACCTTCAATATTAAAGGTGAGTCTTATCGGCTTAAAAAAAAGAAAAAAGCTGGCTCATAAATAGTCTTTATAAAAGGAAGCTTGGCACTCTTCATTCTTTTAGATAAAAGATTCGTCTGTCTAGCTTCAGTTTCTTTCAAAACAACGGTGTGTAAAAAAATCAAAATATGATACATTATTTTTAGAAGCGTTCTCTAAATGATCATCTAGTTGGTTGGCAATTGCCTGTCACCCAAGATCTTCTAACTGCTTTTCGAGTTGAGTGTTCATACCGAATCACCTTCTTCTAGAGCTACGTAAGAAGCTAGCGAACGTTCTTCGACAAGAGGAGCAGGGTTATGTATAGAATCTTTGGCCGCGAAACCAGAGGGATTCTTACGTTCCTGCTCTTTATCTATTTTGTGTAACCCTTCATAATGCTTAAGGTTTATATGAACAATTGTTTTCCCCATGGCCTGAATTTCTTCAAACAGGACCATACAATTTGTTGTTCCCTCTTGAGTTCTTTGAAGAAGATAAGGCTTAAAGCTTTCCAATTTACTTTCCTTATCCTTACGTTATCCTTACGTTTAGGTGATCGAGGGATTTGATCATTATTGATGTTTTTCTCACTGTTTTTCGATCAAATCCCCTTTCTTCCGCAATAGCTGTTTTAGTCCAACCTTTTTGGTGTAATTCTCTAATCAAAAAAATTTCCCAATCTTCAGCAATAGAATGTGGATATATCATAGGAGATTTTATATGAATTCTAAAAGAAAAGGGGCTGTCTTATAAGTCCCTAAAAGAAAAACGGGGCTGTCTAATAAGTCCCTAAAATAAAACAGGTGGAGAAAAATGAGTTGTTTTTCTCCACCTGTTTTTCTATTTCTATAATAATTTACTGAAAGTAGCTGACGTAACCCAGCTATCTTCAGTAAATTATGTGCCATGG
>NZ_JBNNST010000018.1:0-64808 GCF_050278025.1 Peribacillus sp. NPDC097197 | reverse complement strand
GAGACCTATATTCTAAATTTTGAGCGAAATTTCAAGAAAATATCAAAAAGGGGTCCGGAATGAAATCATTCCGGACCCCTTTTGTCGACAAACTGGAACATGTATCATGTTTATCATTATAAAATTACGAATTCAACAGAGTAATAGAACCGGATTCAGATTAAACGGACTTTTCTGAAGGAAAAGGTCATTTGTGTTCCGTTTTTTTTGCTTTACAATAATAAAGTTTGTACAATATATAGGGGATCATATAAAACGTCATTATTCATTACATATACATATTGTTTCTCAGTGGATAGTGCGAATATAGGAGGAGAACACATGGAATATAGAATCGAACGAGATACAATGGGGGAAGTAAAAGTTCCTGCTGATAAGTACTGGGGTGCTCAAACGGAAAGAAGCCGTAATAACTTCAAAATCGGTTATGAAAAAATGCCGATTGAATTAGTTCATGCATTTGCTTACGTAAAACAAGCGGCAGCAAAAGTGAATTTTGAACTTGGCGATCTTTCAGAAGTGAAGAAGGATGCCATCGTTAAAATTTGTGGTGAAATCCTTGAAGGGACGCTTGACGAACATTTCCCACTTGTCGTCTGGCAAACAGGTAGCGGCACACAAAGTAATATGAACGTGAATGAAGTGGTCGCAAACAAAGGGAATAAATGGTTAGAGGAAAAAGGCGAAACTGAGATGCTTCACCCGAATGATGATGTTAACAAAGCACAAAGCTCTAACGATACATTCCCGACAGCCATGCATATCGCAGCTTATATGGAAGTTGCCGAAAAATTGGTACCGGCCATTAAAGTGCTTCGTGACACATTCGAAGCCAAAGAAAAAGAATTCTGGGATGTCGTGAAAATTGGACGTACCCATCTTCAAGATGCGACACCACTAACTCTTGGCCAAGAAATCTCCGGTTGGAAAGCAATGCTTGATAAAGATTTGGCGATGATCGAAGAAAGTAGCCAAAAATTATTGAACCTTGCATTGGGCGGTACGGCTGTAGGGACTGGAATCAATACGAAAAAAGAATTCCCGGCACTTTCTGCTAAACAAATCGCAGCGGATACAGGACATTCATTTGTCACATCGGATAATAAGTTCCATGCTTTAACAAGCCATAACGAAATTGTTTATGCACACGGTGCTCTTAAAGCATTGGCTGCTGATTTAATGAAGATTGCCAATGATGTTAGATGGCTGGCAAGTGGCCCAAGAAGCGGAATCGGTGAAATCGCCATTCCTGAAAATGAGCCAGGCAGCTCCATCATGCCAGGTAAAGTGAATCCGACCCAATGTGAAGCAATGACAATGATTGCGACACAAGTTGTCGGAAATGATGCTACAATCGGTTTTGCAGCAAGCCAAGGGAACTTTGAATTGAACGTTTTCAAACCGGTCATCATTTACAACTTCCTGCAAACCGTTAAATTATTGACTGATGGCATTCATTCCTTCAATGATAACTGTGCGGTAGGAATTACAGCGAATGAAGATAAGATCAAAGAAAATGTTGATCGTTCTCTTATGCTCGTAACGGCATTGAACCCACATATCGGGTATGAAAAAGCGGCTAAAATTGCGAAAACTGCATTCAAAGACAACTCCACTTTGAAAGAAGCGGCGTTGAAACTTGAATTCCTAACGGAAGATGAATTCAAAGCATGGGTTGACCCTGCTAACATGGTCAATAAATAATCAACAGGTAAGCATCCTTCCTCGCATGTAGGGAGGATGTTTTAATGTGTTAAAATGATGGAATAAACGAATACTTAAACTAGATAAATCGAACAGGAGGAATGGTCATGTCTTTATGTCCACTATGCAATGGTCTTAGAAAAATGCATTTGGAATGCCCTAAATGCAGTAGTGACCTTGAAGATCAAGGGAAATTGATGGATTATGCCGATGATTACAGTGCTTATATGGATATTGATACATTGAAAAAAAATGACGGTTTTCCCGAATCCCTTCAAAAGGGACAATGCCCGCATATTATGAAGTGCCCCAACTGCGGACACGATGAAGTGATTTTGGTACAGGAATAGAGTTCTTGAATAATAGGGTGAGACCTTAGAATAATTAATGATCGAGACTTTTTCATAAAAATGAGAAGTCTCTTTTTTATGTGGATCATTTTTTCATGAAAAGGAGGTTACCTAAACTTGGAATTGGAAATTCATAGTGGAAAAATAGAGGGATAGTGGGCTTGTCTCGCCGTATAATGTTATGGTAGTGAGTTATTCGTGGAGAATGGAAAGTAGGGTGGTAACCTTGGCAATGCTCTTATTGGTTATGATTTACTTGGCTTTCATAAGCCTGGGTCTTCCAGATTCCTTACTGGGTGCTGCCTGGCCGGTCATGCAGTCTGATTATGACCAGCCACTGGAGACTGCAGGCTTACTTTATATGATTGTTGCAGCAGGGACCATTTTCTCAAGCCTGGCTAGCGGCTGGTTAAATAAACGACTGGGGACGGGAAAGGTCACGTGTATAAGTGTGGCCCTGACAGCGGTGGCCTTATTTGGCATTGCCTATTCTCCCTCTCTGGATTGGCTTATTATCTGTGCGATCCCTTTGGGGCTGGGTGCAGGAGCTATCGACGCTGCGCTGAATAACTACGTGGCGTTGCATTATAAAGCCCATCATATGAACTGGCTTCATTGCTTTTGGGGAGTGGGGGCAAGCATAGGACCCATCATGATGTCTTATTATATGGCTAATCAAGGCACATGGAGAGCTGGTTATGTAACCATTTCCTATATCCAGTTCACCCTAGCCCTTTTACTCGTGTTAACCCTTCCATTATGGAAGCTAGTCTCTCGGAGGGTGCCAATCGATGAAGGTAGCACAGTGAATCCGGATTACTTGGAAGAACGGGTATCCAAGGAAAGGCCGCTTAAAATCAAAGGAGTCAAGTATGCATTGTTCACGTTCTTTTTCTATTGCGGCGTTGAATCAACGTTAGGACTGTGGGGAAGCAGCTATCTTGTGAATAGCAAGGGCATGTCAGCTGCTTTGGCCGCTCAAGGGGTCTCTTTTTTCTATACGGGTATTATGCTAGGACGGCTTATAACAGGATTTATTCTTTTGAAGGTCACCAACCATCAGCTCATGATCCGATTGGGACAGATTGCAGCACTTATTGGGACGGTACTCCTTATCCTGCCCTTGCCGGTTACGATGTCGCTTGTCGGTTTTGTTATAGTCGGATTGGGCTTGGCCCCCATTTATCCTTGCATGATTCATGAGACCCCCGCCAGGTTCGGTAAAACCCATTCACCGTCCATCATAGGATATCAAATGGCTGTGGCATACACGGGGACCACCCTTTTGCCGCCCTTTCTAGGGTTAATTGCTTCGTACACTACGCTTGATGTATTTCCGTACTTTGCTCTGGTTTATGTGATGGCCATGCTGTTCGGATCTGAAAAGTTGAATGGAATGTTGAAGAAGCGTTGGGCTAATTAAGATCCCTACCTTGGATGGGAGGACTACCTCATGAATCGTTATGAAGTGATGAACGTGAATGCCATATTTTAAAGTCTTATTGCTTCGTGGTAGGCAGGCGATTAGACGCAGGATAATGAAGCTGAAAAAAGAAACGTGGAGCGGGTCGATAGAAGTGGATGAGGTAAGTTTTTGGAATAGAATAGTTCGGCGGATCGTCCATATATCGAGGAAAAGAGGAGTATAAAGGAGCATGTAATGTGAGTTTAGCGAGCTATATTGGGTGTAACGTGGAACTCCGTCTTAGTGAAGATGAAGAGCATAACGCCTTAATTCAGATTGGAGATTGTTTTTCAAGTAAATACGACAAACAACATGTAAAAAAGTATCAATTCACGGCACAGTTTGTTTATGAAGTGTCATCCGACTGGGGAATTGAAATTTCAAAAGATATGAGTCCAAGCCAGTGTTTTGAATCAAAAAAGAAGCTTACGGCATTATGTGAAATGATGAATGACTATCTTGAGAAAGGTGAGTATTTCGAATTGTATAGTTGCTGGGTAGGGGAGGAGAAAGAAAAACGAGTAGGTGAGTTAACGTTAAAAATGGATACATTGAATGTTGATTCGATTGAAATGCCTGAAAAGACATTGGTTCGATTTGAGAAATAAGTTGAGGGAAGCCTTGGTCGATAAGGCTTCCCCCATTTGGATGCAAATCCAAATCAAAAAGTAATTACTTAAGCCATCTTCGTTTGCTGGTTGCCTTCCATTTCTGATTCTTCGTCAAAAATACGTTGCTCGGACTCTTTATCAAAGAAATGGGTTTTATTCATATCAAGGGCCAGGTCAATGGCATCACCAGCCTGGATGATATGTTTGGCATCCACCCTGGCAACAAAGTCCTGTCCGGCGAATGTCGAATAGAGCATGATTTCGGCACCCATTAGCTCGGCCACATCGACTTGAGCCGTGAATGTTGAAGTGGGCGATGCGGAAATGAACGTTTCTTCGTTATGGAAATCCTCAGGCCGGATGCCAAGAATGATGTCTTTTCCGATATAGCCTTGATTACGAAGCGTATCCATTTTGAAAGGAGGCACCTCAAGTGTTTGCTCCCCAATTTGAATGAATCCATCCTGCAAGGTACCTGTAAAGAAGTTCATGGCAGGTGAGCCGATGAATCCGCCTACGAAAACATTTACAGGCTTTTCATAGACATCTTTCGGTGCACCCACTTGCTGGATGATGCCATCCTTCATGACTACAAGCCGGGTGGCCATGGTCATGGCTTCTGTTTGGTCATGGGTGACATAAATCGTTGTTGTATTGATCCGTTTGTGCAGTTTAGCGATTTCTGCGCGCATTTGTACCCGAAGTTTTGCATCAAGGTTGGAAAGGGGCTCATCCATCAAGAAGACTTTGGCATCCCGAACAATGGCCCTTCCAAGTGCCACACGCTGGCGCTGCCCGCCAGAAAGGGCTTTAGGCTTCCGTTGTAAGAAGTCTTCAAGTCCAAGGATCTTGGCAGCATCATGGACGCGTTGCTTGATTTCCTTCTTCGGCGTTTTCCTTAGCTTCAGTCCAAAAGCCATATTGTCATAGACGGTCATATGAGGATATAAAGCGTAGTTCTGGAAAACCATCGCAATGTCCCGATCTTTTGGAGGCACATCATTGACCCGCTTGCCATCTATAAAAAGATCCCCTTGGGAGATGTCCTCAAGGCCGGCAATCATCCTTAAAGTGGTCGACTTTCCACACCCCGAGGGTCCGACGAAAACAATGAATTCCTTATCGGCCACGCTAAGGTTGAAGTCTTTAACGGCTGTCACCTTATTATCATAAATCTTGAAGATATGATCCAATACTAACTCTGCCATGAACTATTCCTCCTCTTAAACTCCTAAATTCGTAATGATATTTATAGTCTACTCTATCAATACTGAAATAAATATGGGCACACTGCACAAAAGGGATAATTATCCTTTTTGCTCATTTAAGAGAATGAGGAGGTAGGCAGCCAAAGCATGCGGAAAATTCCGTACATCCAGTCCTGTTTTTTCAGCGAATTTATCTATCCTGTATTGCAGGCTGTTCCGATGGATATAAAGTTGTTTAGCTGCCAATGAGGCGTTGGAATTACATTCGATATACGTTTTAACCGTTTTGATCAATTCATGATCCTGCCGCGTCTTGCCAAGCAATTCATTGATGTACCATCTTTTATCCATGTCAGTACAGGCATTCATGAGTGCGTAGGGGATAATATTGGGTAATTCCGTCACCTTAACATCGGATAGATGGAGCAAAGAAAGTGTGAAACATTTTCTCTCTTGTATCAGATGGTGATGAAGGTCCGCATCGACAGGGTGAAATCGACCGGCATAGACCCTGATCTTCACGTAAAAGTCACTCTCGAGTGTAGATGAGATGGCGAGAAAATCATGCGTCGATAAGGGTTCATCCATGTCTGATTCAATTAAGGTTCCCGCCGTTTCATTCTCCCAGACCAGGATGGAATCGGATGGTACGAATGAGAGAATCGCTTCCTCGAAATGATCGTGTGAAAAATCCCCATGGGCCAGGTTAAAGTAGGTGAACCGGACATTCTCCCAGTTCGTTAGGGGCTGGGAGGCACGCGGCCCAAATAAAAAATCATTCCAAGTAGTTTTTTGGGTAGTGGAGGTGTTTGGACTTTGGAGTGATGGAGTGTCAAAGAGTAGCGTAAGCAAACGGATTCCCTCCGCCGATATGTCTGAGCGGGGAATGCCAATTGTATGGCCGAATGGATCTTCCAACCAGAAATATGCCGAGATGTCCTGTGCATCTTTTTTATCTGAAAGGGAGTTTGGGAATGTATGTTTAAGCTTATTAAGCATCATGTTCACCTTCTTTCCATTCCATTATATCCAAAAAGGGCAAAGCGGAAAAGAAAACAATGACTGCGTTCGTAGGTATTGTTAATCAGTAAAGGCCTGCCCCAGACAGGAGCAGACCCATACTTGCTGTTTCCTTATTTCATCCAATCGGGTTTACCGAAGCCTTGGAACTTGTCATCAATCACCTTTTCGAATTCGGCACTTTCTACAACTGATTTGATATCTTTTGCAAATTGGGCGTCTTTATCCTTAGTGTTTACAGCCACGACATTGCGATACGTATCTGGCATGTTTTCTAATGCAAGAGCATCTTGAAGGTCCATTTTGGCGGCAATCGCAAAGTTACCAGGAACGGCCGATAGGTCAACACTGTCCGTTGCACGAGGTAATTGTGCCGATTCCAGTGGTTCGAATTGAATGTTCTTCGGATTCTTTGTTACATCTTTCTCAGATATTCTTAATGGATCAACATCCGGATCCACGTCAATCAGGCCCTCATCCAATAAAACTTTAAGTGCACGGGAGAGGTTGACTGGGTCATTGGGAACGGCGATGGTCGCACCATTTTTAATATCGGTCAATGATTTGTATTCCGTGGAGTAAATGCCCATCGGTGCCGTTGGAACAATAATAAGGTCAGAGAGCTCTAAGTCATGTTCCTTTGCGAAATTATCCATATACACTTTATGCTGAAAGAGGTTGGCATCGATCGAACCATTACCAAGTGATTTATTCGGCTGGATATAATCACTGAATTCGACGATGTCCACTTTGTAGCCAAGGTCTTCAAGTCCGGGTTGTATGGCTTCTATGACCATGTCGGCATAAGGGCCAGTCGTTGCCCCGATTTTTAATTCTTTCTTGTCCTCCGTTTTAGTTGTCGCATCGTCATTTCCGCAAGCTGACAACCCAAGGGCTAATGCACATATAGATAATAATGAAGTGATTTTTTTCATGAAAAATTCCTCCTTGTTTAATGTAGTGTCATCGTTAACATTCATGAATCTTATCGTTTGTTTACATAGTGAGAGGCCTTATCGCCTATCATTTGGATGATTTGGACAAGACAGATCAGAACGACCACCGTTGTGATCATGATCGTGTTGTCATAACGGTAATAGCCGAAACGAATCGCGAGGTCACCGATTCCTCCTCCGCCGATTGTTCCTGCCATAGCCGAGAAGCCGATGAGTGATATCGTCGTTAATGTCACGCCTTGGATGATTCCAGGCCTTGCTTCAGGAAGAAGCACATCCTTGATGATCATCCATGGGGAAGCGCCCACGGCGATCGCGGCTTCGATCACTCCCTTATCTATTTCCCTCAATGTAGATTCTACGATCCTAGCGAAAAAAGGTATGGCGGAGACTGATAGGGAAACGGAAGCCGCTAGCGGTCCAATCGTTGACCCGGTAAGGAATTCGGTTAAAGGAAGCAAAGCGACTAAAAGAATGATAAACGGAATCGAGCGGACTAGATTAACCACGAAACCGAGGGACCGATTCAACGTGATATTTTCAAAGAACAAATTCCTGGTCGTCGTAAACAGCAATACTCCTAGAGGCAGTCCAATCAGGAGGGCAACCGCAAGGGAAATTCCGACCATATAAATCGTTTCCAGAAAGGCTTTATTAAGGTCAGGCAAAATATTGATGATGGAATCAAGCAGTGACATGCTTTAACACCTCCACGGATCGGGTCCGGCTTATTATGTATTCAAGGGCTACTTGCACTTCTTCAGGCTCACCAATCAATTCGATGATCAAGATTCCTAGAGGGATATCCTGGATATATTCAATTTTCCCGTGCAGGATATTCCCTCTGACAGAATAGTTTTGTAGAGTATCCGAGAGAATCGATTCACCAGCGGTTTGCCCTTCAAATTGTATTTTGATAATCGTTCCTTTGTTTTCCCTTATAAGGTGGGGAGGAAGTTCAAAATCCAGCACGCTGCTGATGAACTGCTTAGTCAGTTCTTGTTTGGGTTGTGAAAATATTTCATAAACAGGGCCATCTTCAATAATTCGTCCATCTTGCATGACGGAGACACGATGGCACAGTTCCTTGACCACTTCCATTTCATGGGTGATCAGCACGATGGTGATGCCCAGTTCTTTATTGATCTTTTTCAACAACTGTAAGATCGACTTCGTAGTGGTTGGATCAAGGGCTGATGTCGCTTCATCACATAATAGGACGGTAGGGTCATTCGCTAAGGCCCGTGCAATGCCTACCCGCTGTTTTTGTCCGCCACTGAGTTGAGCCGGATAAACATCTTTTTTATCCCGAAGGCCAACGATATCCAAAAGTTCCAGAACGCGGTTAGTAATGACCTCCTTTGGTTGATGGGCGGCTTTCAAGGCGAAGGAGATATTGTCAAAAACCGTTTTGGAACTGACTAGGGAAAAATGCTGAAATATCATGCCGATTTTCTGGCGTTGTTTGCGAAGCTCCTGGCTTGATAAGGTTGTTAAGTCGACGCCATCGATGATGATGCTACCATTGGTCGGACGCTCAAGAAGATTCAGACAGCGAATCAATGAACTCTTTCCCGCGCCGCTATACCCGACAATCCCATAAACCTCTCCCGTTTGAATGGTTAAAGATACATTATCCACTCCGATAACTCGGGTATTCTTCGAGATATATTCCTTTCGAACTGAACGAATTTCAATCATGATGCTATCCTCCTTATACATAAAAAAGCTACCTCTATCATTCAGAAAGAGGCAGCGAAATTATATCCCGTCTTATCTTTCAGAATGGTATTTCATTCTGCAGGAAGGGGCACCATTCCCGATGTGGGGCGGTTGCCGGACGTCATAGGGCCTGGTCCCTCAGTCACTCTTGATAAGTTAATTACTATTTTAGTATTTTATTATTTTTTTAATATAATCTATATTATTTGTTAAATACAGTAATGTCAATTATTTTTTGAATTTTATCAAGATTATGAATCAAACGATCTACTTGCCCAGATTATAGTGGCCATTTGCTAAGTTACACGGAACGTCCCGGATCTTACATGGCCTGTCTGCGTAAGAATATGGACTTTGATCACTCCCATCATTAGAAAAAATATTATACTTGTAAAAAGTATGGAGAGATAATACATTTATTGTAAGTAAATTAGTAAATAAAGGATGATGAGTTTTTCCAAAAAAATGATTGGGGTGGAAAGTCATGCTGGAAATGAAAACGATAAACGATGTGGTTTGCGTAAAAGGGACACCGGAAGGAAACAAATCAGGCATGAGCGTGAATGTGTTCTTAACCGATGGCATGTTAGTTGATACGGGTGCAAAAATCTTGTTGAAGGAACTTACTCCATTCTTTGAAACCGCTGATTACGATATGGTTGCGCTGACGCATTATCATGAGGACCATACGGGTGGGGCCGCATGGATACAGGAACATAGGAACGTTCCCATCTATATTCATCCGATGTCCCTCGATATTTGTGCAAAGGATGCAGAATATCCCGTTTACCGTAGAGTTTTTTGGGGAGATAGGGATGCCTTCAAGGCAGAACCATTAGGAGGGGTCGTCCATTCACGCACTCAAACATGGGAGCCAATCTTTACGCCAGGGCATTCGAGGGACCATATGGTTTACCTGAACCATAGTAATGGCATGCTGTTTTCGGGTGACCTGTTTGTAACGCCGAAAACGAAGCTAGTTTTAAGGGAAGAATCTATCCCGGTCATCATGGAATCCATCAAGAAACTGCTTCAGTATGATTTTAAAGAGGTCTTTTGCTGCCATGCCGGATATGTCCCGAACGGAAAGGAAATGTTTGAAAGAAAGCTCAGTTACTTGGAAAATCTGCGCGGTGAAATTCTGCGTTTGCATGATCAAGGATTGGAAGTCCATGAAATTCAGCAAAACGTGTTGCCTAATCGGTATCCGCTTATCGAGATATCCGGTCATGAATGGGATTCGGAGCATATCATTACATCGATCCTGAAAGAGAGTAGGGTGTATTCAGAGGACAGGAAGAAATGATGAATAAGAGGAAAGAGGATAGATAGGGCCCAAGAACAAGGCAGGAGCCTCATTGTAATCCTAGTGAAAATTTGATACAGTTAAACTGAAAAATAGTATTTCGTCTAGAAATGGGTGCAGATAAGAAAGTGTAGCTTATCTGCTTAAAAGGGAAGTCGGTTAGAATCCGACGCTGTCCCGCAACTGTAAATGAGAGCGATTCGAAGGAATGCCACTGTCTTTTTTGCAAGAAAAGATGGGAAGGTTCGAAAAGCGATGATCATGAGCCAGGAGACCTGCCCGTTTTTAGCACAACGCCAGAAACCTACGAGGATAGGGGGTGTTAAGTGCGAAAAATTAGCAAGAACATGCTTTCTTATTTTTGTAGAAAAATGGGGAATCATGGTCATTTTTGTTATGTTTCGTTTGCACTCTAACAACTTCTGAATGGGAAGTTGTTTTTTGTTTTTTACAAGTCCATATTGGACAATATTCAAAAAGAATCCTGTTAATTAGACAGGACAGCTATCATAGGGGGCCATATCATTGTTTGGTACAGTTGAGCATTTTACGGACTATTTAAAAGCGCAAATCATGCGTAACTTTTGTGTGGAAGAAATGATATCTTTAGATGATTGCCGAGCAAGCTTGATTGAGGAAATCCAGGTTCATGGCAAAAACGTAGAAGATAGGAAAGAATACGAAGCAAATCTTGAAAGAGCCTTTAGCCAAGTGAATCTAGAAATATTCGGCTATCAAGAAATCAAGTAAAGAGCCGCCCATAAGGGAAGCCCTTGTTTTCAATCTTTATTGATGTTCGGTTCCGTTTCATCATGAAAGTCATGGGCTTCCTCAATGTTCAAGGTGTCCGCGGCTTCATAGACGTTTCCGCCAGCAAGTCCTTCATTGATGATACGATCGATATCGAGATATACAGAATCCTTACCGTCATACTCGGTATCCTTCAGAAATGTAATCTTTTCTTTATCCAAATGAAATCCCTCCTTGGCTTTTTATTAGTGTTAGCCAAAGAGGGATTCTTTATTCTATTTAGTCGTACACGTGGTACACCATTAAATCATGAATCATGCCCTTGAGTTTTTCTTCCTCTGACTCTACAGGCGGATTGGTTAACCACTCAATGGACCCATCTTTATGATAGAGGGCTTGGACGGCCAATTTATTGAAGTAAAAGGAAATCTTCCAGCCAGGTAAATTCTTGTGCAACGGCTTCCATTGAAAATGCGTAATCATATGTATAACCTCCATATCGCTGTTTCTCATTTCATTATAATGGAAAAAGCAGGATGGAGGTTATTTTCTTATGTGATTCGGAAAAGTTAATTCAATGAACAGGTTTTTTAAATGTAGTAGGCGGCTCGCTTCAATTTCCTCTTCATCAAATTGCATGGGTTTTGAATTGACTTCATAAATGAATAGAGCACCGGATGTATCTTCCCCGATATCAATGGAGAATTCCCCAAGAAAGCCAAACTTCCTGGAGAGGATGATTCCACATCTTTGCGCAATGTTCGCCAACTTCCTGTTTAACGGCCTCGTTTGTAGCTGCTGATAGGGAAAAAGCTTTCCCCCCCTTGGTGTATGGGTTGTGATTTCCTGGGTTTGCGACATCCTCACGCCCTTGCCGGTCACTTTATAAAACCCATTTTCATAATGAACAAGAATACGGTAATCGTATCGGTGTCCATTCAGTTTCTTTGGAATGACCGCTCGTTGGGCCAGATACCCCCTCTTTTTGAGCGACGCCTTATTGGCTTCCCAAAACGCGGAGAAATCAGAATACAATTCCTGATGTTTCAGGCTATTGAATTGGAGGGTGCCATCAGGTTTTTCTAGCAGGGTGTAGATGCCCTTACCTTGGCTTCCTTTGCATGGTTTCAAATAAATATGTTTGTGGAAATGTAAGAAGTCCGCTAGTTGGGTAGGGTCGGATAGGTCTATGGTCGATGGAAGATGGCGGGCTAGAGATCCATCTTCCGTCAATGCTTCGTACATCAAGTACTTATCTAAAAAATGAGGGTTGAATAAAGTGATACGATGTTCTTTAAAAAAGGAAAGGAGTTCTTGAAAACTTTCCGATGCTTCGAATCCCCTTTTGGGAATGCGATTATAAACGATATCGGGCAGTGGTAATTTTACCTCATTCCATGTGTTCGTTTGTGGAGAAAAGATGAAGCCTTTCATGTAGTTGGAAAGCAAGGATTCAACCGTGAATACATAGGCCAATATCCCATGATTCGATAAATATTGAGATAAATTCTGAAAAAGTGTCAAATTCCCCCCTATACCTGATTCCTTCTTTGGATCTAGAGAGGTCAAGATACCAACGACTAGCACCCGGTTTCCCGGAAATAAAGTAATCGGAAAAAGTGTCTGATCCTGGGTGTCCTGCTTAAAAGGGATTTCCTCATTCGCGGCTCCCGCATATAGCTGCATATCTTCCTCGTTATGGCTCCATCTCTCAGAGGGAACATCATAAAAAATGTTCATTTCTGTGTACCAATCGTTTGTGAAATCGTCTGTTCGGTAAGATAAATGGCATAATCAAGGCTGAGCTTCCTGGTTAAAAGTTCAAATTCCTTTAACTTTGGATGGGAAAAGATAGAACGGCCTGGTTTAGAATTAGCTTCGAACATCCATACTTGCCCTTTTTTATCCAATCCGAAATCGAAGCCGATTTCTCCTATGATGCCATCTAGGTGCTCCTCGATGCTTTCACTTAATATAAGAGCGGCTTCTGATAGCTTTTCCTCGATCCGTTTAGCTTCTTCGTCATCTCCGTATAGTTCGGCAACCGTCTTGATGACCCCGCCGCTTTTAATATGGGTCGTCACACTGCCAGCCCCGGAAACTTTTGCGGCGATGGCCGTCACTTGCCAAACCCCATTGCTGTCCTTGTTCGTATGGACCCTGAAATCCACTGGCCGCTTTGAAGAGCGGATTAACGGGATGCCTTGTTGAACGATCAGGTTCTCAAGCGGTCGATTATGAAATACATGTTTGAGGATGGATTCGAGTGTGGAAAACTTTTGTAATTTGTTTTCCTGTTCCTCATTTTTATACCGGCAATAGTAGACATTTTCATGCTTATCATACAGAATTTGATGAATGCCGAGGCCAAGGCTACCATGAATGGGTTTGATATAGACTTGGCGATAATGCGACAGAAGCGTCTCGACGACGGATAGAGATTGAAAAGGGTAGGTCTCCGGTAAAAATGGCAAAGCCCGATCATCCGCATTCAACCGTTCGTAAACATCCCATTTATTGAAGAAACCAGGATTGTACCAAGGAATCTTATATTCCTTTTGGAACTTTTGCTTCACTTCCTTTGGCCCCTCACGGTTTTCCGTCATTCGGTTGGGAAGCCGGTCATATACGACGTTGGGAAAAGGGAATTCATTGATCTGCCAGTTTTCCTTCTCATATACATATCCTTTAATCGTTTCTTGATCCCAATTGATGACATTCTCACCGAAAACAAAGGGGATACAACCGGTTGTTTGACTGAGAGAAAGTAATTTCGAAAAAAAGCCGGAACGTTCCCCAAGCGGTTTATTGGAAATGCCTGTGAAGCCTGATGAGAAAATTCCAATGAGCGGGCCGATATGAAGGCTCTTCCCGTATATAAATAAATGAAGGGGAGTATCGATCTCGTTGAACATCAAAGAATCTGCAAGACTATTCGAGAGTACGATTGATTGCTTGATGGCTGGATTTGGCTTGACGGCTGCAGGGCAGGAATGCTGCCCAAAATAAATTAATTCGATATCCCCCAGTTCCCCAAGGTCAGACGGATAAAAAAGGACGTGGCCGGGGATGTTGGCAATCTCTGCAGGGTATGTCTTTCGCATGGGTCATTCACCTGCTTTCAGAAGATGTTCGGATAAATATTGGCAATATTTGAACGGGGCTTGATAAATTTCTTTCATGGACTCTGGTTGGAGTGTTTGGATGATCTTTCTTCCGGGCTTGGAGTTAATGTCCAAAATCCAAATTTTCCCCGCCTTATCGATGCCTAAATCGATTCCAAGTTCGAATAGCCTTTGAAAAGCGCCTTCCGTCTCCACAGGGAGAGTCCGGAGGATATGCTGGATGGTTTGTTCGACGGTTACCGGGATGGAATCAGGATTCTTTTTCATGAAGTCTTCAAGCGATAAGGCTTCTCCGCCAGTCGTCAGATTGGAAGTGATATGATCTTGTTTCCCAAGACGAATGCCCCGCCCCCGTTCCAGCCACTGGTTTTTTTCGTTTTTCTGAAGCAAAATCCGTAAGTCGAATGGTTCGTTCTTCTGGTTGCTCAATTCTAAATAAGGTTGACATAGGTAACTATAGCGAGTTAATAAGTGCTGTAGCCATTTATTCAGTTGCGATTTTGATTCGAATTGGCGGTCATATTTCGTTCCTTTTTTGGTCATGGAGACGGTTGTGCCTTCCTTAGTTTTCGTCAGAAGGTAAATGCCAAGACCGCCTGATCCAAACTCGGGCTTAATGATGATTTTTTCCAGGCGTTCCATGTGCTCGATTATTTGCTCAGGTGTCGTGACCCGCTCCGTCTCTGGGAAAAAGGCTTGAAGCAGGGGATTGGTTTTCAATGTTCGGTAAACATCCCATTTGCCAGGGAGGCCAAGCCCAAGAAAATTCGAGTTTTCTTTTAACCAATTTATTTTCTCACGTATATCATTATGCTCACGGGAAATGCCATGAAAACAACGGTCATATACAAAATCAGGAAGGTCAAGTGAAGCAGGAAGCCAAACTTCTTTTTCCCCATCAAAGCGCTCGCCCTTGATTTTCTTCGAATCAACGTCCATATTTTCCGGTACGAACTTACAAACATTCATGCCAAGGGTTTTAGCCGTCTTGGCTAGCTCGGTGAAATAATGATTTTCTTGTGTATCTTTCGTGGACATTAGCCCTATTAACACGTGCCAGCAACTCCTTTTATGGATGGTCTTCACTCATTTATCGCATACATAAACTCAATAATCGACTTTACAGATGGCCGGAATGTTTCATAGGTACCTTGGAATTTTTTTGAGGGCTTCGAATTCACTTCTATGATCCAAGGATGCTTGTTACTATCAAGGGCTAAATCGATACCCAGCTCCCCAAATAATTCCGGATGGTTGTCATCAAGCGCAACTGCCGTCTTCTTGGCTAAACGGATGAGGCTTTGATATAAACGTTTGGCTTCTTGGTGATCCACGATCTCTTTTAAAAAGTCGGAACCGTTCTTCATGACACCACCTTGTGCGAGGTTAGAAACGATATTTCCCGAATCCCCGATTCGTGCAACCATGGAGGTGACCTTCCATTGATGCTGTCCGTTTTTATGAAGCAGGATGCGGAAATCCACTAATTTCTGATCGATCTCGAATAAGGAAATCCCCTTTTGAAGGATGTAAGCTTGATTCCGGCAAAACTTTTTCAAGGCCGAGAATAATTTCTCCTTCGTTTCGATAGTATGGATATTGTTTTCTGTTCCAGCATGCTCGATTACCCATCTGCCCGATGATTCGGTCAGCTTGCAGATATTCCGCCCCTGACTGCCTGTCGAGGGCTTTAGATAGCTTACTGGATGCTTATCTAAAAATGTCATGAAGGGTTCCTGTTCATTAAACATCACCGTCTCGGGTAAATGTGGAAGCAGGGTATAATCTGAGAGCAGAAGCTCATGCACATCATGCTTGGAAAGGAACCGCCCGTTGAACATGGGAATGGCAAGGGATTTCAATTCCGTTGAAAAGTTTTCGAATAGTGGTGTTCCTTCCACCTTCCGGGAGTGGATCCGATTGTAAAACACATCAGGAATGGGGAGCTCAAGGGTCTCCCACCCATTCGCCCCTGGCCAATATCCTGTAAGGATCCCGTCCGCAAGTGGCTGTGGTTTTGCCAAAAAGAAAGGAAAGCCTTTTTGATTACAATAGGCTATCATCTCCTGATAAAATGGTTCCATTTCACCGAATGTGCCGCTCTGCAAGGGCCCCTGGTTAATGAGGACGGCAAGGAAAGGCGCTATTTGCAACGTTCTCTCCTCTGCATGAAAGGAAACGGAGACCGGCCCCGAGAAGGGAGGCAGAGATAAGAATTGGTTCGTATCATGTGAGATCTTTATGGTGGATTCCGGTGAGGCGAATGTTTGGACAAGTACCGGGACAGAACGCCGTCCGGCAATGAGCGTAAGAGGTTCTCCATATTGAAGGTCCCATTCCTGAAATAGTTTTTCTTCGACAAACAACAGTGCCTTCTTTCTTGTAGCAGCTGAATTTACCGTAATAAAAACTTTTTGGTATTTCAAGGTCATAATAATTCCCCGTTTGCACTAAGTTTGATATCCTTTTATAATTAAATGATGGGCAAAAGTGGATATCACATTCTATGTTTTTCAAAGTAGAACGTGTCATATAGCCCCTATTTCAAGCAATAAAAGGAGAAAAACATCATGGATGAGTTGTGGGTAAAAATACTGTTTATGGTCGTTGTCGGTGCAGTCATAGGAGGGTTCACCAATTTATTGGCAATCCGCATGCTGTTCAGACCCTATAAGCCCATATTTATTTTTGGAAAGCAGGTGCCGTTGACACCGGGTTTAATTCCGAAGCGGCAGGATGAGTTAGCCAAGCAGTTAGGGAAATTGGTCGTCGAACATTTAATCACACCCGAGAGCATTCAAAGTAAGGTTATTAATGATGCCTCTATAAAGAATATGAAGATTTTCGTACAGTCAGAAGTGAAGAAGGCGTTGTCCACGGAAAAAAGTACGGCACAACTGTTGGACCAATTGGGGATGAAGAATTCTTCCCTGACAATGGAACAGCGTTTACAGACATTCGTCCTTGGTAAATACGAAACATGGGCAGCGGAAAACCGAGGAAAGAGTCTACAAGACATCATTCCTTTGAATATCCAGCAAAAAGCGGTGAAATCAATCCCGGACATTTCGAAATATATCGTAACGAAGGGGAAAGAATACTTCAACAGTGCCGATGGCAAGGGACGACTCGAAGAAATGCTTGATGATTTTTTCAAAGAGCGAGGAAAAATGATTAACTTGATTCAAATGTTTATCGGAAATGAAAAGTTGATCGATAAGATTCAGCCGGAGATCATTAAATTCTTTGATCAATCCCGGACGGTCGACTTATTATCGGTCATGATGGAAAAAGAGTTGAGAAACCTTGAAAAATGGGATATGGAGAAAGTGGAAGGATTAATTGGAAAAGACACGATCCGCACGCTGATTACAGAAAAAACGGGAGAATGGATTCCGGTCGCTTCCATCATGGAAAAACCGGTTCGTGAACTGACGGCTAGTTTTGCGGATACCATCGTCAACAAAGGTGTTCCGATTTTTGTTGAAAAAGCCGCGGACTATTTAATTGTCCATTTCCAGCCACTCTTCCAACGACTGCATTTGGATGATATCGTGGAGGAACAGGTATCTTCCTTTTCCGTTTCACGCTTGGAGCAAATGGTTGTCTCCATCACTAAGAAGGAATTATCGATGATCACATATCTAGGTGCCCTGCTTGGTGGAATCATCGGTCTATTCCAAGGATTTGTGACCGTTTTATTAGGATGACGTGTAATTAGTAAAGGGATTTGTTATAGTGGGAAAGGTGTAGGAATACAATGATTACCGGGAGGGGAAAATTTTATGAGTAACGTGTATGATGCAGCATATGAAATGGAAAAAGCGATTCGATCAAGCAATGAATATGCAGACTTGCAACGGTTATATGATTTAGTCAATTCAGACCCAGCTACGAAAGGGATGTTCGAAAACTTCCGTAACTTGCAGATGACATTGCAACAAAAGCAAATGATGGGGCAGGAAATTGATCCCGAAGAAGTGGCACAAGCTCAAAAAACTGTGCAACTTGTTCAACAGAACCCAACGATTTCTCAATTGATGGAAGCGGAACAACGGATGAGCATGGTCATTGCCGACCTTAACAAAATCATCATGAAGCCACTAGAAGATTTATACGGCCCAGCTGAACAGCAATAATACCAAAAAAAACTCCTTTGCCTTATGGCGAAGGAGTTTTTTTGAAAAAGAAAGACAAACTGATCCTGTTCTACTCTACAAATTTTAGTCATAAATTTGAAAGAGGATATTACAGATGGGGGAGATCTACATGGTATATCGTCTATTAGCGGTTAACATTGATGGAACATTGCTTCAGTCCAATGGCCGTTTAAATAAATCGACCAAAGAGGCCATTGAGTATGTTCACGATAAGGGTGTCCATGTTGCACTTGTAACGTCAAGAAACTACCATTCTGCAAAAAAAGTGGCCAAAGCCCTAAAAATAAATCCAATGATCGTTGCCCAACACGGAGCTTTTGTCGGTGAATCCATCGAGAAACCCATCATGGTAAAAAGAATGTCAGAAGAATTGACCGTGGAACTCGTGCAAATGCTGGAGAAGACCAATTCCCAAATAATGCTCCATCATGAAAAGTACTCCCTTGGCAATCGAGTTAATCTCCCGGAAAACTTACTCGGTAAAACGGTCATGTATACGAATGACCAAAACATTTATGCCCAAAACTATGTGGATGACATAAGCGAAGAGCTTATGGATCATCCTATGTCCCCGACAAAAGTTGATATCATATTTACTGAGCAGAAAGATCAAGTGGAAATGCACAAACTGGTAAAAGACATGTTTCCGGAAGTTGAAGTGACTACAAATCCTGGGCACAGGCTGACAATCGTTCCGAGAGGTGTTTCAAAATGGAGTGGCGTTTTGTATTTAGCGGATCATTTAGGCGTGAAGCGGACCGAAATCGTATCGATTGGGGACGGACTGGATGATATAGAGATGATCGCGGGATCAGGTTTGGGTGTTGCCATGGGAAATGCGGACCCTGAAGTCAAAAAAGCTGCCAAATGGGTCACCCGCTCGAACGATGATGACGGGATTGCCTATATGTTGAAAGAGTTCTTCCGCAAGCAGCACCCGATTGGATTCTTACAGAAGATGAATATGCTCAAGTGAAAGATGCTGCTCCCTTCCATCATGGAGGGTTCTTTTTTTGTATGATCAGGTTTATCTTTCCAATAAATAATTTCGTTCATTATCCATAAACTAAGTAAATCCCTAAGGAAAGGAAGAATGTAATGGACGTTATTAATGCAAAAGAAGTACAAGTTGGCGATGAGGTGTTTGTCATTTATAATAATCCGCACGTTCCCTCAGTTTCAAACGTAAGGGCTGCAGAAATTGTGCAGCATCCGAAAGATCCTAATGCAGTCGCTTTATTCCTGAACGATACCTTTCATACGATTGAAGATGATGATGCATTATTTTCATCAGAAGCGGCTGCGGAACAAGCCTATAGTAATTTCATTAATGATCAATTGACATGAGAAAAGTAAGAAGCCCCCGCTTAGGATAGCGGGGGCTTCTGTTTATGTCATTTTGCAGCGTGAATCACACGTAGCATCGCATGAATTTGGCCCATATGGTAAGTTTCATGGAAGAGGGCAAGGTTCACCATTTCCCCATATGTTTCGAACCCTTTGAATGGTTCTTCGAGTTTTTCGGCCAAACGCTCTTCAGGAATGGCAAGAAGACGATCAAGCTGTTCTTTAAATTGCTCAATTAATACTTCAACAGAAGGGACTTCATCCGTCCAATCAGCAGGACTGGTTCCTTGAGCAAAGAATTCAGCGTAATTGGCGGGCAAGTTACCTGCTGCCGGATGGTCAAGCAAGAACTTTTCCGTTACAAATAATGTATGGCCAAGATGCCAGTGAATATTATTATTAAATCCTTCGGGTTGAATATCTGTCAGTTCAGGGGTAATCCGGTCGATGACCCTCTCGAAGAACTTACCTCTAATTAGGGAAAAACGTTTTTGTAATGGGTTCATGTTAGTAGCTCCTTCTAGTTGTCGCAATAAAAACGTCCACCGCCAACGACAATGGTACGCTTGTCAGCTTGTAATGAGATTTCAGTCTTTCTAATGATAATCTATTTATGAATTAAATCAAGTGATGCATTAGCGTGCTTTTCTTATTTCTGATAAAAGGTGGGGCGCCGCGTTTTGTTATCGTGCATCAATATAAATGAAAATATCCCTATCAAGGCTCGGACGAAGCCTTGATAGGGATAGGTTGAATAGCTATGAATGAACGATTAAGTAAGTACAACTTGTTTTTTGTTTTCTTGTTTCTCACCTAAATCGTTAAAATCATAAGCATATTCTATATAAATTTGATGCCAAATCATAAATACAATGATGGTCCATAACTTCCTGCTATTATCCTTTTTGCCAGCGACATGTTCCTGCATCAAGTCAAAAATCGCTTTTTTATTTAAAAGATAATCTGTGGGGCTAGTACGAATCAAATTGTTGGCCCAATCATACATTTCATCCTTTAACCAATGGCGGATAGGCACAGGGAATCCTAATTTCTTCCGATTTAATACATGGTCAGGGACGATCCCCTCGGCTGCTTTACGAAGTATATATTTAGTCGTATTGTTTTTGATCTTTTGCTCTGAATGAATCTTTGTCGCGACATTAAACACTTCTTTATCCAAGAAAGGAACGCGTAGTTCAAGAGAGTGAGCCATCGTCATTTTGTCGGCCTTCAACAGAATGTCTCCTTGCAGCCAAGTAAGAATATCTAAATGCTGCATTTTCGTAACGGCATCATATGATCTGGATTGATTGTAAATGGGATCAGTCACGGTCGTATAGCCCAAGTTTGGTTTATATTCCGAAAGCAATGATTTCTTTTCACGTTCTTCAAATATTTTTGCATTACCGATGTACCTCTCTTGCAAAGGGGTGACACCACGTTCAATGAAGTTTTTCCCCTTCACTCCATCCGGTAAAATCCTACTCATCACTTTTAACAGGTGTTTGATCGGATTCGGGATATGGTTGAACATTTTCAATGATTGAGGTTCCCTATAGATATTATAACCACCGAAAAGCTCGTCCGCCCCTTCACCGGATAATACCACTTTTACATGTTTTCTGGCTTCACGAGCCACGAAATATAAAGGGACGGCCGCTGGGTCTGCCAGTGGGTCATCCATGTGCCAAATGATTTTAGGGAGTTCAGCAAGATATTCCTCAGGCGAAATGATATAGCTGATATTCTCTAGATTAAGGGCGTGGGCTGTTTCTTTCGCCACGTCGACTTCACTGAATCCATCCCGTTCAAAACCGACAGAGAACGTTTTTAGTTTGGGGTTGACCTCCTTGGCAAGGGAAACGATGATCGAAGAATCAATGCCTCCGGATAGGAACGATCCCACCGGTACATCACTTCGCATATGCACATTCACCGAATCTATTAAAACATCACGAATTTCCTTGGAAAGTTGTGTTTCGGATAGGTCCATCGGTTTGAAAGTCGGTGCCCAATATCGGCTTATATTCATCTTGCCACCTTGCTTTTTCGTGAAGCAATGGCCTGGCGCTAGTTTTTTAATTTGGCTTGTCATCGTATCGGGTTCAGGTACATATTGAAAGCTAAGATAGTGCTGTAAGGAGTCGGAATCTATCTTTCCTTCCATCGCTAGAAGAATACTCTTCTTTTCTGAAGCAAAATAAGTTAGTTCCTCTTGTTCTGAGTAAAAGAAGGGCTTGATGCCAAACTGATCTCTGGCCCCGAATATCGATTGCTCCACTTTATCCCAGATGACAAAAGCAAACATGCCTCTTAATTTGCTCACCATACGTTCCTTTTGGTCACTGAACAGGGCAATGATGACTTCTGTGTCCGATTCGGTAGTAAATTCATAACCTTTTTGGATTAGTTCTTCGCGTAATTCTATATAGTTATAGATTTCACCATTGAAGATGATCCAATACCGATCATTTTCATAAGAAAGGGGCTGGTGTCCACTTTCGATTCCTATGATACTGAGTCGTCTGAAACCAAAATTGACATACGCATCATTATAATAACCTTCATCATCCGGACCTCTATGTGTAATAAGCGTATTCATTTTATTTATTTGATCTTTCATGTCTATATTCATTTGATTGGGTTTTTGATGCATACAACCAACAAATCCACACATTTTGGGGGTCACCTACCTACTTAATAGTATTAATCTCTGATTCTCGTTTTTTTTTAGGAATGATCCATGACTGACAGTAGTTCATCTACATTACATTCGAGGGAAGAGGAGATTGAAGAAAATTGAAAATCCATACATTTTTATCCTGATATTAAATATTATTACAAACAATCTCATCATTATAATGGAAGAAATTACATTTTTCAACCGTTTCACCATTTTTTATACATCACGTGCTGGATAAATTTCGTTTTGGTGTATACTTTTGGCTCTTTATGTCTGGAATATGAAGGAAACGTAACGAGGAGTAAGTGGATGGTCGGAGGGAGTGGATCCATCGATTTGCTTTGATGACCATAACATAAAAAAGCCAGGCACCCGGATTTTCTGGAAAATCGGTGTGCCTGGCTTTTGAGTTATCAGTTAGAAGCTTGAACGAGAAGCTTCATCGCATGAATTTGTCCGATATGATTCGTTTCGTGTAAGACGATAAAGCTAATGAAGTCCTCCACTGTTTCCATCCCCTTGAATGGAGTTTCTACTTTATCAGCATATTTTTCTTCTGGAATCGCAAGAAGGCGATCGAGTTGCTCCTCTAACTGTAGCTTCAGTGTTTCAGTGGATGGGACATCCTCTGGCCAGTCAGCTGGCTTTGAACCATATCCGAATAGTTGTCCATAGTTGTCAGGTAGGTTACTGCCATTTGGAGAGTCCAATAAGAATTTTTCCGCTGCACTCAATACATGACCAAGGTGCCAATGGATCGTATTGTTGAATCCTGAAGGCTGGACATCCATAAACTCTGGCGATAATCCCTTGATTTCACTTAGTAAACTGCTCCGGGTGACTTTTAACTGGTTTTTTATGTAATTCAATTTATATTCCTCCACATCTTGTTAGAAAATTTCTTCTAAATAAAAGTATAACAAGGTTATGGATATTCACCAAGTTTGAGTGAAAGGGTTTTTACGTTTTTCATTTTTCTTCTTGAAATTGTCAGAAAATTATTTATAATGAGAATATGTTATAAAATCTTACATTTCTGTGTTATATATGTGGGTTGACTCGTTTGTAAATCAGTTCTTTTAGAATGATAGAAGGAGAGAAGTCATGCGTTTAACGGCAAGGGAACAGGAGAAATTAATGGTCGTGGTTGCAGCGGATTTAGCTAGAAGAAGAAAAGAGAGAGGAGTGAAATTGAATTATCCGGAGTCCATTGCCTTGATCACGTATGAAATCATGGAAGGGGCACGGGATGGACGCTCTGTTGCGGAGCTTATGCAATTTGGCCGGATGATTCTATCCAGTGAGGATGTAATGGAGGGGATCCCGGAGATGATCCACGATATTCAAGTGGAAGCGACGTTTCCGGATGGAACAAAGCTTGTGACGGTCCATAATCCAATTCAGTAAGGAGGCTGGGGCATGATACCAGGTGAATATATCTTGAAAAGAGATTCGATTGTGTGCAATGAAGGGAAGCTTGCGACAGGCATTTCTGTCATCAATCGGGGAGATCGACCGATTCAGATTGGCTCCCATTTTCATTTTTATGAAGTGAACAACGGGTTGGAATTTACTCGTGAAGAAGCCTATGGGAAACGGTTGAACATTCCTGCGGGAACGGCGGTCCGCTTTGAACCAGGCGATGAAAAGGAAGTGGAGCTGATTCCTTTTGGCGGCAAAAGGGAAGTGTACGGATTAAGCAATCGAACGAACGGACCGCTTGATGTGGAGGGTGAAGGATGAGTCATGAAATGTCACGGAGGCAATATGCCGACATGTTCGGTCCGACGACCGGGGATTTAGTCAGACTGGCAGATACAGAGCTTTTCATAGAAATAGAAAAAGATTTCACTAGATATGGAGATGAAGTGAAGTTCGGCGGGGGAAAGGTCATACGTGATGGGATGGGACAGCATCCAACAGCTGAAAGGGAAGGGGTCATGGACCTTGTCTTCACGAATGCAATCATCGTCGATTATACGGGCATCTATAAAGCGGATATCGGGGTGAAGGATGGGCAGATTGCGGCAATCGGTAAAGCAGGAAATCCCCTATTGATGGATGGGGTGACCATGACGATTGGTGCGGCGACTGAAATCATCGCCGCCGAAGGAAAGATCGTGACCGCGGGAGGCATTGACGCACATATTCATTTCATTGCACCCCAGCAAATTGAGACGGCGTTATCGAGTGGAATCACGACGATGATTGGCGGAGGAACAGGACCGGCAACCGGAACGAATGCCACGACGTGTACACCGGGAGCCTGGAATATCCATAAAATGCTTGAGGCGGCTGAACATTTCCCCATGAATTTCGGGTTTTTGGGAAAAGGCAATGCCTCGGCAAAAGAACCACTCATCGAGCAGGTCAAGGCTGGGGCCATCGGGCTGAAATTGCATGAAGATTGGGGGACCACGGCAGCTGCCATCGATACAAGCTTGTCCGTTGCGGATGAATATGATGTCCAGGTAGCCATCCATTCCGATACCCTTAATGAAGGGGGCTTTGTCGAGGATACGATTGAAGCCATCAAGGGCCGTGTGATTCATACCTATCATACCGAGGGAGCGGGTGGCGGACATGCCCCGGACATTATTAAGGTGGCGAGTTATCTGAATATTTTGCCTTCTTCGACGAACCCGACACGCCCGTATACCATCAATACGCTGGAAGAGCATTTAGACATGTTGATGGTATGCCATCATTTGGATCCCTCCGTACCGGAGGATATCGCCTTTGCCGATTCCCGGATAAGGAAGGAAACGATAGCTGCTGAAGACATTCTCCATGATTTAGGCGTCTTCAGCATGATCAGTTCGGATTCTCAGGCAATGGGCCGGGTGGGAGAAGTCATCCTGCGGACATGGCAGACGGCGGATAAAATGAAAAAACAACGGGGAAAGATGATGGAGGAGAAAGGGGATGGCGATAATTTCCGTGTGAAGCGATATGTCGCCAAGTATACGATTAATCCAGCCATCACCCATGGAATCTCCGATGTCGTCGGATCATTGGAAGAAGGGAAATTTGCAGATTTGGTCGTGTGGGACCCGGCCTTTTTTGGAGTGAAACCGGATATGATCGTAAAAGGGGGCATGATTGCGCACAGCATCATGGGAGACCCCAATGCCTCCATTCCGACCCCACAACCGGTTTTGTATCGTCCGATGTTTGCGAGTTTTGGGCAAGCCGTTTCTGGTACATCCATCACCTTTCTATCTAAGGCTGCTTATGAAGCGGGAATCCATAAGGAAATCGGGTTGAAGAAAATTGTGAAAACCGTCTCGAATATCCGGAATCTTACAAAGAAAGACATGAAGTTAAACGGGGAAACACCCGTCATCGAAGTGGATCCACAAACATATGAAGTGACGGTCGACGGTGATTTAATTACGTGTGAGCCGGCAGAAGACCTGCCAATGGCGCAGCGATACTTTTTATTCTGAGGTGAATAGCATGATTGTCGAAAAGGTGATAGGAAACGTTGAGTCCATTCAAAATAAACCAAAACATACGGAACGGGTTTTTCTAGAAAGCGATGCTTTAAGAAAAAGAATTCAACGTGTGAAAACGGATCATGGCAATGAGATTGGAATAAGGCTCAAGGAAAACAAAGAGTTAATGGATGGCGATATTTTGTATATGGATGAAAAGAATATGATCGTGGTTCAGACGATTGATGACGATATCTTAACCATCGCGCCTACATCCGTCGGGCAGATGGGCAATATCGCACATCAATTGGGGAATCGCCATTTGCCGGCACAATTTGAGGGGGATGAAATGCTGGTTCAATATGATTATCTGGTTGAAGAGCTGCTTGCAGAGCAAGGCATTCCCTTTCGCCGTGAGAAAAGAAAGGTAAAGCAGGCATTCCGTCATATCGGACATTCTCATGAATGAACGGTTGTTTCCGCTCATCCAGCTTTGTGATTCGAATTTTCCGTCCGGTTCGTTTTCCCACTCCTTTGGGATGGAGACCTATATACAGGAAGAGAAGATTCATGATGCGCACTCTTTTGAAGAATTTTTAAAGGTATATATTTTGAAGTCCTTATCTTATACCGATGGCCTGGGGTGCCGTATCGCATATGCACTCATTCTGGATCAAGATGAGGAAGGGATTTGGGATTTGGATGAAAAGCTATTTGCGAGCTGTTCTGCCAAAGAATCAAGGGAAGCTTCAAGAAGGATTGGGCAGCAGATGGCAAAGCTTTGTATGACACTGTACCCATCCGATATGTTGTCAATCTATCTAATCAAAATCAAAGAAAAGAAATGTTACGGTCATCCGGCAATCGTCTTTGCACTTGTCTGTACGGAGCTTGGCATTTCCGTGGACATGGCCATCACATCTTGCCTGTATGCGGCCGTTTCTTCCCTTATTCAAAATGCAGTCAGAGGAATCCCGTTAGGACAGACCGCTGGACAATCATTGTTGTTATGGACACATGGCATCATACAATCAGCGGTGGTGGTAATTAAGGAAATGACAGAGGATGAGCTTGGGAGGACATTACCGGGTTTGGAAATCTCCCAAATGAGGCATGAGCAATTGCATGTAAGGCTATTTATGAGTTGAATAGAAAAGAGGTGACAGGTTTGCTCCTAGAAGGGACAAACCGATTATGATGAAGCAGGTTGTGAAAATTGGTGTAGGTGGCCCGGTTGGTGCCGGGAAAACGATGCTCGTCGAAAAGTTGACAAGGGCAATGGCAAATGATTTCAGCATGGCCGTCGTCACGAATGATATTTATACGAAGGAAGACGCTCTTTTTCTCATGAAAAACGGTGTGTTGCCTGAAAATCGGATCATTGGGGTGGAAACGGGAGGCTGTCCGCATACGGCGATTCGGGAAGATGCTTCGATGAACTTCGCGGCGATTGATGAATTGGAGGACCTTCATCCTGATCTTGATTTAATTTTCGTTGAAAGCGGCGGTGATAATTTAGCAGCCACATTTAGTCCGGAGCTCGTTGATTTTTCGATTTATATCATAGATGTGGCCCAAGGGGAGAAAATCCCGCGAAAAGGCGGACAGGGGATGATCAAATCGGATTTGTTCATCATTAATAAAACGGATTTGGCCCCTTACGTTGGAGCTAGTCTTGAAGTGATGGAACGAGATACATTGGCAACACGCGGAAATAAGCCCTTCTTTTTTACGAATTTAAAAGATGAAAAAGGATTAGAGGATGTGGTGAACTGGATTAAATCCGAGGCCTTTTTCATAGGGTTAGAGCAATGAATTGGACCGGTAGCATCCGCTTGACGTCAGTACTTAAAAAGGGGCGGACGATTGTGAAGGACAGTTATCATGAGGGTGCTTTCAAACTGTCCCGTCCTGTTTTTCTGGATGAAACTTCACCCACCTACTTTCTCATTCATGTCGGGGGTGGTTATGTCGGGGGTGATTGCTACCAACAGCATTTCTGTTTAGAAGAAGGGGCACATTTGACGTTGACGACCCAGTCTGCGACAAAGGTATATAAGACTACGGGAGAACCGGCAAGGCAGGAGACTGAAATGGTATTAAGGAAGGGAAGCTTCCTCACCTATGTTCAGGACCCCTTGATTGCATATGAAGGTGCACGATATATACAAGATACGAACATACATATGGATAAAGGGTCAGGGCTACTACTCACGGATATCTTCACCCCGGGATGGTCCAAGAGCGGCAAGGATTTTACATACGATTGGATTCGTTCGAAAATGAATGTGTTTTATGATCGGAAAAGGCTGATTATGGATCATGTATTATTGCAACCATCCGATCAGATGGAATCCATTTTGTTATTGGAAGGATACAGCCATTTTGGTTCATTATTGTTCATACATGATGGGCTAAGTGAGGACATGATAACGCAATTAGAAGAATCGCTATCTGATTTCGGACAAAAGGCAAGAATCGGTTTTTCGAGATTGCCTATACGAGGACTGATGGTAAGGGTATTGGCGAATCAAACTCAGTTAATCGAGAAAATATTCGCCGTTTCCGAGAATCTTTTACGGAGCCTTGCATTGCAGAAAGATGTTGTGTTTTATCGTAAATACTAACTTATTAATAGACGGGATTGAGTGGTATGGAAATGAGTTTATTGCTAGTTTTAGGAATCGGATTTTTATTAGGCATCAAGCATGCTCTTGAACCGGATCACGTGATCGCTGTTTCGACCATTGCCAGCCGAAGCAAGAAAATCTGGAAGTCGTCGCTCGCCGGGGTGTTTTGGGGAATTGGTCATACTCTGACGCTACTGGTTTTCGGTGTCGTCCTGATCCTGTTGAAAGATGAGATACCGGAAGCCTGGGCAATGTCGCTCGAGTTTCTTGTGGGAATCATGTTGGTGTATCTAGGAATGACCACGATTTTTTCCTGGAAGAATGCTCATGAACATGACCATTCGGAAAGAAATACCTACCTGAAATCGATGTTCATAGGGGTCGTCCATGGACTTGCCGGAAGTGCAGCCATGGTCCTTCTTACGATGAGTACGATAGATTTTGCCTGGCAGGGAGCTTTATATATCATTATTTTTGGGGTGGGGACCTGTTTAGGCATGCTCTTGTTTACGACCATATTGAGCATTCCGTTTGTGACTAGCGCTTCCTCAAAAAAAACGAATCGCTCTCTCGTTCGGTTGACGGGTGTCGTCAGTACGGTTTTCGGAATTTATTATATGTATAACCTTGGTGTGAATGAACAGCTATTTACGATTTGGTTTGGTTGATTTACTCAAATATTCGAGTCGGAAACTTTCAGGCAATCAGCTTGGGGGTTTTTTCCTCTTTTAGCTTAAATAATCCTATTATTTTCCATAAGTTAACGAGTATAATGACTATATGGGAAAGTAGTTTGCATAGGGGGTGGAGGTAATGAAGTGGAGATTAATGTTATTTGCACTATGCCTAGTATCATTAACGTTTGCTTCGGGTTGTTCTGATAGGGAAGAACGTATTTCAATCCAAAAACGAATAGGAAAAGATACATATAGATTTGAAGCCTATAAAGAAAACATAAATATGAAAAAGACTGTAAAAACAAAAGAAATTTTGGAAAATGTGACGTGGAAGGAAAATCCCATGGAGAAAGATGACCGGAAAGCAGACTTCATCTTCTACTTTAATGATCGCAACTTTGGGGATGAAATCCCTGTTTACTTTGTGTGGTTGGGTTCCGGTGAACATGCGCTGGAAGTTACGAAAGATGATCAAAACAAGTATGTGCAATTAAACGAAGAAGACTCTGCTGTCATCTTGGACTTACTACAATAACCGATTCTTATAAGAAATGGGGGAGAAAAACATGAAAAGTAAACATCCGGTTTTACATTTTCCCAAGACGGGCGTTGAGAAAATGATGGATATCGTTTCACTTCTCTTCATCGTAATCAACCTGGTTTATTTAATCAGTGTATGGAACACATTACCCGCCGAAGTCCCGATTCACTTTAATGGAAAAGGAGAAGTGGATGGATGGGGAGGAAGAGCGTTGATTTGGCTCCTTCCTACCATCAGCCTTTTTTTATGGGTTGGCTTGACGTTGTTGGAGAGGGTCCCGCACCTTTTTAATTACCCAATCGAAATAACCGAAAAAAATGCTGCATTTCAATATAGAAATGCTCGAATGATGAGTTTGTTTTTGAAGGTGGAGATCATCCTCTTTTTCCTGTATACGAGTTGGGAATCGGTTCATGTGGCGATGGGGAAGGAAGAAGGCCTCGGAACATTAGCTCTGTCCATTTTCCTGATCTTGCTTTTAGGTTCCGTCGCTTTCTTTGTAACCCAATCGGTCCGTAATGCAAAATAAACCGGGTCTGCCTTGATGAAGACCCGGTTTAAACACCCTGTTTTTAACTGAGTTCAGTGACCTTACTTTTTGAACGTAAAAGTGGCATCGTACAGCAGCGGAAAGAGCCACCGGATTTGATGATTTCACTTATATCGACTTCAATTACTTCATATCCCCGTTCTCGAAGCTGATTGTTGACCTTTTTATTGCAAGGAAGACTGAACAATTTCTTATTTCCGATGGAAAGAACATTCGTGCCCATTGTGAATTGTTCATCTCCGTTCACTTCGATCAGATCGTAACGTGAACCTAAAAAGTCTAGTTCCTTCTTGGTAAGGGCATCAGGGAAAACGAGAGCCTCGGTCGGTGAAAGAATATTGAATATGCAGTCCAAGTGGAGATACTTTTCAACGAAAGGAACCGGTATGACCTCGTATTCGGGTAATAGGCCTTGTAGTTCATTAATGGCCTTCTCATTGGTTCTATCGCTAATTCCTATATATACCGTTTTTCCATCAAGAATAACATCACCACCCTCAATATTCCCTTTACTTACATTGAAATAACGGATTTCATTTAATTCAAGCCACAGTTTCAATAATAGTTCTTCTCCTGAACGTATCGCATTTGCCATTTCGGCAACATAAACAGTATTACCTATGGTAAAGCCGATATCCCTTGTGAAGACCTGTTCTGGATATGTAGATTGGGGTGGTAGTTTTATGACGTCCACTCCTTCATTCCTAAGTGCCGTCACAAAATTTGCATGCTGTTTCATCGCTAGTATCCTATCTATGTTTTCCTCTTTAAATTCTTTTTGAGTTTCATTGATGACTTCGCGTATTTCCATATACCTTGGTTCACAGACGATTACCTGAGAAAGGATAGAGTATTCACTTGTACAGGAAGCATCGAGTTCCTCATTAAGATTGTTTGCCATGGATTAACTCCTCTACATATCATTTATCTATACTTTACCTCTATTTTCTATAAAAAAAACAAAATAGAAGTCGATTTATAAAATAAAATGTAAAATCCTGATCAATTGAAAAAGGATTATTTTTGATGTGGTCGAATATATAAATGGAAGCGTTTTCTATATAAGGGGGAGATTATTATGATGGACACTCCATTGATTATGACGCAAATCATTGAGAGAGCTGAAAAGTATTTTCCGAAAAAAGAAGTGGTTTCCCGTACGGACGGCGGGGTCCATACATTTACGTATGCAGAAACTGCCCAGCGGACAAGAAGGCTCACAAGCGTTTTCGAAAAAATGGGCATCAAGACCGGTGACAAAATTGGAACACTGGCATGGAATCATCACCGACACCTGGAAGCTTACTTTGCCATCCCTTGTCATGGAGCAGTCCTCCATACAATCAATATGCGTCTATCTCCTCAGCATATTTCTTATATCGTCAATAGTGCGGAAGATCGCCTTTTACTTATAGATCCAGATGTGATTCCATTACTGGAAATGATCAAGGATGAGCTGACTACGGTTGAAGGATACATCATCATGACCGATGAAGAGGCGCTTCCCGAGACTACTTTATCACCCGTCTATCATTATGAAACATTATTGGCTGAAGGAAATCCAGCACAGCCATTCATTAAGGATTTGGATGAAAATGCTCCAGCAGGTTTGTGTTACACATCGGCCACAACAGGGAACCCAAAAGGAGTCCTTTATTCACATCGAGGGATTTTATTGCACGCGATTGCATTGGGCCTGGCTGATTCGACGGCAATAAGCGAGCGGGATGTAGCGCTTCCGGTCGTGCCGATGTTTCATGTAAATGCGTGGGGCATGCCATTTGCAAGTGTTTGGTTCGGAACGAAGATGGTCTTGCCGGGACCGAACTTCACACCGAAAATTTTGGCGGAGCTCATTGAAACCCAGAAGGTCACAATTGCGGCCGGCGTTCCGACAATCTGGCTTGGGCTGTTGAAGGAGCTTGAGACGGGAAATCATGACACAAGTAGTATGCGCACCATTTTATGCGGTGGGTCGGCTGCCCCCAAAAGCATGATCAGGACATTCGAGCAAAAATACAATATCCCATTCCTTCATGCCTATGGAATGACTGAAACAAGCCCGCTTGTATTCGTTGCGAAACCGAAGAGCTACCAGGATGACCTGCCTGAGGAAGAACTTTATGACCTGAAGGCCAAACAGGGACTTGTCGCGCCCATGATTGAAATTAAAGTCGTAGGCCAAGATGGTGAAGTGAAGCCCGATGGAAAAGAGATGGGTGAGTTACTTATAAGAGGACCTTGGATTGCCAATGAGTATTTTAAGGATGAACGATCAGAGGAAACCTTTAAAGATGGCTGGCTCTATACCGGTGATGTCGTCACAATCGATGACGAAGGGTTTGTCAAAATTGTCGATCGGACGAAGGACTTAATCAAAAGTGGAGGCGAATGGATTTCCTCGGTTGATATAGAAAACACCTTAATGGCCCATGAAGGGGTTTTCGAAGCAGCTGTCG
This sequence comes from Peribacillus sp. NPDC097197, assembly GCF_050278025.1. Classification (NCBI taxonomy): domain Bacteria; kingdom Bacillati; phylum Bacillota; class Bacilli; order Caryophanales; family Bacillaceae; genus Peribacillus; species Peribacillus sp. NPDC097197. The sequence continues at coordinate 32,107 of NZ_JBNNST010000018.1, read as the reverse complement.
TTGCCATGCCGCACGAAAAATGGCAGGAACGGCCAGTCGCCTGTGTCGTTTTAAAAGACGGGTACAAAGACCAAGTGACGCAGGAAGACATCCTTGAATTTTTAAAACCACAGTTTGCGAAATGGTGGCTACCGGATGAAATCATTTTTATGGATGAAATCCCAAAAACGGGTGTAGGAAAGTTCTTGAAAAGGGCGCTTCGTGAACAGCTTAAGGATACATACCTGCAAAGTTGAACGCTAAGAGAACCATGGATAGGAAAAAAATGAAGGAATGAAAAAGAGGAGGAAAATTAGTGAATATTGAATCGACTTCATCTACAGGTACTGTTTTAGTTACATGCACGGAGAGAACGGCGACGGTCACTTTGAATCGCCCGGAGTCCATGAATGCAATAAATCCAGCCATGCTAAACGACTTTATTTATGCCCTTAAGGAAGTGGGCGAGAATGAAGATATTGACGTCGTCATTTTAAAAGGGAATGGGAAGGCATTCTCTTCAGGTGGAGATATCAAGATGATGCTTGGATCCGATGAGGAAAATGGTTTTGATAGCCTCATGGATGGAATAAGTGAATTGGTTACAACCTTATATTTCATGCCTAAATTGACCATCAGTGAAATCCACGGTGCAGTGGCAGGTCTTGGCTTAAGCATTGCCCTTGCAACGGATTACCTCATTGCGGACTCACAAAGCAAGGTGGCCATGAACTTTATTGGTATCGGACTGATCCCAGATGGCGGAGGGCACTTCTTCCTTGAACGCCGTCTTGGTGAAGTGGGGGCGAAGGAATTGATTTGGGAAGGAAAAGTCCTTACCGCCCATGAGGCAAAAGAAAAAGGCCTCATTCATGAAGTGGTGGAAGGGTCCTTGGAACAGGCGGTCGAGAAAAAAGTGCAGATCTGGCTGAAAAGTCCGGTACAGGCGATGATTAAAACGAAAAAGATTCTCAGTGAAAAAAATCGTCCCTTGTTAATAAAAATGCTTGAAATTGAAAAAGCGGCCCAAATGAAAATGCGTCAAACAGAAGATCATAAAGAGGGAATCCGTGCTTTTGTCGAGAAAAGGAAACCCGTTTTTATCGGGAAATGAAATCAGAGAGACCGTCAGGATGACGGTCTCTCTATTTTTATCCCATTCTTAGAATATCCAAAATATAAAAAAGCGCTTCCACTTTTCAACCGTTTAACGATGAAAGAGTAATAGTGCCCCTGCAGGTGAGGTGCAGCGGTGCGTTTGATCTTGATAATTTTTTTCATTTAGAATTTTTTGACCGATTTCTTTTGCCTGTTGATCACTTTCAGCAGTGAATGATTCGTCTAAAAGCTTTTCCCCTGTCGGTTCAAAAACGGTTAATTTGTATACTTTACTCATGTTAAAACTCCCCTTTTCTCATCAATGACCGTTCAATCATTTTTCTGTATAGCATATAACCTGTTAATGAAAATTTTATCATTTTATGTCATTTTTGACCATTATTATATAAGGACGTGGAATCTTTCCCGAGAAGGCAAGTAAATGTACCAATTTATGTGAATATCTTGGGTAACTAAATTAATCCTATAGAATATGAAGTATTTCCTTTACTAAACAAAAATTTATAAATGATATAATAATGAAGAAGTAAGTAAATGATGAATGTGAATGAGTTGAAAGGGGATTTTTAAGAAATGACTGTAAGAATCGTAAATAATGTTACTGAATTGATTGGGGATACACCAGTCGTAAAACTTAATCGTTTAACCGCGGAAGGCGATGCGGATGTATATGTCAAACTGGAATATTTCAATCCAAGCCGAAGTGTAAAAGACCGGGCAGCCTTTAATTTGATCCGTCAGGCTGAGCTGGACGGGCTAATCCAACCTGGGGCAACGATCATCGAGCCGACTTCAGGGAATACGGGAATTGGTCTTGCCATGAATGCTGCTGCCAAAGGCTACCGCGCGATCATGGTCATGCCGGATAATATGTCAAAAGAGAGAATCAATATACTGAAAGCCTATGGAGCGGAAGTGGTCCTTACTCCAGCGGCAGACCGGATGCCAGGTGCGATTCGAAAAGCGGAGGAGCTAGCCGCAGAGATTCCTAATAGCTTTATCCCACAGCAATTTGAAAACAAGGCTAATCCAGATATTCACCGGGTTACGACTGCAGTCGAGATATTGGACCAAATGGATCGGAATCTCGATGTGTTTATCGCAACTGCTGGTACAGGTGGAACAATTACAGGAACAGGTGAAGCTTTGAAAGAAGCGCTGCCTGAGCTAAAGGTTGTTGTCGTCGAGCCTCAAGGCTCACCTGTTCTTTCAGGAGGAAAGCCAGGTCCTCATAAGCTTGTCGGAACAAGCCCAGGTTTTGTTCCAAGCATTTTAAATACGGATGTCTTCGATGAAATCCTTCAAGCAACGGATGAAAATGCCATATCGACAATGAAGGACATGGCTGCGAAGGAAGGTATTTTAATTGGGCCTTCAGGTGGGGCCGCTGTCTGGGGTGCCCTTCAGGAAGCACGCCGCCTTGGAAAAGGAAAACGCGTACTGTGTATTGCACCGGATAATGGCGAGCGATATTTAAGCATGGATATCTTCAAATAAAAACAAAGACCGAATGGAGTGCATCTAAAAAGTGCCTGCGATTCGGTCTTTTTATTTATAAAATGGTCTATACTGTTTTCACCTAAACTAACTGGAATCATTCCTGTTATTAAAATGGGAAAGTATGTTCTGGATATGATAAAATAAAAGTAAATAAATGTTAGGGGACGAGGTGGTTATGGTGAGTGCCGTTACGTTCATTCATGCGGCAGATCTTCATTTGGACAGCCCTTTTTCAGGATTGAGGGATTTGCCGGCATCCATATTAAAAGACATCAGGGAAAGTCCATTTAAGTCTTTTCAAAGAATTGTGGAGAATGCGATCTGTCGTCATGTCGACTTCATGGTGATATCAGGTGATTTGTTTGATGGGGAAAATCGGAATCTTCGGACACAGGTCCGTTTTCGGAGTGAAATGGAAAGACTTCAGCAACATGGGATTCCGGTTTTCATCGTTCATGGGAACCATGATCACCTTAATGGCTCTTGGATTAAGGTGGACTTTCCTGAAAATGTGCATATTTTTTCAGACGAAATGGAAGTCAAGCGGTTTGACAAGATGGACGGAACAACAGTCCATTTATATGGCTTCAGTTATCCACGGAGGCATGTAACGGAACGAATGATAGAATCGTATGAAAAATCAGAAGCTGCCGATTATCATATCGGCCTTCTTCACGGGAATTTAGAAGGAAATTCGGATCATGGAAACTATGCTCCCTTTTCATTGAATGAGCTTACTGAAAAGGACTTTGATTATTGGGCATTAGGTCATATACATAAGCGCCAGGTCGTTTCAGAATATCCACTTGTCATCTATCCGGGAAATATACAAGGGAGGAATCGGAAGGAGTCGGGTGTAAAGGGCTGTGTGTTGGTCGAAATGGACGGAGAAGAAAAAAGGCACTCCTTTATCGAAACATCCGAGCTGATATGGGAAAGTGTACTCTTTAAGGTCCCGGCAACCGCTGGCTTTGATGATCTTTATAAGCAGTGCAAGGAGATGATCGGGCAAAAACGTTCGGATGATAAGGGTTATCTCATAGACATCCAGCTGGATGTCGAGGATCCTTTTGTCTTCTCACGTGAATTACTAGAAGATTTAACCCGGCTTTTACAGGAAGAGGAAGAGCAGGAGCAATCATTCGTGTGGGTACATAAGATCACCCTTCAGCCATCTTCCTTACGTAAAGCGGGAAAAAGGCTGACACCTTTTACAAATGAAATATCCAAATTGACTGCTGATTTTGCCGATATAGAAAAGGTCCTAGCGCCACTTTATAAACAGGCTGCATCAAGGAGATTTCTCGATGCCTTGAGTCAGGAAGAGGAGCAAGAGCTCATGAATGAGGCTGAAAGATGGCTGTTGCAGGTATTTGAATCATAATGGTCAATTGAAGGAGGAAACCGATTTGAAAATTAAAGACCTCCATGTTTATGGCTATGGGAAACTGGAAAACCAGAGGTTCTTAGAAATGGGGCAGCTGCAGGTCTTCTTTGGGGAGAATGAGTCAGGTAAATCCACAATCATGTCATTCATACACAGTCTTTTATTTGGTTTTCCGACAAAGGTTCAAAATGTTCGGCGATATGAGCCTAAACTTCATGCCAAGTATGGCGGGAGACTCACGCTTATTACAAAAAAAGATGGTGAAGTCATCATTGAACGGGTGAAGGGGAAGGCAACGGGAGATGTGAAAATCACATTCCAGGATGGGAGAACCGGAGGCGAAGAAGAGCTCAATGAAATTCTTCATGGCATGGATAAAAACTATTATCAGTCCATCTTTTCTTTTGACCTTCAGGGGTTACAAGGCTTGTCTTCCCTTAGTGAAGGGGACATGAGTAAATATTTACTTTCGGCAGGCCTGATAGGAAATGATCGGTTGCTGGAGGCGGAAACGAAGCTACAGAAGGAGATGGATTTCCGGTTCAAACCTTCCGGGCAGAAACCACTATTAAACGTGAAAATAAAAGAGCTTAAGGAATTGGAGAAACAAGTCAAAGCTGCCGAAGTGGAACAACAGTCTTATACTGTTTTGTGCCAAGATGAAATAGAGCTGAATAGTCAACTGGCCAGCTGTCTGGAACAAATCCAAGAGATGGAGAGAAAACTTGTTGAATCGAGTTCTTTTTTACGAATTAAGCCATTATTCGAGGAACGCCGGGAAATTGAAGCAAGATTGAATGACATCGGGGACATGAATTTTCCTTCGGATGGTTTGAGGCGGTTAGAGCAGCTGCAAGCCGTTGAAGTTCCATTAAATGCTCAACTGGCGGCCTTGAATGAGAAGGTGCGGCAAATCGAAAGGGACCTTATGCAAAATGAAAGTGGTTCGTTCCTTAGGGAGCATAAAGAAAAGGTCGAATTTGCCATCGAACAAGGGGCGCTGCTGGATAAGCTAGAGCTGGATATAAGGAAAGTAGAACATGAAATTCAGGCTGAAGCAAAAAAAATCGAAAGGATTAAGCAGGATTTATTTTGGGATGCTGCTGATCAAGATATCAGTAAGCTTGATACCAGTACGTTCATGAAAGAAAAAATAAAGAGAGCGGAAAGGGAAAAGCATCATTTGCACCAAAATGAAAATCTGCTTGATGAAAAATACAGTCGGCAAAAAGTGGGCCTGGACACGACGGAAGCACGGATGAAGGAATTAAAGGCAAAACTTATGCCTTCGGAAAAAAGAAACGAGTTGGAAGCCATCGTCAACAAACGACAGGATTCCAACTTTGACGAAGTGAAAAGGCAATTTCTTGATGAGCAAATTTCAGAGCTGGAGGACCAATTAGACTCCCGGAAGAAGCGACAGGATCATCGTAAGCGCTTCCACTTACTAACTGGCGGGTTGATTGTCCTCATATGTGTGATTGCGATAGGAAGCTTCGTCAAAGGCCAGAGCCTAGGCGGCTTTATTTTACTGAGTGCAGCCATTGTATTGGCTGTTTCTCGGTTCCTTTCCAAAGGTGACGATAGTCTGGTTGGACAGTCTGCGCAACTTGAGCAAGCGAAAAGGAAACGAGCAGCGTTGGATCGGGTCGATAAGTCTCACGGAGACATGAGTGCAGAGGCGATGGAGCGGCTCATCAACCAAGATGATGACCTTCAAAAACAGCTGGACCATGAAATGTTTAAATATAAAGAACGGGAGGATGCCTTCGAATCCACCATCCAGGAATATGCCGCATGGGAGGAGAGAAAGGCACAGCTACAAGAAGCCGTGAATGCCATCATGACTTCTTGGGGCTTCCCGCATCCAGGTTCGGACGTCAATCTGGAGTCTACCTTTGACGAGTTGGTGAAGTGGAAGGAAGCAGTTGAAAGAAAGAATGAATATATCGAGACCCATCGCTTATTAAAAGCCGATTTCCATAGTATATCGGATGCATTATTTGATTACGCCTTACAGATAGGCAAAGAACCATCCACATGGAGGGAAGCCATCCTAACGTTGAAAAAGGAAGTCCAGCTCCTGGCGGAACAAACAGCCAAGTTGGTGCAATGGAAGCAGGTACTCAGAGATTTAATGAGTGAAAAAGAAAGCCTGATGCTGGAAAAAGACTATCTTGAAAAGGAGAAGGCCCAGCTATTTACGAAAGCTGAGGTGGATAGTGAAGAAGCATATCGTGAAAAAGCCATTTTGGCCGATGAAAGAATCATGTTGCAAAAGCAATGGGAGTTACTCAACATTCAATTGGAGCAAGCGGATATGCCACCGGAACGAATCCAAACATTTTCCGAACAAGGAATCAGCGTGTATTCGGTTGAAAACTTGGAACAAAGACGGAAGGATCTAGTAAAGGAAAAAACAGTTTTACTGGAAAACCAAGCTGATACCCGATATAAGATCAAACAGTTGGAGGCAAATGGCGTTTATGAGGAGTTGCTGCATCGTTTCCATGAAGCAAAAACCGCTTTTAACGAGGAAGCAAAGGAATGGGCAAAATTGGCATTGGCTAAAGGCTTATTAAATAAAACCCTACACCGATATAAAAGGGAAAGGCTTCCAAAGGTCATCGTGGAAGCGGAGCAACATTTAGTTTTTTTAACGAATGGTCGCTACCAAAGAATCATCCTGGAGCCAAAAGGTGAAGGGTTACGTGTAGAGCGGAGCGATGGCTTGAATTTCGAGGCCGAGGAAGTCAGCCGGGGAACGGCTGAACAGATTTATGTGTCCTTAAGGCTAGCACTTGCCGATCATACTTTTGCGGAAGATCCTTTTCCCCTTATCATCGATGACAGTTTTGTTAATTTTGATGCGAAGAGGACAAAACGGATGCTTGAGCTTTTGAATAAGGTATCCCAAAGGCGTCAAGTTTTATTTTTTACGTGTCATGAGCATAATTTGCACCATTTCGAGGGAAATGACGTGATTCATCTGTCAAAGCAAGTTTTGACTCCAAAATGATCATATTTTACCCTCCCCGACATAAAATGAAAAAAACTATAATAAAGAGAGTGAACGAATTTGGACATGCACGATTTTTTGAAACGATATGATGCTTCGCTACAGTTACTCATCGAGGATGAATTTCCTGACAGACGGTGTATTGGCGGAAAGTATTCGGTTTCGAATCATACCATCACGTTATATAAAAAAGATATCGAAATCCAAGTGAAACGTTTACTCGGTTCCCTCGAAAGGCTTGAGGAATATGTATGGATCATCTTTGCCCATGAGATGGGCCATGCATTGGACCCGGACCTTTCCATGTTGAGCATGGAATTAGTTGGTCCGAGTAAACGGGAAACGCTCTATCAAATAGAACTCAATGCCTGGAACATTGCAGGTGAATTGATTCCGTTTATCGATCAAGGCTTATTTAGTAGAGTTAGGGATGAGTCGCTGAGCTATTGTACAAAAGACGTACTTGTTGGTTGAAAACCCTTCGGAATTGGAGGGTTTTTTATTTTTTTCGCGATTTTACTAGTAAATAAATAAAGTATGGAGCACCGATGCTTGCAGTGAATACACCTGCAGGAATTTCAAGTGGTGAAAAGAAGGTGCGACCAAACAAATCAGCTAGCATAACTAGAATACCGCCTAAGAGGGCCGATACGGGAAGCAATGCTCCATATGAGGAACCGACAAGCCTTCTTGCCATATGAGGGGCCATTAAACCTACAAAGGATATCCCTCCGGAGAAAGCAACTGAGCCTCCAATGAGAGCGGTACTGATCGTCAACAAAGTAAACCGTTGTTTTTGTACACTTCCGCCAAGACCTGTCGCAACGTCATCTCCGAGTTCCTGGATATTAATATTCCGGGCATAAATAATGACAATGAGTATAAATAAGGAAATCCATGGAGCTAAAATCGATACATTTTCCCAAGTGCTAGCAGAAACACTCCCGGTAATCCAAATGTTCACCTGGGTCGCATGATAGATGGGTCCTAACGTAATCATTAACGTCGTAAGAGATTTCATCAGTGTCGCAATCCCGATTCCAATCAGAACGAGCCTGATGGGTGATACACCTTTTTTCCAAGATAAAAAATAAACGAGGTAGGCTGTCAAGGTTGCCCCGAGAAAAGCTGCGATAGGCATCCATTTAATGCTGACGGTCAAAGAATGGGAGGCATCACTGAAAATTGCTAAAAAACATACAACAGCAACAGATGCACCCCCGGTAATTCCGATAATATCGGGAGAGGCAAGCGGATTCCGTATAATTCCCTGTAATATTCCACCAGCAACAGCAAGTCCCATGCCCACCAATAAAGCGATTAGACTTCTGGGCATACGAAAAGACTGGATAATGAGTCTGTCTCTATCACTTCCCCCACCAAAAATCACCTGTAGAACACGTAAAGGGTTGATTTTCAGTTCACCCAAGCCGATGCTGATAATGAAAACTGCTACGGTAAGGACTAACAGCGCTATAAATACGAATATAGAATGATAGTTTAATAAAAAGGACACTCTATTGTTAAAATAACGGACGCTTTTATATTTCTTCATTTACCATTGAACCCCTTTCTAGCGATGTAAATGAAAAATGGGGTCCCAATAATAGCCGTCATGATTCCGACTGGAACTTCCCTTGGCATCATTATGTATCTGGAAGCTATATCTGAAGCAAGGAGCAATATAGCACCGAGGAGAGCAGCAAAAGGAACCGCCCACCGATGATCAGTTCCAACTAGATAACGCGTTAGATGGGGAATGACAATCCCTATGAAACCAATGGGTCCGGCAATGGCAACTGAACCGCCTGCAAGCAGAATCACAACTAGGCCCATCACTAGTTTTAGAAGGATAGTTTTTAAACCGAGTCCCTTTGCAACATCTTCCCCCATCGAAAAGACGTTCATTTTTCCTGATAACAGCTGGGCTAGTATCCATCCAACTACTAAATAAGGCAAAACAGCCGTCAGATTCTCCAGTTTTCTTCCTGAAACGGATCCCGCCAACCAAAATAATACTTGTTCCAAAGCTGTCTCATTGGAAACTAGTAGTCCCTGCGTCAATGAAGCGAAAAGTGCGGCCGTGGCTGCACCTGCCAGTGTTAGCTTCATGGGGGTTAGTCCTTCCCCACCAGCCGATCCAATCGCATACACGCCAATGGCAGCTATGGCCGCCCCTAAAAAGGCAATCCAAGTAAAGGCTTGAAGATTATTTATTCCTATGAAGGTAACAGCTAGAACGATTGCCATGCTTGCTCCGGCATTCACTCCGAGTATATCGGGTGAGGCAAGCGGATTCTTTGTCAGCGTCTGCATCAAAACCCCAGAGACAGCTAGACTTGCACCCACTGCCGCTGCAATGAAAGCACGGGGCAATCTCACGCTTTGAATAATCATATGCTCATTGGAATAATCGAAATGAGTGAAGGACTCTAAGGTCATTTTCCATGTAGTGCTTGTATATCCATATACCAGGCTAAAACATAAAAAAAGAAGCAATAATAGAATGGCAGCCCATAATCCGGTCCACCTATGGACTTTATTTTTCAACAGCATATTAGTAACCTTTCAGAAAATAGTATTTAAGAAAATTTATCCAAATCTATTTTAATTTCAATTGCATGAAATTGTCAATGATTCTGAAAATCATTATCAATTAGTATTGACAGGAAAATAAAAACTAATTATGATAGATTTGCTAGTGAGAATAGTTATCAATCACTAAGTATCGCTTATTTTTGGAGGACTTTTGGATGAAACGCTCTAAATTACTTTTTGGAATTTTTTCATTATTCGCTATTCTGTTGCTCGCGGCGTGTGGCAGTGATAAAGAAACTGCAGGAAATGAAAAAGACGATAAGACAAAAGAAGATACAAGCTATACTGTTAAACATGCTATGGGTACAGCTGAAATGAAAAGTACACCAAAAAAAGTCGTCATTCTAACTAATGAAGGAACGGAAGCGTTACTTGCTTTAGGCGTCAAGCCTGTGGGGGCGGTTCAATCTTGGTTAGGGAATCCATGGTACGAGCATATTACAGCTGATATGGAAGGAGTAGAAGTGGTAGGTACAGAATCCGAAGTAAACTTAGAGAAAATTGCGGAACTGGCACCTGACTTAATCATCGGCAACAAAATCCGTCAAGAGGCTCAATATGATAAACTTAACGCCATCGCTCCAACTGTATTCGCAGAGAATTTAACGGGAGATTGGAAAGAAAACTTCAAATTATATTCAAAGGCTTTAAACCTTGAGGAAAAAGGAAATGAAGTTCTTGGTGAATTCGATACCCAGGTTGAAGAATTAAAAGGTAAATTAGGAGATAAAGTGAATCAAGAAGTTTCTGTTGTGCGTTTCTTGGCCGGGACTTCACGTCTTTACTATACAGATTCCTTCTCGGGAGTCATCCTTGACCAACTAGGGTTTAAACGTGTTGAAGGGCAAGAAAAGCTATTCACTGAAGATAATAAGCTAGCGATAGAAGTCGGTAAAGAAGTCATTCCTTCAATGAATGCTGATATACTCTTCCATTTCACCTATGCACCTGAAGGCGATAAGGAGGCTGTGAAAACAGCTGAAGAATGGACGAATGATCCATTATGGAAAAAATTAAATGTTGTGAAAGAGGGCAATGCCCATGAAGTGAGCGATGCCATCTGGAATACAGCAGGCGGCGTTCTTGCTGCACACAAAGTATTAGATGACATTGAAAAGATGTTAGTGAAGTAATCATTCACTCAATAAGGTAAAAAGACCTGAGCCAAAAAGATAGGCTTAGGTCTTTTTTTGAATTGACATTGAGAATCATTTTCATTAAACTAGGATTATTAGACTAATAAGGGGAGTAGTATAATGCGTCCAGCTATTAGCACCCAGTCTTTAGCGCTCGGCTATGGTGATAAATTAATTATAAATGAAATGAATATCGAAATTCCTCATGGAAAGATTACAGTGTTCATCGGAGCTAATGGATGTGGGAAGTCAACGCTACTTCGTTCAGTAGCCCGTCTATTAAAGCCCCATTCCGGTTCCGTATTGCTTGAAGGAAAGGCCATTTCTTCAATGGCATCGAAGGACATAGCAAGAAAGATGGCTATTCTGCCACAAGCGCCTCAAGCTCCTGAAGGACTGACAGTTTATCAACTTGTCAAGCAAGGAAGATATCCCTATCAGAGCTGGTTGAAGCAGTGGAGCTCTCTCGATGAGGAAAAAGTCCAAAAGGCGATTGAATCTACGAATCTTACAGGTTTGAAGGATCAGGTTGTTGATGAATTATCCGGCGGTCAGAAGCAAAGGGCATGGATAGCGATGACCCTGGCTCAAGATACCGATATCATTTTATTGGATGAGCCGACGACCTATCTTGATATGGCCCATCAGATTGATATTCTGGATTTATTATTCGAATTGAATGATTCTGAAAAAAGGACAATTGTCATGGTGCTCCATGATTTGAATTTAGCTTGCCGTTATGCAGATAATCTGGTCTCCCTTAAAGATGGGAAGATATTTGCCCAAGGACGTCCAGAAGATATCATCACTCCTGAGATGGTTTATCAAGTGTTCGGGATGAAGTGTCAAATTGCAAGGGATCCGATTTTTGGAAGCCCGATATGTATCCCGTTTGGAAAGGGCCGTTATGCTAAAAAATCGGCGGAGGTATTGGCCCATGCATGAGGTGTCACCTTCAATCGAAGAAGAGCTGCAAACGTATCGGATTTCCTTTAAAGAGGAGATAAACAATCCAAGAAACGTGGAGGATATCGAAGAATTGATTGGTTATGCAATAATCCGCTCTGGAGCAGATACTCCTAGGGTTGCCGCTTCCATGTGGTTCAGGCGTTATGCATTTTTTATTACGGCACAATTGTACATGATCAGTAAGCATCGGCTTGTTTGGAATGGTTCGCTTTCTGATTTGGCCATTCTGGATGATCCTGCAGATGTGCAATGGTTTCCAAAATTCTGGCTGAAAGAAAATAGTTGGAGCGATGTTCCGGAGAAGGAAAGCCAACAAGCATTACATACTGTATTAAATAAATTTGGCGCTGATGTCATTGTCCCACTTTCCAAATCTACTAAAGTATCAAGACTTATACTTTGGGAAAATATATGGGGGTATACGGTCTGGATGTATTCAGAGTTGTTGAAGCAATGTGATATCAAAGAAAGAGTGGAAGCCGATATCGAAAATCTGCTGGATGATGAAATCTGGCTGGGGATGGAAAAGCGGTCACCATTCAAACGCTTCATCGGGGAAAAGACGGTACCTGAATCCATGAATTCTTATAAGCGTGTGACATGCTGTTTATATTATCAAATCGAAGGTCAAATGAAATGCCCTTATTGTCCCAATAGTAACTGTTGAATGATTTGTCTAGGAACCAGGCTGTAAGTAAAGCCTGGTTTTCTTATGTGCACTTTAATAGAAACTAAACGCACTAACCAAATTGGTATGTTATAATGTTGATATTTAATTGAACGGAGGCAGTCGCATGAACAATGGGATCATTCATTATGGAATTGGTGAAGTAGTAGATATATATATGTACATCAAAACGAGTACAAAGGCGGTTGCGAGTAATGGCAAGCCATTTTTGACGCTGATTTTGTCTGATAAAACGGGTGAAATCGAGGCTAAACTCTGGGATGTATCAGAGGCTGATGAAAAAACGTACAGTGCCGAGGCTACGGTGAAGGTACAAGGAGAGGTTCAGAATTATCGCGGTCGGAGTCAATTGAAGATTCGTCATCTTAGACTGACTACGGATGCTGATGGCGTCACAAAAGGCGATTTGATTCAAACGGCACCTCTAAGTCAGGAAGAAATGATGGAGACCATCACCCAATTCATCTTTGAAATGAGAAATCCGAATATCCAAAGAGTGACTAGGCATCTGGTCAAGAAGTATCAGGAAGAACTCTTAACATTCCCTGCTGCCACTAAGAACCATCATGAGTACATGTCGGGCCTAGCTTACCATGTCGTGTCCATGCTGGGGCTTGCAAAGGCCATTTCAGGCTTATATCCATCCCTTGATAAGGACCTTCTATATGCCGGGGTCATTTTACATGATTTAGGTAAAGTCCATGAGCTATCGGGTCCTGTGTCGACTGTTTATACGGTTGAAGGGAACCTGCTTGGCCATATCACGATCATGGTGAATGAAGTGGGCAAAGCTGCGGAAGAACTTGGAATCGATACCGAAGAAATAATGATTTTGAAACATTTAGTTTTGAGTCATCATGGAAAAGCGGAATGGGGAAGTCCGAAACCGCCAATGGTGAGGGAAGCGGAAGTCCTTCATTATATAGATAACATGGATGCCAAAATCAATATGATGGATCGGGCCCTTGAAAAAGTGAAACCAGGGGAATTCACCGAAAGAGTCTTTGCACTGGATAATCGTTCATTCTATAAACCAACCTTTAAATAATGAATATGCTTCTTTCCTAACCTGGAAAGAAGCATATTTTTTTATCTCCTGCATATGCTCTAGTAAAACAATGGGGGATCTTGAAAGGAGAATGGACATGCCAATATGGATCTGGTTCGTGTTTATTGGAATCATTGTCAGTGCCGTTATGTCAATATGGACAGCGAGGAAAGAACGCATGATAGACGAAGCGTGGATTGAAAAGGAAGGGCAGAAATATATAGACCGTATGATAGAGGAAAGAGAGAAACGAAAAGAGGCCTAAGATAATAGTAAAAAGCGACAGGGGGTGGTCCCTGTCGCTTTTTAGTGTGACTATTATTTTTCTGTAGCAGTTTCGGATGTGATGGAATCTTTCAATTCTTTATCCTTGACCTTCACGTCTGCTTTTTTAATTTCGGAATCTAAAATATTTTGAACTTTAGTTTGGTCAATTTTAGCCACTTTTAGTTTATATTCAAGATCCTTTTTCATATCTTTATACGATTCTTTTTCTTTCTTATCCTGCAATTGGATGATATGGTAGCCAAATTCAGATTTTATTGGCTTGGAGATTTCGTCTTTTTTCAGCTTAGCTGCAGCTGTTTCGAATTCCGGAACCATTTCACCTGTACTGAACCAACCAAGATCTCCACCCTTTGCAGCCGTTCCTGTATCAGTGGAATATTCTTTCGCAAGTGCGGCGAAGTCTCCACCCTTGTCCAATTTAGCTTTGACTTCTTCAGCCGTTTTCTTGTCTTTCACAAGAATATGTCTGGCTTTAAGGTCTGGTTTGTAGTTTTCGTAAGCTTCTTTCACTTCCGCTTCCTTCACGTTAATGTCCGCGATGGCCGCTTTTTCTTGAAGCATGCCGATTCTAAGTGCACGCTTAAGATCTGCTTCACTATTATATCCAGATGAAGCTAAAGCCGAGTCGAAGTTTTCGCCCATTTGATCTTTAAGCTCTTTTACTTTAGCTTTAACTTCTTTATCCGTTACCGTGTATTTATCTGAAAGAACCTTTTCGTATACCATTTCCTGAAGGACTTGGTCACCGTATCTGTCTTTCATCACATTGTAAAACTCTTCTTTTGATATATCTCCAGCTTTTGATTCCACTACTGCTTCTTTGTCGCTGTTGCATGCTGTAAGTCCGATCAGTCCAGCAGCTACGGCAACCGATAATGCCCACTTCTTCATTTAGTAACAACTCCTAATTTTTAAGTTTCTTTTTTTTGTAATTATTCGATTATCCACAAAACTAACTATAACATATTTTGGCTGTTTTACAAAAAATAATATATTGATGTACCTTTAAGAATTTCAAAAAAACTGGGTGTATGCCCACCCATATCCTGAATCCCTACATATGATAAATCGAAGACAACAATGGAGGTAGTTTTATGGGTAATCGATATGGCAGTGGGTTTGCTTTATTGGTTGTTTTATTCGTCTTATTAATGATTGCTGCGGTCGCATATTGTTAGCCGAACACAACATTAATATGAAAAGTGCCCACTCCTTTTGGAATGGAGATGAATAGGATAGGGTAGCCGCTCATGAAATTTACACATGGTGAATAAACCTGATGAAATGTATTTTTTTTACGGGTTATAAGAGTGTGCATGAAAGTAATCTTAATCTGGAATGGGAAGGAGGAAGATCAATGTCTGGAGGAGTTGGTGGGGGCTTTGCCCTAATAGTCGTTCTTTTCATCCTATTAGTAATCATTGGCGCATCCTGGTTATAAGAAAAGACAAAAAAGACGAAGCCGTGTGCTTCGCCTTTTTCTTTATGTGGATAGAAGCGTTGGAATACCACATTAATGCAGGTATGTAATGATTATTATCAGTATATACGCAAGGGCTTCCCTTTACACATATAAAACTTCAATATAGGAGGATAATAACAAAATAGTGATCAACACATTAATGGTCCTGAATACTTTAGGTTGCTTTTCTTCAGAGATTTCCTTTTGAATACATAAAGAGTTTGTCATTCTATTAATATTATAAAGAATCACAATAGCAAAAATAATAAACCAGAACGAGATCAAAAAATCCCTCCTTGCATAACATCATGTATAAATACGATACCAAATATTAATGAAAAAAGATACCTAAAAATCTTGGTAGCGTCGGAAGGAGGCAATATTCATTTTTGGACTAGGATATCGTATCCTTCTCCGTGCTCCTCAATGAAGGATCGCCCGGGTGATCCTATCAGGTTCTTGACATAAATGAAATCCGACACGCACAAACCTGTATGCAAAGATAGTAAAATGGTGAAATAATGGGTGTAGTGTGGGAAAGCCACGGCGCAACCGATAAAAATAAAGGACATGATGAAAAAGGGTAGAACCAAGGTGATAAGATAGAGATTTTTCCGAATCGGATGATGCACGTATACTTTGCATGTAAGTACGAGATGCCACCTGAGGGACCATGATGTTTTTACCTTTTTACATATTAATCTCATAGGTAAGTAGTGTAATAATTTGTGAACAGGATATAATAAGAGCAATAAGCTAAAAAATCCCATCGTTTGATCGTCATACAAAATGACATGGGGTGAAAATACGCTTAATAATGTATATATTAAAACAAATGACATCATTATAGTGAAAACTGTAAATAGGAGTAGACGGCAACTCCCATACTGTTTTGAAAGGTCAATTGTTTTCCATGAATTCATGTTGAAATCAGCCTCCATAGACCCTTAAATTTACTTACATACATTACGATGAATGAATGGAAAAAGCAATAGGTTTTATGGATTTTGTTTTTAGATAAAAAAGGATGGAGTTTCCAGGCTCAGGATTGGTGGGGCATTTCGTGGAGTAACGAAAATTAACTGAAAAAATAATAATGGATTTTGTATGCATATGCTAAATAATGATTGATTGGGGACTATAGAATGAGAAGTGTAAATGAGGAAATCGAAATACTCCGTTTTCACCAGCGACTGCTACTAAAGTTAATTCATAATCCACAGGCAAAATTGGATTATCTTTTCGTGGAAAAAAATTTTACGAAGAGGGAAGCCGAAGAATTACATGCCTTATGTGATGTATTGAGCAAACGCTTTGAAATAGAAAAAGCGGAAGGGTACATGAATTTTCGACCGCTTTTTAGTCAACTGGAGAAAAATTTGAATCCCAAAACAACTATAAAAGAATGCATTGAGGCTTGCCTCTCACAAGGTATATATGTATCGTTCATGAAGGAAATGGCTAAAATGTGAGATTAAACGGCCTCAGTTTCTTTCTCTATCTTTTTTTTTGTAATTTTGCCCTCCACGTCAGTAAAGTCCCGATCGATGTTAGCAAAGGATTTTTCGAATATTTCCATGAAATCTTCCCCATAGATATTACGGATGACAGCCATCATCTCAATCATTTCGGGGAACTTACCGTAAAGTTCACGAAGGGGCATCGCTCCGGAGAAAGCGGAGTTATTACTTGGTTCATAAGTCTCCATTAAATCAAGTATGACTTTTTCTCCCTCATCGGTGATTTCGATATACGTGTTTCTTTTATCATTCTCTTTTTTTGAGAATGTCAAGAATCCACGTTCTTCCAATTTCTTGGAAAAGTTAAAGGCAGTAGAAACATGCATGACCCCAAACTTGGCCACATCGGAAATGGAAGAGCCATTAAGATGATAGGCAATCCATAGAATGTGGTGCTCATTAATGTTTAAATCATGAGGCTTAATCCATTGTTGCCAGTCTTTTTCAATTGATTTCCATAAAGCTTTACTTAATTGAGCGATTCGCTGACTGAATATCATTGCTTCTTTCATAGAATAATTTTTATTCTGCATCTTATGGGCTCACCTACTTATCAGATTCTGTATATATTATTATGACAATAAAATAAAAATTAATAAAGAGAATATTAGCAAAATTTTTAGAAAATTTAATAATCGCCAATGAATTCTCCATTTTTCCCTAAAATACGATGTATTTTTATGGTAAAAATGGAGATTCGACAATGTGCTTCCTTTTGCCTTCAGTTTTTAGAAGAGGGTATGGTTGTTTCCAATTCTCTTAAAGATTCCTCTATTTCTTGAACATTCCTCAATAACTCCGTTTTATTCGGTTCGATGTCCTGCTTCCAGTTCTCTATGACGACTTGTACATCCGAAATGAAAGTTTTCACCGTTTCTTTGCTAATTTGAGTCGCTTCCATCGTGTCCTCTTTAATATTCAGCAATTTAACCTTCAACTCTTCAATCGTTGTTTTAATTTCATCGGAATTTGTTTTAATGCGACTCCGTAGGTCTTTCCCTGAAGTTGGTGTAGAAAGTAATGTGGCTGCACCCGCTACAACTGTTCCGGTAATAAAGCCGATCAATAATGATTTTGCCTTCATTTAGAATCACCTCATTTTATAATTATTCATTTCGCTTAACATGGCCTAAATCCCTGCTAGGAAAAACATCAATTGGAAATTATGTTATATAGGGATATAAATGCTATTGATAACAAAATACCATAATTTTCTTCCTTATGGAAGAGGATCTACCATTTTATCTTTATATCACAAAAATATTTTTTTAAACTTCTTTCTTTCAATAATGATAGGGAAACCAAGCGTGAAGACTCTGGAAGTTTACATATAAAGGGAAGTTCAGCATATAGATAATAAAAAAACATGCTGTCGGCTCTGTTGATGGCATTGGTGGGTTTACAATGAAAATGATATTTTTATTAGGTCTAATATGCCTGTGCGGGATGGGGTATTTTTTAGCAAGAGCAAAACATCCAGGGAGTTATCCCCCTAAGAGGGTGCTTCAGTCCAATGCAGTCATGCTGGGGGTCCCAGGTGCCTTTCTGCTTTTGGTCTGGTTATTATGGGTGCTTGTTCATTAAGCGCCCGAGTGGTTTTAGGATGAGTTGGCGAAATCTAGTGGGTGTTGGTTCGAATCCATATAGGAGTGTAAAAAAAAGCACCGGGCATCCGGTGCTTTTTAAAGTATGTTAATCCTGCTGATTAAGCATGAACGGGTATCTTTGTTTTTTTTACAATGCCATTCACAATTGGATAAATAACGATGATTGCCACTGTGTTAAGCAGTACGGCAGGAAGTACGACAGCTCCGAATAGTGCAACGAAAGGTCCTGGCAAGGAAACGATGTAATAAGCCGAACCAAGGAAGACAGCACCAGATATGATGGTTCCTAAGGCAGTCAGGATACTCACGCTGATAACGGAAGTTGAAAACTTCCTAATCCCGATGAATAAAAGGTAAAACAAAAAGGCTGTGACCAACTTATCGATGATATTGGGGATTTGTCCTCCAGGGAATGTCGTTGTCATGGCAGAAATGGCTCCAGCAGCCAGGGCGACGATGAATACATTCTTTTTCTCGGGAAACAGTACAATCGCCAAAAACATCATCAGCAACATCATGTCAGGCTTCATTCCTAAGAAGAATCCAGGAATGATAAAATGGAGGGCTGCTCCAATCCCAATTAATAGGGACATCGACACAAGGGTTTTCGTTTTCATTTATTCATCTCTCCTATTCTCATCTCAACTAAATTTCTTCAACAATGCACTATTGCTTGTTGCAAGAAGTTTTAAATATTATATCATAGGACCTAGCCTTTTAGAAGTCAAAATTACCTACATATCAAAGGGCTTGAGTTTCTTTTGCGCTGTAAGATTCTTGGAACTTTTTCATGAACGCAGCAAGTTCCAGACAATGGGAAAGTGGAACGGCATTATAAATGGATGCCCTGCAACCTCCGATGGAGCGATGTCCGTTAAGGCCTACGAATCCAGCTTCTTTTACTTCCTTAAGGAACTGCTTTTCAGCTTCTTCTGTTGGAAGTGTGAACGTTACATTCATATGTGAACGGCTATCAGAAAGGGCGTGTCCTTTATAGAAGCCATTGCTGTTATCAATGGTATCGTAGATGGCTTTAGCCTTTTCTTCATTGATTTGTGCGAGTTTTTCTACACCGCCTTGTTCTTTTGCCCAATCCAATACAAGGGATAATAAGTATATGGCCAATGTTGGTGGTGTGTTGTATAAAGAGTTATTTTTTGAATGAATAGAATAATTAAGCATGGAAGGAATCTTGTCATTATCAGTTATTAAGTCTTTACGGATAATCACGACCGTGATTCCTGATGGTCCCAAGTTTTTTTGTGCTCCCGCATAAATGATGCCGAACTTACTAACATCAATTTTTCTGCTAAGGATATCGCTCGACATATCTGCCACGAGTGGGACGCTCCCTGTTTCAGGAAATTCCTTCCACTGCGTGCCGTAGATGGTATTGTTGCTTGTAATGTGCAAATAGGCAGCATCTTCATTCATTTCGATATCAGTAACTTTGGGAATGAACGTATATGTATCATCTTTAGAAGAGGCAACGACCGCTGTTTCCCCAACTTTCTTCGCTTCCTTTAAAGCCTTTTCCGACCAAGAACCAGTCAGGACGTAATCTGCACGCTTCCCATCTTTCAATATGTTCATGGGAATCATGGAAAATTGGAGGCTGGCTCCACCTTGTAAAAGCAAGATTTCGTAATTGTCCGGAATTTCCATGATTTCTTTCAGCGTTTGGATCGCGTGATTGTGGATTTTTTCGAATTCTGCGCTTCTATGACTTAATTCCATGACAGACATGCCAGAATCCTCGATATTCAACCATTCATTTTGAGCTCTTTGTAAAACTTCCAATGGAAGGGCAGCAGGCCCCGCGTTAAAATTACGTGCACGTTTCAATGTGTGTTCCTCCTATACAGTAATGTGTGAAAGTATGTAAGACTATATATATCCTAACAGAAAACGAATTTAAATAGGAGGAAAATTTAGAATTTTTAGTGTGGGAAATCGTTATGTGAAAACATGTAAAAAACAGGCCCCTGAAGGAATCAGGGACCTGTTTGGTCTTGGTTTTTCCTAATATGAACATAAAAGGGAAATGTTATTTGATGTGTTGCGAAATGGAATCGGCAATTCCTTTTAAAGCTTCAGGAGTATACTCGCTTGTATGGGTTTTCCAAACGGCACCGAATCCATCATGCTCACCATGGCGTGGAATCAAGTGCATATGGAAATGGAAGACGGATTGTCCGGCGGCCTCTCCGTTGTTGTTTAGGATATTCAATCCTACAGGCTCGAATTCCTGTTTCATGGCACGGGCAATTTCCGGTACGACTTCAAACAGATTCTTGGCGATCTCAGGTGTTAACTCATAAATGTTTTCCTTATGTACTTTCGGAATCACCAGTGTATGTCCTTTTGTTACTTGGCTGATATCAAGAAAGGCAAGTACATGTTCATTTTCATATACTTTCGTACTTGGAATCTCTCCATTGATGATTTTGCAGAAAATGCAATCGCTCATATAAAACACTCCATTCACTATTTTGGTTAATCGTACCATAGCATGATTCCCCAGGAAAAGAAAAAACATAAAAACAGGATGCAACGAAAACGTTGCACCCTGCCTGTTTGAAAAAGGGGAAGTGGGCTTCGATTATATATTCGCATTAGCATCTAAATTCTCTGCGACAAACACCTCATCTACAATAGAGTAAAATTTTGGTCATCTGATTAGAGATTCTGCATTCAAACCAACCATCTCCTATATCTTTAAAGTTTTTTCAACTTCCAAAGTATATTCGATAATGAATGAATGATTTTTCAGCTTTTACGTGCAAGAGAACCATCTCCTTGCTCGAAACGATTTTAATAATGAAGCTTCTGGTATCGTTCAGTTATACGTCTTTGACTGACACCTCATTTACAATTTTGAATGTGAATAAATTGTAATGGAACTTCTGGGTATTTCAGTGTTATACGTCTTTAACTGACACCTCATTTACAATATGACGTGAATCACTTGCAATGACTAGCCCCTTCTTCCTTAATTATGATGGCCCAGAAGTAAGAAAAATATAATTGGTTATTTCAGGAAATTTTAAATTGGGTGCACTCGACTATATAAAAACAGGAGAATTTGGTAAAATGGTAAAAAGAACGTTTATATAGAAAGGATCGTTTATATGTCCTTATTGGAAATTAAGCAACTAGTTGGGGGATACACGAAATTACCCGTACTGAAAGGAATAAGTTTCGATATTCAGCCTAATGAGCTTGTTGGGTTAATCGGACTCAACGGTGCTGGGAAAAGTACGACGATAAAACACATTATTGGACTCATGGAGCCTAAAGGTGGAAGTGTCTCGATTCATGGAAAAACACTTGCCCAAGATCCTGATACATATCGGAAACAATTTACATATATTCCGGAAACGCCTATTTTATATGATGAATTGACACTTGAGGAACATTTGAAACTAACGGCCATGGCTCATGGTCTGGAAGAATCCGAGTATAAAGAGAGAATGACCGGTCTCTTGAAGGAATTCCGCATGGAGAAAAGGCTTAAATGGTTTCCGGCCCATTTTTCTAAGGGCATGAAACAGAAAGTCATGATTATGTGCGCCTTTTTAATACAACCATCATTATATATCATCGATGAGCCATTTGTTGGACTGGATCCACTAGGCATTCAGTCTTTGCTTGATTTGATGAGGAAAATGAAGGAGAGTGGGGCAGGTATATTGATGTCGACGCATATCCTGGCTACTGCGGAACGTTATTGCGATTCTTTCATCATCCTGCACAACGGAGAAATACGGGCAAAAGGTAATTTGGAGCAGCTTCGCGAACAATTCTCCATGCCTGGAGCCACGCTTGACGATTTATACATCCAGTTAACGAAGGAAGAGAACGGTCATGAATAGTCAAGGTCTCTGGAAGGAACGGTATATTCTCTACATCCAGGAAATGCAAAAATACCTTCGTTACATTTTTAACGGCCATCTCGTTTTCGTGATGGTGTTGGTTTTAGGCGGTTTGGCTTATTATTACAGTGACTGGGTGAAAACACTGGATGGTGATTTTCCGGCTGAACTGATCATGGCCTTTGTGTTGGGCATCCTTGTAACTAGAAGTCCCATCAATACATTCTTAAAAGAACCGGATACCGTGTTTTTACTGCCGCTTGAAACGAAGATGAAAAGCTACTTCAAAAATTCTCTGATGGTCAGTTGGGTCATGCAAGGATTTTTGCTATTAATCATGTTAATCGTATTCGTACCATTGTATGCAAAAGTTACGGGTGCAAGCGGTAAGCAGCTAGGGTTCATACTCGTTGTGTTACTCGTATTGAAGTATCTGAATTTGTCCATGCGCTGGCATGTGCTGAAGTACCAGGATGTATCAGTGAGCCACTGGGATTCGATTCTCCGCCTGGTACTTAATGGCGTCATACTTTACTTTGTATGTTCCAGAGCCCATATCCTATATGTACTGGTCACCTTCGTATTACTGTTTGGCCTATATCTGTATTACCGCAGTGCCACCAAAAGCCTTGTTTTGAAGTGGGAACGTTTGGTGGAACTTGAAAACAAACGGATGACATCCTTTTACAGAATCGCGAATATGTTCACGGACGTTCCTCACTTGAAAGGGAAGGTAGCACGCAGGAAGTGGATGGACTGGCTTTTAGCCCTCATCCCATACGGTGAAAAATCCACCTACAATTACCTGTATGCCCGCACATTGCTTAGATCGAATGATTATGTAGGTCTATGCTTACGGTTAACGGTAATAGGCGCCGTCATTCTGATGGTGTTTACAAACCTCTGGGCGCACTTAATCGTCACTTTCCTATTCCTATTCATGACAGCCCTTCAGCTTTTACCAGTTTGGAAGGTGCATGAATGGAAAGTCTGGGTATCCTTATATCCATTGCCCGCAAAAATGAGGGAAGCCGCAGTCATTAAACTTATATCCTATTTCCTTTTATTTGAGGCTGTACTGTTTTCCCTCATCCTTTTAATAAAAGGAGAATGGTTTTCCACTTTAGCCGTATTGGTTCTAGGGATCATCTTCATTCTGGGATTCAAAAAGTACGCCACCAAAAAAATCAAGAACTTTTAAACGCGAAGCTGATTTTTCTTTTGAAAAGTCAGCTTCATTTTTTTTGTGAAATGAAAGCTAAAACTTGTATGGACGGTATATACATGAAATATGGAGGTGGGAAATATGGATGCATACGAGCAAAAGGCGCTATCTGAACTCGCCTCATGGATAAAGAAAGTCAATAAGAAGTCAGGCAAGTTTGAGAGGGTTTCCAAACAGGTTCAACTCAAAGTGAACAGTTATATTCCGTCAAGGGTTCATAAAGTGATTTCCGAGAGCATTAGAAGCATGGTGGGGGCTGTGTTGTCAGGATCTAAGTATATATCCAAAGAAAAAAACGTCATGCTGTTATCTTTGCAACAAAAGGAAGAGTGGGTAAAAGAAAAGGTCACGAGCCATCGAAGAACGGCGGTCATTGAAGGGGTGGGGACGGGTGCTGCAGGCCTATTGGTTGGGATGGTCGATTTCCCCCTGCTGTTAAGCATAAAAATGAAGCTGTTATTCGAGATTTCCCGCCTATATGGATTCGACCCAAACGAATATGAAGAACGCTTGTTCATCCTTCATGTCTTCCAAATGGCTTTTTCAAGCGAGAAAAAGAAAATGGAGACTTTAAGGGTCATTCAGGAATGGAATAGGGGAAATCACCCGGAAATCAATTGGCAGGATTTTCAGCAAGAATATCGCGATTATATTGATGTGGTCAAAATGTTCCAGCTTGTTCCGGGGTTTGGCGCGGCCGTCGGTGCCTATGCAAACCACCATTTACTTGGACAGCTTGGGGAGACGGCGATCAATTGTTATCGGATTCGTCTTTTATCCAGTAAAGAATGATTAGAGTACCCGTCGGTTTCTATTTAAAACTTCGTTTCACTTTTATGAACAGACATGAATATAGTTATTTTTCATACTATATATTGAGGTGAAAACATGCCAAGAGTAACTTACCGAAGTTCGGATGTAGATTTAATGGCAAGGATGATGAGGGCAGAGGCCGAAGGTGAAGGGCTCCAGGGGATGTTATATGTCGGGAATGTCATTGTGAATCGTGCTGTAGCAGATTGTTTGGACTTTAAAAATGTTAGAACAATCCCTGAAGTCGTCTATCAGGTTCAAGGAGGGAATTATTCTTTCGAAGCGGTTCAAAAAGGAAATGTATTTTATCAAAGATCGAGAGAGGCTGAAAGAAGATTAGCAAAAAGGAATTTGGAAAGTTGGAGAGAACACCCAGCGAAATATGCTCTTTGGTACTTTAATCCATATGCTGCGTGCCCTCCAACATGGTATGACCAGCCTTTCACCGGCCAATTTAAAAATCACTGTTTTTATGAACCAAAACCTGGAACATGTGAAAGTGTTTATATGGGATAGTTTTTGGATGTTCCGTCCATGTTACAGTTTTTTAAAGAACACCCTTGTAGGTGCTTCATTTCGTGCAAAAGGGAACCCCTGGAATTAATGGGGTTCCCTTTTGCTGTTCCCGGTAAGTCAATGCCTATCCTTTATTCATAATGGTGTCTTGTTCTTGGTGGGGTTGTTTTTTCTTATGATAAGTGATTGCCGCGTTACCTAATGTTTTGGCAGCTATAAGCATGGCCCGTTCATCAAAGTCGAATAGGGGATGATGGTGTGGATAAGTAGGGTCTTTTCGTGGTTGGGCACCAGTAAAGAAGAATGTTCCTTTAACATTCTGTAAATAATAAGAAAAGTCTTCACCTGTCATATTTGGCTCAACTTCCTCTAGGAATTGGACTTCTTTGATTGAGCTGGTGCAATCGATAAGGAACCTGGTCTCCTCTTCATGGGTGACGACCGCTGGATAGCCTTGATGGAATTGGTAGTCATAGGTGCAATCGGCAGAAAGGCAAATCCCTTTAACGACCCTTTCTATTTCTTCACGAATGAAAGAACGGACACCTTCTTTGAAAGTTCGGACTGTCCCAACTATCTTTGCTTTGTCTGCAATGACGTTAAAGGCATTATCCGCGACGAAGGAACCGATGGTGATGACGGCTGAATCCAATGGGTTAATGCGACGACTGACGATTTGCTGTAAAGCGACCACGAGCTGGGAGGCAGTCACGATGGCATCCCGTGTATTATGAGGTTGTGCACCATGTCCTCCTTGACCTTGTACCAGGATTTCAAAACGGTCGGCTGCCGCCATTAGCGGTCCATATGCGTATTGAATGGTTCCTGTCGGGACCGTTGCCCATAAATGGGTGCCGAAAATCACGTCCACCCCATTTAAACAGCCTGCTTCGATCATTGGTTTAGCCCCGCCTGGAGCATACTCCTCTGCATGCTGATGGATAAAGACATATTCACCTTCCAATTCATCCTTCAGTGCATAAAGGGTCTTGGCAAGAACCAGAAGAGTCGCGGTATGGCCATCATGTCCACAGGCATGCATGACGCCAGGAACGGTGGACTTATAAGGAACTTCCTTTTCATCCTGAATGGGAAGTCCGTCAAAATCGGCTCGCAATGCAATGGTCTTACCGGGTTTACTACCATAGATCTTTGCCACTACTCCGTTTCCCCCGACGTTGGTTCGAACATCTATCCCTAGTTTCCGATAAAACTCGGCGATAAAGGCAGCTGTTTTGGTTTCATGAAAGGAGAGCTCAGGATATTGGTGAAGGTATCGTCGGATCGATACCATCTCCCCGTAGGACTCCTCGAGAAGAACATCTAATTGTTCAACCATCACAAACCTCCTAATCATTGGATTATTTGTAAATAGTATATCATAATTGGAGGGAGTAAAAGGGAAATCGGTCATACATAAAGGAGCATTTATCATGATTAAATATTCGAAGCTTGCTGCCATACTAATATGCTTGTTCATTTTCATTATAATCATGAACGAAGTAGAAAAAGGAGTCATATTACCCTTTGACAGTACTATTTCGAGAATCTTTACAGGGGTGGATACTACATATTGGTTTCCTTTTTTTAAAACAATCACTTATCTAGGCTCATCCATTTTTATAGGTTGTGGCAGTCTTGTTCTCGTCCTATATTTATGGTTTGGAAAGAAGGATTACACGGCGATGGCAGTCGTCTCGATAGGAGTAGCTGGAGGCGACCTCTTAAAGAGATTGATAAAGAAATGGATCCAAAGAGATCGTCCTGAATATAGCTTGGTGGATGCTCCAGGTTTCAGTTTTCCAAGCGGGCATTCCATGGTAGGGATGATCTTTTACTGTATGGTTGCTTATTTCACCATTAAAGCAATAAAGTCCAAATCACTGAAATGGGTAGCCGGCATTGGATTTCTTTTGCTAATCCTTCTCATCGGAATGAGCAGGATCGCCCTTAGAGTCCATTTTCCTACCGATGTCTTGGCTGGCTTTGCCCTCGGGGTGGCGTATAGCGTAGGTTGTCTATCCATATATCAATGGTTTAAGAGGAAAGAGGTTAGGGGAAATGAGGGGCCTTGAAACCAGGGGCAAGGGTGATTCGTCCGTTTTTTGCCAGTTTTAAAAAAGAAAAGGCCGATACCCAAAAATGGGTGGCCTTTTCATATATGGTTGATGCCTATTCATCGGTATCCTTCACTAGAGTGTATTGGGTCATATAGGCTTCGCCTGAGAACATTTTCTGGCTTGAATTGGTTACCGGGGAATTTGATCCATTATTATGGAAGGCCTGTTCGAAGGAGCTTGAGTTCTTCCAACTTAAAAAATTCGTTTGTTTTTCCCAAATGGTCAAGATGACGTATGTTTCGGAATGGATCGGCCTTAGGATACGAAGGGCGACAAGGCCAGGTTCCTTTTCAATGAAACCAGAAATATTTTTAAAGCGATGCTCGAATACAGGACGGCCCTCTTCGCTGACAGGGATATTGTTCATGACGACATACCCGCTTTCAGGAAGTTCGCCCGTGCCACCCACGACTTCGTATTTACGTGGCGAGGCAAAAATGGTTTTACTTGTTGTCTCATGTAAGAGAACGGTAGTTTCCGCATTTTGCATGAGCAATATTTTTTCAGCTGGATGCTTATCTTTTTTTATTTTCATGAAATTGAATGTGCCTGATGTGATGTATATATTCATATTTTCCCCTCCGGTAGTTAATAGTATTCTCTATACCCATTTTACCCAACAGGTAATGTTTTTACCATGTTCCTTCAACTGGTTTTGTCACTTCGTTTGCTCAGGTTTTTTTCGAAAAAGGTCGAATTTCTGACAAATACATAGGTTGGCTATACTTCTATATTAGAAAAAGCTATAGTTTAAGGAGATTCAATTTGAAATTCAACTACCATCTGATATTCTATGTAAGTGATACATAAAAAAAGGAACGTTGAGTGTGTGAAAGGTGGATATTAATGAGTATGGATATTAAGAATGATACATTTTTAAAAGCTGCTAGAGGAGAGAAAACGGATCATGTGCCAGTTTGGTATATGCGTCAGGCAGGTCGTTCACAGCCGGAATACCGTAAATTGAAGGAAAAGTATTCTCTTTTTGAAATTACACATCAGCCGGAATTATGCGCTTTTGTAACAAGATTGCCTGTTGAACAATATGATGTGGACGCAGCGATTTTATATAAAGATATTATGACACCGCTACCAGCATTGGGCGTGGATGTAGAAATCAAGTCAGGAATTGGTCCGGTCATTTCCAATCCAATACAATCATTGAAAGATGTTGAAAAGTTAGGGGAATTGACTCCGGAAGAAGATATTCCTTATGTACTGGATACGATTAAATTATTGACGAACGAACAATTGACTGTCCCATTGATAGGGTTTTCTGGTGCACCGTTTACGATCGCTTCATATATGATTGAGGGCGGCCCATCGAAAAACTATAATAAGACGAAAGCATTCATGTATTCCGAGCCAAAAGCATGGTTTGCGTTAATGGACAAGTTAGCGGAAATGATCATTGTCTATGTGAAGGCACAGATTAAAGCTGGCGTTAAAGCCGTGCAAATCTTCGACTCATGGGTAGGTGCTTTAAATGTCGAGGATTATAGGGTGTTCATCAAACCTATCATGAATCGTATATTCACTTCGTTACGTGAGGAAAATGTACCGCTAATCATGTTCGGTGTCGGGGCAAGCCACTTGGCATTGGAATGGAATGACCTTCCTATCGATGTAGTAGGACTGGATTGGAGATTACCTATTTCACAAGCAAGGGAAATGGGCATTCAGAAAACGGTTCAGGGGAACCTGGATCCTGCCATTTTATTATCATCATGGGATATCATAGAGGAACGGGCTAAACAAATCCTTGATCAAGGCATGCAGCAGGATGGCTATATCTTCAATTTGGGACATGGAGTATTTCCTGATGTGAACCCGGAAACATTGAAGAAGTTGACCGCTTTTATACATGAATATTCATCAAGCATGAAAAAAGGCTGAGCGAATCATTTGAAACGTAATGGCTAAAAGATGCAAAATAGATTGATCGAAATTTTCTAAAGAGGTGTAATTTCATGACAACGAAAAAAATGGGCCTTTTAGTCATGGCTTATGGAACTCCGTACACAGAAGAAGATATTGAAAGATACTATACGCATATCCGTCACGGAAGAAGACCGAGTGATGAATTAATGGATGACCTTAAAGGGAGATATAAAGCAATTGGAGGTTTGTCCCCCCTTGCAAAGATTACAGCAGGACAAGCTGAAGCGCTTGAAAAACAATTGAACTCCATCCAGGACGACATTGAATTCAAGGCTTATTTGGGCCTTAAGCATATCGAGCCATTCGTCGAGGACGCGGTTAAACAAATGCATGATGACGGCATCACGGAGGCTGTCAGTATCGTATTGGCACCCCATTTTTCAACTTTCAGTGTGAAGTCCTACAATGGACGGGCACAGGATGAAGCGGCCAAATATGGCATGAGCATTCAATCCGTTGAAAGCTGGTACGATGAGCCGAAATTCATCCAGTATTGGGTCGATCAATTAAAAGGCGTAATCGGGAAAATGACTTCAGAAGAACGTGATAATTATGCGTTGATCGTTTCGGCACACAGTCTTCCGGAAAAGATTCTACAATTGGGGGACCCATATCCGAAGCAGCTTGAAGAAACGGCAAAATTGATTGCCGAGGGTGCAGGTGTCTCCAATTATGCGGTAGGTTGGCAAAGTGCTGGACAGACGCCAGAACCTTGGCTTGGCCCTGACGTTCAAGATCTTACAAGAGACCTTTATCATGAAAAAGGATTTAAGGCTTTCATTTACATTCCTGTAGGATTTGTAGCGGAGCATCTTGAAGTCCTATACGATAATGATTATGAGTGTAAAGTGGTTACTGAGGAAATCGGGGCTGGATATTACCGTCCGGATATGCCAAATGTAAAACCGGCATTTATCGATGCCTTGGCTACCATTGTTTTAAATAAGCTGGATGAGAAATAATTTTTAAAAAGAGGGCGATGAATGGTGGATCAGCCTATAAAAACGATTGCCATAATCGGCGGAGGGATAACCGGACTTGCTTCAGCTTATTATCTTCAAAAAAGGTTGAGGCAGGAAGGTCTTCCTCATGAAGTGCTTTTAATAGAAGCTGACCCTCGCTTGGGCGGGAAAATAAAGACCACCGTAAAGGATGGCTTTATCATCGAAAGAGGACCAGAATCATTTCCAGCCCAGAATTCACATGTAGTCCGCCTAGCGAGAGAAGTAGGTATGGAGGAACAGCTTGTAAGCATGAAGGATGGCAGTCTTTCCGTGTTAGTACGGGAAACGCTCTATCCTTTACCAAAGGGTACTTTAATAGGAATTCCGATGAAACTTGCTCCCTTTTTAAGGACCCAATCCATCAGTCTTTTC
The DNA here is from genome assembly GCF_050278025.1 of Peribacillus sp. NPDC097197. Taxonomy (NCBI): domain Bacteria; kingdom Bacillati; phylum Bacillota; class Bacilli; order Caryophanales; family Bacillaceae; genus Peribacillus; species Peribacillus sp. NPDC097197. Next base: position 1,921 of record NZ_JBNNST010000018.1, on the reverse strand, counting down.
GGAAAGTTGAGAGCTGTGGCTGATTTAATCCTGCCTCGTTCTAAAGAAAAGAAGGATCAGTCGTTTGGCGGTTTCATCAGAAGGCGACTGGGTGATGAGGTATTTGAGAACCTAACAGAACCGGTGTTATCGAACATTGTTGCGGGGGATCTGGACGGAATCAGTCTAATTTCCACGTTTCCTGATTTCTACGAAACCCAGCAAAAACATCGTAGTCTCATCATGGGCTTGAAGAAAAATACCGCTTCCAAGGAACATTCCACGACAAGAAGTGACCAGCAAACGTTTAAGGCAGGGATGGAGTCGTTCATTCAGGCAATAGAAGGAAAACTGGCCCCTGAAACTTTCCTTAAGGGCGTAAGGGTAAGGGAAATTGACAAAGTGAACGATGAATACGTCATTCAATTGAATAATAATTCTACGGTTCATGCCGCCTCAGTCATTGTGGCAACGCCCCATCAGGCTAGCTATAACATGTTTGCGAATTACCCCTACTTTGATATGCTAAGGGAAATGTCAGCCATCAGTGTGGCTACAATCTCTTTGGCATTCGATGAAGACGCATTTAATGTGGAATTAGTGGGTAGCGGTTTTGTGGTGTCCCGAAACAGTGATTATACAGTTACTTGCTGTTCATACACTCATAAGAAGTGGCCACATATGACACCGGCCGGAAAAATTCTACTTCGCTGTTACATCGGACGCTCCGGTGACGAAACGGTGGTAGACTTATCAGATGAAGAAATCATAAGGATTGTATTGGATGATCTGAACAAAACGATGTCGATAACCAAGGAACCTGACTTTGCATTGATCAGTCGATGGAAAAAGACCATGCCGCAGTATACGGTCGGTCATAAAGAAAAGGTTGAACAGTTAAAGAAAAGCATCAGAACTGAACTACCCGGTGTCTTTCTTGCCGGCAGTTCTTATGATGGTTTCAGTTTGCCAGACTGCATCGGTCAATCCGAGAAAGTGGTGAAGGAGGTCTTTGACTTCATTCAACAAGTCGATGCCACTCCCATAAAAACAGTGTCTGTCCATTGATGGGTAGTCACTGTTTTATTGATAAACGGGAAGGCCAGTGAATCATATATTGGTAAATCGATTGAATTACAAGAGATGTTTTGGTAAGATATAATAGAACTTATTGACCGTTTCTTTATTTTGGTCAGATTTGGGGTGAGGAATGTCTGTTGATCGTAAAAAATTGATTTTAGAAGCTGCTACTAAATCCTTTTCTCTCTTTGGATACAAGGCAACGACGATGGATCAAGTAGCTAAAATTGCCAATGTAGGTAAAGGTACGATCTATACCTTTTATAAGAATAAAGAAGAGCTGTTCAAAGAAATTGTCCAACGGATGATAGAGGAAATGAAGTATGAAGCTGAACAATCCTTCGATCAAGAATTACCCTTCTTCGAGAATCTGCATAGAGCTGTGTATCGTATTCTGGAATTCAGGCAGGAACATCAATTATCCTTGAAACTTCTTCAGGAAGAAAGGGAAATTGGGACGCCGGCTGTTCAGGATATGGTGAATGAAATGGAAGAAGCCATAGTGTCGTATATTAAAGAAAAACTAATAGCGGCGATTAAAAAGGGTTACATTCAGGACTGTGACCCGGAGATAACCGCTTTCCTCATGTTAAAAATGTATCTTGCCCTCATTTTTGATTGGGAACGGTATCATGAACCATTAGGGAAAGAAGAAATTGCCGAGTTATTCAAAGTGTATTTATTCAAAGGGTTATCAGTTACTTGATAATTCTTTTTTTTGTCTTTTGACCTTCATACCTGTGTTCATCTGTTGTAAAAGAACAGATAAAAAGGGGCTGTCCCAAAAGTCAGGAAAATGACTTTTAGGGCAACCCTTTTTTTATGAAATTTATGCACAAAAAAATCGCCCTTTTTAGTAAAA
>NZ_JBNNST010000017.1:0-66847 GCF_050278025.1 Peribacillus sp. NPDC097197 | reverse complement strand
TTCAGTAAATTATTATAGAAATAGAAAAACAGGTGGAGAAAAACAACTCGTTTTTCTCCACCTGTTTTATTTTAGGGACTTATTAGACAGCCCCATTTCATCATTTCCCTTATATTAGTAGGGATCATCACTACTTCGGTTTTTAAATCGACCGGCCTAAATGTTTCATCGATACATTCTTTCCAATACTCTACATGTTTTTTATCTATCCAGTGATCTGAATCGTTCACTTCGAGACCATTATCACCTTGGACAGAGTACCAATATAGATATTCCTCACCATTTAGAATCTCTCTAAATATCGTTTCTACATACATCTTTTCACCTTCAAGCGTTATCAGCACATCATTCATATTTTCATTAAGAAACGTTAACCATTCATCTACTTGTTCTGATTTTCCTTCCTTCACTCTAAATCTTGTAAGTTCTACATTCATGCATATCCTCCATAAAATTTGATAACTTATCTACGTTACATATTTTATATAGTTTTGAAATAAATAACAATGTTCAGTTCTACAGTGTATGATTATATATAAGGAACGATAGTATCTATCCATATAGTGTGATTTGAAGTTTTAACCGATTCCTTCCATTTTAATAATATAATAATACGTTGTTTCGTTTTAAATGTATCTTTATAGAACCTATAAGCACTCTTATTCAAATATTAATCTAATTAAGATATGATTATAGTAAAATTACTGTATACCTGTATAAATTAAGAAAAGAAACTACTTTAATGATAAGGAGAGCTAAAATGCGTCGTTCACCTATAGATTATTTACGCATAGCAGGAATCTTGGATGGCACTTCATTACTGACGTTATTACTTATTGCTATGCCACTAAAATATTTTGCTGATTTACCGCTTGCAGTGACGATTAATGGTAGTATACACGGGGGTATTTTCCTCTTGTATATTGGAAGCATTCTATATGCAGCTATTCGCATCCAGTGGTCGATTAGTTGGTCACTTGCCGCTGTATTTGTCGCTTTTATTCCATTTGGGAATTTTATCTTTGACGTTTATTTAAAAAAAGTGAAAGATCGCTACCCTGTTAAGCCTTTCCGAATGTCATGGATTATCTATAGCATTATATTCTTTTCATTTATAGACTTATTTGCTCAGCTTCCGGTCATGAGTACATTTGCGAAGTCAGTAGGGGCGAGTGCATTTATTGCAGGCATTGTGGTCGGTTTATATTCTTTTACGAACTCATTTGGCAATATCGCATCGGGAATATTAACGGATAAAATTGGTCCACTCTCGATGATGTTATTTGGACTGGCCGCTACGAGTGCATCATTATTTTCTTATCATTTCGTTGATGACCCTCTGACTTTGCTTATTGTTCGATCTCTACACGGCTTTTTTGGTGGCCTAATTGTACCCGCTGCATTTACGCTCCTAGCGAATACAACTGCGCATGATAAACAGGGGAGTAAGAGTGCGGTAACTGGATCATTCGTGGGGATTGCTGCCATTATAGGACCAGCTTTCAGTGGAATAATGGCGAGTAAAACATCCGTTCCGAATGTCTTCACCGTAATAGGCGCACTCGGTGTCTTATTACTTGTTTGCTCTTTTTTATTACGTCAAGTACACGTCAAGAAGCAAGAGAGAGAAGCGTCGCATGTCTCATTCAAGTGGAACCGGGATGTACAAAAAGCATTTATGGGTGCGTTCTTTTTGATGTTTTCCCAAGGGGCATTGGCTTATTTGCTGCCTTTGCATGTAGAAGCACTTGGCTATAGTTCCCGGATGTCCGGTACACTAATGAGCATGTTTGGAATTGTAGCGGTTTTCCTATTTATTTTACCGACAAATCGAGTGTTTAACCGGGTAGATCCTGTGTATACAATGCTTATTGGTGTGGCTGTTTTAGCCATTAGCCAAATGCTGATTGGGCAAATGACGACGACGTTGACATTATATCTTGTAATGATTCTATACGGGATTGGATTCTCAAGTTTATTCCCGTCTATTAATACACTCTTGATACAATCCACGACGCCTGAAACACGTGGACAGGCTTATGGATATTTTTATGCATTTTTCTCTATCGGTGTGGTTGTCGGTTCATCGGTTCTTGGTTTTTTACGGATTGGTATCGCTGGAGGGTTTATGCTCACGGGTGTAGTGCTCACAGGATTTTTTATAGTTGTCCTTTTCGATATTCGAAAAAGGGTAAAGAGCAAGAAAATTTCTGATTTTAGTATGAAATGATTAATGAAAAAGGAATGCAGGATTGTTTTACGTACTTTAGCTTATGCCTTTTTTCTATTGATGCTTCTAGACTTGTTCATTTTTTCGTGTAAATCTGATAAACTTGTAGCACTTATAGATTGAAAGGTGTAGGTATTATGATTAAGGAATTTAGGGAGTTTATTGCTAAAGGCAACGTACTTGATCTGGCTATTGCAGTAGTGATGGGGGCGGCATTTGGAAAAATCGTTTCGTCACTAGTTGAAAATATTATCATGCCGATTGTTGGGATTTTACTAGGGGGAATCAATCTTTCTTCACTGTCCATAACGGTGGGAAGTGCGGTCATTCAATATGGATCGTTTATTCAAGCCGTGATTGATTTCTTGATTATTGCGTTTGCTATTTTCATATTTATGAAGTTGGCAAATTCCATTTTTAGAAAAAAAGAGCAAGAAGAGGTCGTGGTGGAAGCACCAGCAACTGAACAATATTTAAAGGATATCCGTGACCTTTTGCAAAAAAATGTACGCGAGGATGACAGGAGATGAATCTCTTCATTTTCTGAGCACGGTAAGGTTATATAGAAAATAAATAGAATGATAAAGAACATGTCTGGAACAGTTTGGTTCCAGACATGTTCTTTTTTTATGTATATAGAAGTTTTATTAAGACCATTTCAGTTGTTTCATATCTAGCTGGAAAGCTTGCTTCCCATTATCTGATGGCGCTCTATGTGTTGCTCTTGCCCTTGACTTCCTGTTTACTTTTTAGAGATGTTACACTGGGATTTTTTCAATAGTTTATTTTGGGTGATTTTTTAATTAGTACTATGGAATTATTCAGGTGTATAGATGGGATCAAAGTCAGAAGGGTGAAGAAGTAACGGATAGCTCATACCAAGAATCATTTATGAGAACGGGGTCATTAAGGATTTAAACGTTCAGGAAAAACTACCTATTAAAATGGGTGATGTTTTCCATATCTCAACATTTCATAATGTTAGGTAATCTAACAAGTATATTGTGTAATTGAAAAACAAATGATACAATTTAGAAAATTCCGAAATGTGAAACTGGCATTCCGAATTTCGGAATTGTATTAATTGGCTTACAAACTATCAATCTATGAGAAGCGTAATGGAATTATCGTTGAAATGGAGGAATAATCATGCATACAGTTGATTTGAATTGTGATTTAGGAGAAAGCTTTGGGGCCTATCGAATGGGAAATGATGAAGAAATTTTAAATTACGTTACTTCAGTGAATGTTGCGTGCGGTTTTCACGCTGGTGACCCATCAGTCATGAGAAAAACAGTTCAGTTAGCTTTGGAAAAGGATGTAAAGATCGGTGCCCATCCTGGTTTACAAGATTTAATGGGATTTGGGCGACGGAATATTAATATTTCCCCCCAGGAAGCTTATGATATTGTGGTGTATCAAATAGGTGCATTGAATGGTTTCTTACAATCCGAAGGAGGCCGGATGCAACATGTCAAACCACACGGGGCACTCTATAATATGGCGGCTCAAAACAAAAATCTGTCACTTGCCATTGCAGAAGCCGTATATAAAATTAATCCCGAACTTATATTATTCGGTTTGTCGGGAAGTGAATTGATTCGCGCTGGTCAATCTATTGGTTTACAGACTGCTAGTGAAGTGTTTGCCGATCGTACGTATCAAGATGATGGCTCATTGACATCTCGAAGGGAAAAGAATGCATTAATTGAAAACGACGATGAAGCTGTAGCTCAAGTGATTAAAATGGTTAAGGAAGGAAAGGTCATGTCCCAGCAAGGAACGGAAGTAGCAATAAAGGCAGATACGATTTGTATACATGGAGATGGAACTCACGCCTTAAGTTTTGCGAGTCATGTTAAAAAATCGTTGAAGTTGTCTGAAATTACTGTTAGTTCGTTCGCTTAATAACAAACATCTAGGAGGTAGATTCTATTGGAGCCAATCAAAAATACATCTGTACATAAAATTTCAAATAAGCCAAAGACCAATAAGACTTTATTGTTGGGTGCAGCATTTCTTATGGCAACGTCAGCTATTGGACCAGGATTTTTAATGCAAACAACGGTTTATACTCAAAGTCTGGCAGCAAGTTTTGGATTCGTCATTCTTATTTCTGTTATTCTCGATATTTTTGCTCAAACAAATGTGTGGCGGATTATTGCTGTTTCTGAAAAAAGAGGACAAGAGATTGCTAACATGGTTCTTCCTGGGCTAGGTTACGTTCTAGCGGCTCTCATCGTTATGGGAGGACTTGCATTTAATATAGGGAATATCGCTGGAGCTGGACTTGGTTTAAATGCGATGACAGGGATGTCTCCAACAACTGGAGCTGCCATTAGCGCAGTCATTGCTGTTTTAATTTTTGTGGTGAAAGAAGCAGGAAAAGCCATGGATCGGTTTACCCAGATAGCTGGCTTTGTAATGATTTGCTTGATGGTTTACGTAGCATGGACAACCTCTCCTCCAGTAGGGGAAGCGGTAGTGAAGACATTTGCTCCCGATAAGATAGATATTATTGCAATCGTTACGTTAGTTGGGGGATCTGTGGGTGGTTATATTACATTTGCAGGTGGACATCGTCTATTAGATGCGGGAGTCAAAGGTGTCGGTGCCCTTCCAGAAGTTACGAAAAGTTCCGTAGTAGGCATTTTAATTACCACCGTTATGAGAATTGCTTTATTTCTAGCTGTCTTGGGCGTTGTTTCAAAAGGTTTACAAATTGATTCTGAAAACCCCGCAGCATCCGTATTTCAACTTGCCGCTGGAAATGCTGGCTATAAAATTTTTGGTGTTGTTATGTGGGGAGCTGCCATAACATCAGTAGTAGGTGCTGCCTATACTTCCGTTTCATTTATCAGAACATTCAGCCAAAGGATAGAAAAAAAAGCGAATTGGATTATTATTGGCTTTATCCTTCTTTCCACCATTTGCTTTTTATTAATAGGTAAACCGGTTAAAGTACTCCTTGTGGTAGGGGCAATTAACGGCCTCATTTTACCGATAGCTCTTGGAACACTATTAATCGCCGCTTATAGGAAGAATATTGTAGGTGACTATAAACATCCATTGTGGCTAACGATTTCCGGTGTGTTCGTTGTCGTTGTTATGGCATTAATGGGTGGGTATACATTAATTACCCAACTACCATCACTATTTTAATAGCATTCAATAAAAGAGCAAAATCCAATTACATAGGAGATGTCTAATATGATTGATTTTTCCAAAGCGAGCCCTGCAGAGTTACGCTCCATGATCCGTAATAATGAATGGACCAAACCGACTGCTGGGATGGCAAATGGTTATGCCCAAGCAAACCTAGCTATCTTAAAAAAGGAGCATGCATTCGATTTTTTGTTATTTTGTCAACGTAACCCTAAGTCTTGTCCATTACTGGATGTAACTGAAATAGGTTCTCCTGTTCCTAAGTTCGCTGCTCAAGCAGGAGATATCCGGACAGATATCCCTAAATATCGCATTTATAAATACGGTGAATGGGTAGAAGAAGTGACGGATATTTCGGATTATTGGGAAGATGATATGGTGGGATTCCTAATCGGTTGCAGCTTCACTTTCGAACATGCTTTGTTGAACAATGATATTTCGATTCGTCATATTGAGGAAGACTGCAATGTTCCTATGTATAAAACGAACATTCCTTGTATAGAAGCAGGGATTTTCCATGGGGAAATGGTAGTAAGCATGCGTCCGATTCCTCAAAAGGATGTCGTTCGAGCTGCTCAGGTTACCTCACGTTTTCCTGCCGTACATGGTGGACCAATCCATATTGGAAACCCAGAGGCGATTGGCATCTCCTCTATTGATCAACCGGATTTTGGCGATGCGGTAACCATTCATGATGGGGAAGTTCCGGTTTTCTGGGCATGTGGCGTGACGCCTCAATCCATCGCGATGGAAACAAAACCAGCCATTATGATTACGCATGCACCAGGACATATGTTCATAACAGATATCCGGGATGAAAAGTTGGGTGTTTTATAATAAAAGGAAAGAGATGAGTTCTATGCCGGAAAAGCTTTCAAGTAATACAAATGTTGTACTATCTCCATTAGGCGATTCCGCAATCGTGATTACATTTGGAAATGAAATGAAGGGTAACGTTCATAAAAAAATAAAAATATTCAAGGACATGCTTGAAGAAGAACCATTTATAGGTTTCATAGAATGTGTACCGGCTTTTACAAACTTGACGGTCTATTATGATGCGTTGATGATTTATAACGAACAAAAGCAAAAAATTAAAGAGGCAAGCATTTCCCCATATGAATTCGTCCAGACAATCATCGAAGCAAAATTACAGCAGGTGAAGAAGGATAAAGCCCTGGACCAACGAACGATTAGTCTGCCTGTTTGTTATGGGGGGGAATTCGGACCGGATCTGGAGCATGTTGCTCGCTTCAATCATTTAACCACAGATGAAGTCATTCATATCCATTCCAGTGGAGAATACTTAGCCTATATGATTGGTTTTGCACCTGGTTTTCCATTTTTGGGTGGGCTTTCTGAAAAAATCGCAACGCCTAGAAGGCGGTCACCTAGGATGAACATACCAAAAGGTGCAGTTGGAATTGCAGGAATGCAAACGGGTGTATATCCCATCTCAACACCTGGAGGATGGCAATTAATTGGCCAAACACCATCTACATTATTTCTACCTAATGAATCACCGCCGAGCTTAATACAAGCAGGAGATAAGGTGAAATTCATTCCCATTTCTTCTGTGGAGTATAAAGAAATTGCTCGTAAGGAGGAGTTGAAATGAGTATGCGTGTCATGAAACCAGGATTGTTAACAAGCATCCAGGACCTTGGAAGAAAAGGGTTTCAGCAGCACGGAGTGATCGTAAGCGGAGCTATGGATCCTTACTCTCTTCGCATTGCCAATATGTTGGTTGGCAATGAAGAAGGAGAGGCCGCCCTGGAAATCACCTTATTGGGACCGACTCTTATAATAGAAAAAGATTGTTTAATTGCAATAACGGGTGGCAATTTATCACCGACCATTAATGGAGAAGCCGTGCCGATGTGGAGACCTATTTTTGTGAAAAAAGGAGGGGTTCTTGCATTCTCGGGATGTCGATCAGGCTGTCGCGCATATTTGTCTGTTGCGGGTGGATACTCCATTCCCTCCATCATGAATAGTAAAAGTACATATTTAAGGGCAGGAATGGGCGGATATAAGGGAAGGGCCTTACAAGTGGATGATGTGCTAGATTTTAATGAAGCTTCTCCTCATCATGCGAAGTACGGGGTAAACGTATTCTCAACAGTCAAATGGTTTGTTAACGCAAAGGATTTTATGCCCGAAAATAAGCCGGTTATCCGAGTTACAAATGGAAGCCAATACGGATTTTTTACGGAGTCCAGTAAAGTTCAATTCGAACAAGAGTCATTTAAAGTATCCAACCAGTCTGACAGGATGGGGTATCGAATTTCAGGGCCTTCGCTTGAATTAAAAGAAAAGCGGGAGCTGTTGTCAGAGGCGGTAACAAATGGTTCGATTCAAGTTCCACCGGATGGCAATCCTATCATCTTATTAGCGGATAGCCAAACAACCGGGGGATACCCTAAAATTGCTCAAGTCATTACGGCTGATATCCCATTTATCGGACAAGTCAAACCAGGGGATTCCATCCAATTTGCTAAGGTTACTTTAAGAGATGCGGAACAGTCATATCTTAAAAAGGAACAACTTCTAAAAGAATTGAAGACTTCGATTGCATTAGCCCTGAAGGGGTTTAAATGAAGCATTAAAATAGGTAGGATTCAATTTCCATAAACGCCTTACTTAAGACATTCTTTCGGGAATGGGGCTCTACTTATTTTTTTCCATAACTTATAATGAAATATAGGAGAGGTGAACAAAGCTCTTCCAATAAATAAATGGATACTTAAAATAAGAATGGGGACATTGTATGCAAGCTCATAATAAAACGGTAGTCAAATCCATGCAAATTCTTACCCTTTTCCTGAATCATCCCAAACTGTCATTTAATGAAATGATGGAGTATTCCAACCTACCGAAAACTTCATTGCATCGTATGGTTGTGTCATTAGAAGAAATGGCATTTTTAACAAAAGATGATGATGGCTATTATTCATTAGGCCTTATTTTCTTACAGCTTGGTCAACTAGTAAGTGAACGTTTAGATATTAGGAAAATCGCCTACCCCATTATGAAAGAACTTCGGGATGACGTTGAAGAGGCTGTGAATCTCATTATCAGGGATGCAGACGAAGCGATGTATATAGAAAAAGTTGATACGAAGCAGCCTGTACGCCTTTATACCTCCATTGGTAGGCGCTCACCACTTTATGCAGGGGATTCTAGAATCATCCTTGCCTATTTACCTGAAGAAGAGCGGGAAGCGTATATAGAAAAGGTAGAATTAAAGTCAATGGCGATAGGAACGATCAATGATAAAACAATCCTTCGTCAGGCTTTGGATGAGGCGAAGAAAAACGGGTATACGATCACTTCTTCTGAACTTGAAAATTATACAAAATCCGTTAGTGCACCCATACTTAATGGGGATAATCAAATTGTCGCCGGTATTAGTGTAGCGGGTATCGAAGCACGATTTAAAGAAGATCGTTTACCAGAATTAATTGAAAAAGTAACGAATGCAGCTAAACAGATTTCTTGGAAATTGGGATTTAAAACTTCATAGTTTCATGTAGCCAAGACCTTCAGTAGGGGGAATAGAGAATGAAATCACTCTCTCGACCAGTAACAGCGATAAGCATCGCTTTCGTTGTAATCATATGGGGACTATGTTGGCCGGTCTATAAAGTGGCACTCGATTATTCACCACCACTGCTTTATGCAGGAATGCGTACATTATTAGGCGGACTGTTATTAGCCTTAAATCTTCTTCCCCAATGGAAGAAGATTCAGTGGAAGAAAAATTGGTACATCTATGTAATCGTTGCATTTTTCAATACAATCATATTCAATGGTGTCCAAACGATTGGCCTTCAATATTTACCTTCGGGGTTGTTTTCGGTCATCGTTTATCTTCAGCCCGTTTTAGTCGTGTTAATAGCTTGGAAATGGTTGAAAGAATCATTATCCGCCATTAAAATCATGGGGTTAATGATTGGTTTTACTGGGGTGGTGCTTGTATGTCTGGATGGAATTTCCGGTAAAATCTCTTATGTTGGTATTATACTAGCACTTATTACTGCAACTGGATGGGCATTCGGTGTGGTCTATGTAAAGAAGACCAGTACACAAGTGCATGGACTTTGGCTGGTGGCGATGCAAAGCATCATTGGTGGTTTGTTTCTGACAGGAAGTGGTTTGGCAGTAGAAAATGCATCGAATATTGAGTGGAATTCAACGTACATATCCTGTTTGATTTTCGGATCAATCTTTAGTATGGCATTAGCTACCGCAGTGTATTTCAAGTTAATGAGTTCTGGCGAAGCAAGCAAAGTCGGATCTTTTACATTTCTTGTTCCTTTAATCGCCGTAGGGATAGGAACCATATTCTTAGGTGAACCATTTACTATATCCCTCCTTGAAGGCATGGTCCTCATCCTACTTAGCATCTATTTAATTAATCGAAAAGGTGCATCGAAAGTTGCAAAAGTGAAAGGCAAAAATGTGGTTTAACAACATTTCTGCCTTTTACTTTTGCGTTAGGGGACTAGTTAATGTAGGTATAAAGGCGTTATGGTCAAACCTGCTTTATCCACCTCGTTTACCCTATTTCATCTAAAAACCAAATTATAAATGATTTTACCTATTGTAAAAATATACCTTTTATTTTATGGTTAGTTTAGATAAAAGAAAAAGATTCATAGGGAAAAATCATGAATGTTCAAATGTGGGCATGATTCGGAAACGTGCTATTCTAGTCGCAACATAATGTAAACGCTTCCTTTTTTGAAAATTTTAAGTGTGAGAAATTATGAGCGTTATCCCAACCAATTAAAGACTATGGATGATTTCTATAGTAAAAGAGATTTTACCGAATAAAGTGATATCGAGGGCATTTGTCACAAATTGCTGCCATAGCATAGGGAGAAGGTTAAATTCTTTTTTTCTGACTTCATGGTTATCTTGACTGACTGGGCTATACAGTACATCTAGAATGAAAAAGCACCGAGAATCGCTTGGTCTCAATATCATTGCAGGGGGTGCAGGTATGAAGCTTTCAGAATTACTTGATAAGAACGTTCGAGAGTTCGGTGAGTATCCTTTTATATTCTCCGGAGGCAAACAGTATACAAATGTAGAAACCATGAACTATGCTAATCAACTCGCCAATGGATTGCGAAATCATGGAGTTGATAACGGAGAACGGGTAATCGTCATTATGCCGAATTCCCCGGAAGTGTTATTTGCCTATCAGGGAATCACAAGGGCGGGAGCGGTGATTGTACCTGTCATGTATACTTTACATCCAAAGGAAATCGCCTTTATTGCCGATAATTGCGGAGCCAAGTTGATTATTACCTCTTCTTTACTTCTTGATAATATTGGACAGGCGATTGAGTTAATGGATAAGCGGCCATCGATACTTGTAGTTGATGCACCTACTACCGAACAAGCCCAGAATTTCTATGATTATCTGTCCCCATCACCTGATTATGATGCGAAGTTGATTGAAGTGATGCCTGAGGATACGGCTGTCATCCTTTACACGTCAGGGACAACCGGGAATCCAAAAGGAGTCAAGTTAACTCATAGAAATCTATGTTCCAATGCAGAAAACTCAGTAAAACACTCTAATGTAGAACGTGGAACGACACTTGGAATTCTTCCGCTTGCACATGTGTTTGGGCTTACCATTTCTCATACATGCTACATAGTGGGAAGCTCCATTGTAGTATTCCCGCGCTTCGAACCGAAAGAAGTATTGGCAGCGATTGAAGCCCATAAAGTAAGAGCGTTTTCTGTAGTCCCTGCAATGATTCATGCTTTGGTAGCTTTCCCCACAGCCGGTAACTATGACACAAGCAGTTTGGAATCAGTAAGTTCTGGATCTGCACCATTACCTATAGCATTACTGAATACATTTGAACAAAAATTTGGCGCTAAGGTATATGAAGGATACGGATTATCAGAAGCGGCTCCCATCGTAACGGCACATACTAAAGATCGCCCGATTAAACCAGGATCCGTGGGGATTCCGATACCAGGGGTAACAATAAAGATTGTGAATGAAAAGAACGAAGATGTTCCAAGAGGAGAAATCGGTGAATTACTTGTCCGTGGAGATAATGTGACACCTGGCTATTTCCGGAATGATGAAGAAACCGATCGTACTGTAAAGGAAGGCTGGTTATATACCGGAGATCTAGGACGCTTGGATGATGAAGGATATCTATACATTGTCGATAGAAAAAAAGATCTTATCATTCGGGGAGGATTTAATATTTATTCTAGAGATTTGGAAGAAATCCTTAGTAAGCATTCAGGCATTTCAGAAGTTGCGGTTGTTGGTGTACCAGACGAGAGAATGGGTGAGGAATTAGTTGCCTGTGTTGTGAAAGACCCGTCCTCGTGCGTATTGGAAGAAGAATTGATTCTTTATTGTCAGGACAACCTTGCCAAACATAAAACGCCAAAGAGAATCATATTTTTAGATAGTTTGCCACGAAATGGAGTAGGAAAGATTTTAAAGACCCATTTAAGAAAAATGGTAAATGTGACGGATTTAACAGATTCTAAAAAAGGATGATTTCCAATCTTGAGAGGGGTTTTCAATGATGAGAAAAACCATTACCGCAACTTCAAGAGGCTTAATGATAGATTCATTTCCATATCGCTTATATCAAAAAGCAAAAAAGGTGGGAACATGGAATCCCGCTACCATTGATTATACAAAGGATGCTGAGGACTGGGGGATTTTATCGATAGGACAAAAAAATAGCATCCTTCGACTACTTTCGCAATTTCAGGCCGGAGAAGAAGCCGTTACCCTCGATTTATTACCGCTCATCATGGCAATAGCAAAAGATGGACGGATTGAAGAGGAGATGTACCTGACCACTTTCCTATTTGAAGAAGCGAAACATACAGAATTCTTCAGGACGGTTTTGGATGCTATAGGTGAAAAAGGTGAACTGAACCCTTTGTTAACTGACACGTACAAGCAAGTTTTCCATGTTATATTACCAACTGCCATGGAGCGTCTGATTACAGATCAGTCACCAGAGGCCATTGCCGATGCAGCCACTGTATATAACATGTTTGTCGAAGGGGTTCTTGCTGAAACTGGTTATTTTTCATTCTATAAGTCTTTGGAAACATCGAAATTAATGCCTGGTTTACTTGAGGGAGTCGGTAACTTGAAAAGAGACGAATCTCGCCATATAGGGTATGGAACATTTCTGTTGCAACGATTGATTTGCGAACATCCACATATATATGATGATGTCGTCATGAAACGAATGGAGGAGCTTACTCCTTTGGCATTCAAGATTATAGATGAAGGCTTTCAAGAACCTGACCTGGAAGCGTTCAATAATGAGCCCGACGAATTCGTGAATTTTGCTATGAAACAGCTAAAAGTCAGAATGGAAATTTTGTCACGAGCTAGAGGGAAGAAAATCGAAGACATTTACAAAACGACCGAAAGTGATGTTGGTGTTTATTGATAAGTAAAACAAATATTAGGGTCGATATGGGTTCATAAGAAAAGCTCAACCATTTCAAGGAATGGCTGGGCTTTTTTGTACGGCCTGGCTTGGGTGCAATCTAAATATAGGTAAGTCCCAATCTATGGTGGCAGTAGTAATAGTTAGCCTAATGTAAGTGTTTCTAAGATAGGATAGAGAAATGAAGCAGATATGAAAAAGAAGGAACAAACGGACTAAGGAGGATGAATGACTTAAACGTCTTATTGTTCCATACATCTCGGTAGAATATCATTAAAAAAAGCCCTGTAAAATAAGAGTGTCTTATTTTACAGGGCTTTTCCTATGGTTAAGTTATAATAGTTTATTCAATCAACGAATACATTTTTCTTATGCCATTTAAAGTATGGTTTATTATCAGGATGAAGGGGGATTTTTATGCCCTTTCTTAGCTGGTACGTCTCATATTCTTCTTCAGGAATCTGATTAGAAATATGTAGTCTGCCTTGACCGTCAAAGGAGATAAGGCCTTTTTCATACAAGGCATCATGATTGAAGCATAATAATAATCCATTATACGGGTTAAGGCGCTCATCATCGGTACTGTCCTTCCATGGTTTAGAGTGACTACTCTTTAGTAGGGCATCCATTTCTATTCCACATAGCGGGCATTTATGATTCCAAAGAGGCATAACCGATTTTCTGAATTTTTTTTGGCCACAGCGAATGTTCATTTTGGCTTCCGATTCTGTTTCAGCAAGAAGTGCTTGTAGAGGATTCCGCTCTTTAGCAATGACTTCATCGACAGAGAGTTCTAATTGATCTTCGTCCGAATTGAAGATGTTAAGCATACTCATATATTCTAAAAGTTTTAGTGTAAGTTCTTCATTACAAGGATATAGATATCCTGAATTGCCGGTTGCATCCTCCTGGAATGCTGAATATTTAATAGGAAGATATGGAGCAATACCGTCAAAGTATTCACGTATATTCAGGGGGACCTCCAATTCACGATACTCGGTTTCAACTAGATAACCATTATCTGTCCATCTAGTATAATTTCGAATTTTTTGAGGTTTATTATCTTCTTGACATCCTTTTTTTACAATACTTATCGCGACAATCGATCCCTTTACATAATGGAAAATCCGATCTCCACTTTTAACTTCTTGCATCAGTTTAGATGAGTGAGGTACTAAACCGGATTTATCGATTTGAGGAGACCAGATGATCCCTAAATGTTTTTCTTCTTGATAGGTAGTACCTTGCATGACAATAAAACTATTCAACGTCTTTCCTCCTACTTGCTACGATATGCGATTTAAATGAAAGAGCTGGTTTGCTTACTCTTTGGACATATTCTATGTAACTTATCATACCTTAATTATTTTAGAAATGTAACGATAACGTGTCAAATGACGAAGTATGTATGCGGGGTGAAAGAACTCATCCTGGGAAACCCATTCTAATGTAATGTATAGAGCGGGGATATACTAATCTGAAGTAAAAAAAGAGTAAGCATCAAACAGTTACAGTGTTTGATGCTTACTCCAGTTGGTTTTCTGTAATGCGCTTAATGGCATTCAAATCATTAGTTAAGAATTCGAACGGCTTTTACGAAAAGAGGTTTCCAGTATGAACCGTTGATGTTTGCATACGATACACCTTTGGAAGTTGAAGCATTAATCATTTGATTATTCCCCGCATAAATTCCTACGTGATTAATCACTCCATCATGATTAGTATCATAAAACACCAAATCACCCTTTTTCAATGAATATGAAGAAACAGGTACTCCCATTTGAGCTTGGCCAGTTGATGTGCGAGGCAAGGAGATCCCTGCTGCTTGGAATGCTTTCATGGTAAATGATGAGCAATCAAAGGCATCAGTGCGCGATGTGCTTGCAGCATATTGATACTTGGCCCCTAAGTATTTTTTAGCGGCGTTTAAAACGCGGTCCACTTCAGAAGAGGCAGAAGACACAGTCTTTGTAGCAGCTGTAGTTGCCTTTCCAGAAAGTTTAATAGTCTGTCCAATACGTAAAGTATTAGCATTTTTGATGCTAGGATTTAATGAAAGTATAGCTTTGACGGTCGTTTTATTTTTACTTGCAATTTTGGAGAGACTGTCCCCAGACTTAACTTTATATGTACTGCCCGATTTGTTTGCTGTACTGGTTGCACTAGATGTAGTGGCTTTTCCAGAAAGTTTTATGGACTGTCCAATACGTAAAGTATTAGCATTTTTGATGCTAGGATTTAATGAAAGTATAGCTTTGACGGTCGTTTTATTTTTGCTTGCAATTTTGGAGAGACTGTCTCCTGACTTAACCTTATATGTACTGGTTGAACTGCTTTTTGCAGCAGTAGCACTAGTTGAAGTAGCTTTTCCAGAAACAATGATGGATTGTCCAATACGAATTCGGTCCGAATTGGAAATGGTAGGGTTCAACTTCAATAATGCATTTAGCGAAAGATTATATTTTTTAGCAATTCCACTTAACGTATCCCCAAGTTTAACCACATGTTTCTTTGTTGAAGTTGTACTTTTCACCGTGGATTCATTTATCTTTAACACTTGTCCAGGGAAAATAAGGTTATTAGAAAGTTTATTTTGCGATTTTAATTTTTGAACGGTTGTATGATTTGCTTTAGCAATTTTATATAGACTATCACCTGATTTTACATGGTATGTACTAGCATAAGCTGAATTGCTGGCAAATAGGGTACCTATGATAGAACCCGCGATAATGAAAGATTTTTTTGAACTATTCATAAAAAGGAAGATTCCTCCTGATATTCTATAATATTATTGCACTATTTTTATAGCGCAATAATATTATAAGGCAATTAACCCAATAAAATATTAAAAATAGAAAAAAATTCTGATTTAAACATTAAATTATCATTGCTTATATTACAGGGATGTTACGAAGTGTCGGAATGTTGATGTGAGCAAGTGAAGGGTGAACCCTATTACCTATAAGGTTTCAATAATTTAGAAAATATATATATTGCAAGTCAATGATTTATTTTTGTTAAAGGTACCCTTAAAAGGATTGATTGCTACATTGCAATTTTGAAAAGGTAAAATGTAACACAATATACAAGATGGCCTTATATATTTTAAACGATATACTTCGCCATAAATTGTCTGAAAAGAGTATAGTAGTAGAATGATTCCGACTATTTTAAAGCATATTGTAATAGTTAATACTTTCATTTAGAATAATACCCATTACTACGAATTATCATCATATAAATATCCTTGTATAATATCAGTGATAAGGTCTGATAGTTTCTACCTGGCTGCCATAAAAAGCCGGACTACAGGGAAGCATGAATAAAAGAGATGAAACAGTTATAGGTAGCATTTTGTAAGTCACTTTGTGATTCTTGCAGAAGGTCCCACTATTACTTTGTTTTTTTGAAGAGGCTCTTATTTTTCATGCTTTCTGTCCAGTGGCCGAAAGCATGAAAAATAAGGGCTTTTTTATGTATGCATTCAACAGTAAAAGATAAAGGAAGAGGGTGCCGTATGTATTTCTTATTGAATATTCTAGGGGTATTGGTTGTCATGGGTATCGTATACTTGTGCTCACCTAATAGAAAAAACGTGAAGTGGAAAATCATTCTTACGTTGCTTGGCATTGAATTGATTATTACATGGTTCATGTTGTCGACCACCATCGGAACATGGGTCATTAAACAGATTGCTACTTTCTTCACCTGGTTGATTGCATGTGCTAATGAAGGAATCTCTTTCGTTTTTCCTTCTGTTATGGCAAACGAACAAGTGGATTTCTTTTTCAGTGCGTTGATGCCGATCATCTTCATTATTACGTTTTTTGATATTCTATCGTATTTCGGCATCCTGACCTGGATAATAGATAAAGTCGGTTGGCTCATTTCGAAAGTGTCCGGTTTACCGAAACTGGAGAGCTTCTTTTCTATTCAGATGATGTTTCTTGGAAATACGGAGGCTCTCGCTGTTATCAGGATGCAATTAAGTTCTTTAAAGGATAAGCGTTTGCTGACCTTTGGAATTATGAGTATGAGCAGTATAAGTGGTTCGATTATAGGTGCGTATTTATCCATGGTTCCGGCTGAATTTGTATTCGTCGCTATTCCATTGAATTGTTTAAATGCCTTGCTTATAGCCAATATGTTAAATCCTGTTACTGTCAGTAAAGAGGAAGATGTCGTATATATTCCTACAAAAGAGGAACGTAAAGACTTCTTTTCAACCATTTCAAACAGTATGCTAGTTGGAGTCAAGATGGTGATCGTCATTATGGCCATGGTAATCGGCTATGTCGCATTAACGGCTAGTCTTAACGGTATTTTAGGGCTTGCGGTAGATGGATTAACAATCCAAAAAATCTTCTCTGTCATCTTTAGTCCATTCGCTTTCTTGTTTGGATTAAATTGGGAAGATACGATGTATGTTGCTCAATTAATGGGAATCAAACTGGCAACGAATGAATTTGTAGCCTTGCTCGATTTGAAAACACAGATTAGCGGTTTGGCCCCGCATACAGTAGCTGTGGCCGTTACGTACCTGACCTCATTTGCAAACTTTAGTACAGTCGGCATGATTTACGGAACGTTCAATTCGATTCTAGACGAGGAGAAATCGAATATCATTGGAAGAAATGTTTGGAAGCTATTGCTTAGTGGAATGGCAGTCTCCATGCTTAGTGCCATGATTGTTGGATTGTTTGTTTGGTAACGCTGTGTATTATAGTTTTACTAGAAAACCTTAAATATTGTGGCTTTAATACGTGAATGAAAAACAAATTAGCCAAGTGATTTTTAGGTATAAATGATGTTAATCCCTTAATCGGTAAGATTAAGGGATTGCTTTTTTTACATGAGTATAAAAAGAAACCAATAGTCACGTTTCCGATAAGGTGAAGGCGTGAAATACATTAGAGATGTCATAATAAAAGCATGAAGAGCAGAAATTTTGTCCATGTTTCTGCTCTTCCAATTGAGTCAATGTCAACTAAATCACCCCACTCATTTTAGATTTTCTAGGTATTTCTCCAAATCCTTATCAACTATGAAAACTTCGATTCGTTCACCCGTTTTGGTACTAATGTCACTGTGTGAAGAAAGGACTTTACAACCTGTTAGATCCTCGACAATTTTTTCATAATCCTGACTGTACATTTCACGTAGAAGAGAGCGCATTTTTTTTACAAGCTTCTTTCCAGAATCCTGACTGACGAGGTGTTTTTCTTCGACAGTCAAGACTCCTTTAAAACGAGTGATCAGCATGTCATTAATGATGTAGGTTTTAACTTCTTGTGGCCCTCTGCCAATTAAATCACGCTGGAATTTAATGAATGCTGCACTAATTTCGGCTTCAATTTTCTTTTTTTGGTTTAACATAATGCCTCCGATTTTTTTCATCGATCGTATATGGGATTCATCATAATGCCGGATTCAAGTTTTTGTCAATACAAGTTTGTATATATATTAAAATATTAGAAATATATAGGATTAATGAGTAAATAATACTTTTATATAGAAAAACGGAAGTATATGGTCGAATATGAATCTATTTGCGAATATATGGAATTTTAATGGGGTTTACAAAGGTTTGCTGATGAGCGTAGAATATGCTCATCAATAACAATTTGATATCGGCCAAATCTCAAGTAATTGAGAACGGAGGACCCATTATTTATGGGGTTAATTCTGCTTTTGCAGAAGGGATGTGAACTCTTTCGCCATCCTACCCGTCAGCTAACTTCGTCGGCTAAAGCGAAGGAGGTCATAAGACCACCTTGATCCAGGAGGCTTTTTTGTTGTGTTTGTAGCAAAATAGCAACCTGTCATTTCAGTAGGTCTTTTTATTATGCCTATAATTACATGAAAAGGTTTCTTGGAAGACAGATCGCAAAGAGCGCTGAAAAGCTTGCTGGGCGATAAGTAGACCAATGAGTACTTTTTCTCCACTAATACTGTTTGCTTTTGCAAATATTCTTGTTTGGATTGTGAATCATTTTTTTCACTATTGAAACTAGGATAGCCATGCAATGCGGACTATTGGAGAAGGGGTAAGCATTGGTCTATTTTTTGTGTTCTTTTGGCACCAATTTCTCCACTAATCGTGAAGGAGGTAAATTGTAAAGATTTTTAAAAAAGTGAAAGGAAGGTTCGGATGGATGCTATAACTATCTTTCTAATGGGTACACCCTTTTTACTTTTCTATGGATTCATTCATTTTTGTAACAAAGTTATAACGAAAAAAGGAGAGGAGTAGAACATGTTATTCATTCTTATTGTCCCAGCGGTTACCGTGTATTTAATTCACGCTTTATTATACCCAGAGAAATATTAATAGAACGATAACGGAGGAAATGTAAATGGATTTTTTACAAATCATTGTGGTGTTGTTTTTGGTAGTGATCCTAGCCATACCATTGGCCCAATATTTAGCGGCAGTATATTCCCTTGAAACCACAAGGCAAGATCGTATGTTCGGGTGGTTAGAACGAGGCATTTTTAAAATATCTGGTATTAAGACATTTGATATGAATTGGAAGCAATATGCACAGGCATTACTCCTAAGTAACTTAGTCATGTTTGTCATCTCATACATGATTGTACGGCTTCAGGGAGTTTTACCGGGTAATCCAAGTGGGATAGCCAACATGGATCCGTCATTGGCATTCAATACGGCAGCAAGTTTTCTTACTAATACCAATTTACAGCACTATAGCGGAGAATCCGGACTTTCGTATTTATCACAAATGATTGTCATCATCTTCTTGATGTTCACGACACCAGCAACCGGTCTTTCCTTATGCATCGCTTTTTTCAGGGGTTTGACCGGTCAGAGGAGTTTAGGGAACTTTTATGTAGATTTAATTCGTTCGATCACTCGGGTGCTACTGCCTCTCTCCATTTTTGTCAGTTTGGTTCTGGTATCCCAGGGGGTACCACAGACCCTTGGTTCTACGGTAATGGCTACTACGTTAGAGGGAGCCACCCAACATATTGCAAGAGGACCTGTGGCTGCATTGGAGTCAATAAAGCACCTTGGCACAAACGGCGGTGGATTCTTCGGTGTCAACTCGGCGCATCCATTTGAGAACCCTAATGGATTTACGAATGTATTAGAGATTTTATCGATGTTTCTCATTCCTGCTGCCCTTCCATTAACATTCGGATATATGGCGAAAAATAACAAACAAGGATGGATCTTATTTTCAGCAATGGGACTCATGATGCTTGTTTTCCTAAGTGTGAATTACGCTAGTGAACAAAATGGCAATCCCCGATTGGAGGCAATAGGCCTTTCACAAGAGAGTGGAAACTTAGAGGGGAAAGAAGTCCGATTTGGGATGGCTCAGAGTGCCCTATTTACAACGGTGACTACAGCTGCCACTACAGGTTCAGTTAATAATATGCATGATACGCTGACACCGCTCGGTAGTATAGCGCCACTGGCCATGATGATGCTGAACTGTGTATTTGGCGGTGATGGGGTAGGCACGATGAACATTCTTATGTATTCCATATTGGCTGTATTCATTGCTGGACTGATGGTCGGGCGTACACCAGAGTTTTTAGGTAAGAAAATTGAAGGGCCGGAAATGAAATTAATAGCCATGACGATCCTTCTACATCCGTTAATCATTTTGGTACCATCTGCTATTGCACTAACGGCACAGATGGGGACATCGGCCATTTCAAATCCAGGTTTCCATGGGCTCTCTCAAATTGTATATGAGTTTACTTCAGCTGCAGCCAATAACGGTTCTGGTTTCGAGGGCTTAGGGGATAATACACCTTTTTGGAACATTTCCACAGGTTTGGTCATGTTGTTTGGCCGTTATTTTTCCATGATAGCCATGATTGCTGTTGCTGGATCATTACTTGCTAAAAAACGTGTCCCAGAGACGATGGGTACATTTAAAACAGATAATCCTACATTCCTTGTCATTCTTTTATGTACGGTTTTAATTATTGGAGCTTTGACTTTCTTTCCAGTGATTACCCTAGGACCTGTCGCAGAATGGTTAACGATTAGATAAACGATGAAAAGGAGTAGTACAGATGAATACGATGCGTAATGGAAAAGTAAATAATGAAATGCTTTTTGAAGCAATAAAAGATGCTTTCAAAAAAATGAATCCCAGAGCCATGGCACGAAATCCAGTCATGTTTGTAGTGGAAATAGGATTTGTCTTGACCCTTTTTCTAACTATATTTCCCGATTTATTTGGTGGAATATCAGATAGGGGATATACCAGTGCAGTGACTTTCATTTTGCTCCTAACCATCCTGTTTGCCAACTTTGCTGAAGCATTAGCGGAAGGTCGTGGTAAAGCACAAGCGGATAGTCTGAAAAAGACAAAGCTTGATTCAAAAGCAAAGTTAATCCAAAAAGATGGATCTGTAAAGATAGTCGATGCCACGGAACTGCAAAAAGGTGACATGGTTTTAGTGGAGGCCAATGATTTAATTCCTAGTGATGGAGAGGTCATTGAAGGGGTGGCTGCTGTTGACGAATCGGCCATAACTGGTGAATCCGCGAATGTCATAAAAGAACCGGGTGGAGACTTCAGTTCTGTTACTGGAGGAACAAAAGTAATGAGTGACTATATAAAAATAAAAGTTAGTAGTGATCCGGGGGAGTCATTCCTGGATCGAATGATTGATTTGGTAGAAGGAGCTAAACGGCAAAAAACACCGAATGAAATTGCACTTAGTACACTCCTTGTGAGTTTGACGCTTATCTTTTTGCTTGTTTGCGTGACACTCGTACCTATTGCTTCCTATATTAAAGTGACATTGCCAATCGCAACTTTGGTGGCATTATTGGTATGTTTGATCCCAACAACCATAGGTGGTCTTCTTTCAGCGATAGGCATAGCTGGAATGGACAGAGTGACACAATTCAATGTGATTGCCAAATCGGGCAAATCGGTAGAAGCTGCAGGAGACATCAATACTATCATTCTCGATAAAACAGGCACGATCACACATGGTAACCGGATGGCTCATGCCTTGCTGCCAGTACAGGGTGTGAATCAGAAGGAACTTACTACATTCGCAGCCTATTCATCCTTACATGATGAGACACCGGAAGGCCGCTCTGTTGTCGAATTTGCCAAAAGATCAGGATTACTTGAAAAAGAATTGGAAAAAAGTGACTCGGAAGGCATTGACTTTACGGCAGAAACGAGGATGAGCGGGACAGATTTTTCCGATGGAAGAATCGTCAGAAAAGGTGCCGTCGATTCAATAAAGAACTATATAAAGCAAGAAGGCGGAAACATTCCCAGCGATTTGCAAGACATTAGTGATGAAGTAGCAAGCCAAGGGGGAACGCCCTTAGTAGTCGCAGAAGGAAATCGGATCCTAGGTGTCATTTATTTGAAAGATACCGTTAAAGCAGGTATGAAAGAGCGATTTGATGAATTGAGGAAAATGGGCATCAAAACCGTCATGTGTACCGGAGATAATCCTTTAACGGCCGCGACGATCGCGAAAGAAGCCGGGGTAGACGATTACATTGCCGAGGCAAAGCCGGAAGATAAAATTGCCGTAATTAAGCGTGAACAAGCGGAAGGCAAACTTGTCGCGATGACCGGGGATGGCACGAACGATGCCCCTGCATTGGCACAGGCAGATGTGGGGCTAGCAATGAATACAGGAACAAATGCGGCCAAAGAAGCAGCAAACATGGTGGATCTGGATTCAGATCCTACAAAAATCATTGAAGTAGTGGCGATTGGAAAACAGTTACTCATGACACGTGGAGCATTAACAACGTTCAGCATTGCCAATGATGTGGCTAAATACTTTGCGATCATACCAGCTATGTTCATGCTGGCTATCCCGCAAATGAATGCCTTAAATATAATGGGATTAGCCACACCGCAAAGTGCGATATTATCAGCATTGATATTCAATGCCATTATTATCCCGCTCCTGATCCCGTTAGCCATGAAGGGTGTAAAATATGTTCCAATGAGCGCTTCAAGATTATTGACTAAGAATTTGTTTCTTTATGGATTAGGTGGCGTGGTCGTTCCTTTCATTGGCATTAAATGTATAGACCTAATACTTGAACTGTTTAAAGTAGCTTAAAATCAAATATAAGGGTGAGAATAGATGTTGAAAAATATACGTGTAGTTTTTGTGCTATTCATGATATGTGGTATGGCTTATCCGTTACTCATAACAGGGCTTTCACAAGTGATGATGCCTGCACAAGCTGAAGGCAGCTTAATTAAAAATGAAAAAGGGAAAATCATCGGGTCAGAATTAATTGGTCAATCTTTTGAAGAGGCTGGCTATTTTCATGGCCGGGTTTCTTCTATAGAATACGACGCTGCAGGCTCAGGGTCGCCAAACTATTCACCATCTAATGAAGAAATGATCAAGCGAACCAAAAGTGAAATGTCTGAATTTCTAAAAGCGAATCCTTCTATTAAAAAAGAGGAAATACCTTCTGACTTGATGACAAACTCTGGGTCAGGTCTTGATCCAAATATTTCTCCAAGAGGAGCACTTGTTCAGGTTCCACGTATCGCAAAAGAGAGGGATATATCTGAACAAAGTTTATATAATCTAGTCGAAGAAAATACGGAAAATCGTTCATTTGGACTTTTCGGCGGACCTCATATTAATGTGTTGAAATTAAATATTGCTTTGGATGATCTAAAATGATCGAGTTTAGGAGATTTCTATTTTCTCCTATTAATCTAGAAAGGAATCTGGGGGTAGTTATATGAATGAACACTTTCGAAGGAAAACACCAGATGAAATTCTACAATCTATTTCCGACATCAAAAAAGGCAGACTGAAGATTATACTCGGATCTGTTAGTGGGTCCGGAAAAACCTATCATTTGCTTATGGAAGGAAATGAGTTGAAAGGGCGTGGTATTGACGTAGTTATCGGGATTATTAGTGATGGGTGCAACCAAATGACAATGGAGCAAGTAGGTTGCCTAGAGGCAGTGCCCACAATTGAATGGAAGAGTAATGGACTTATTAGGAAAGATTTACATGTAGATGAAATTCAAAAAAGAAATCCTGAAGTGGTTTTAGTTGACCAGTTAGCTCACAAAAACCGGCCGTCTGCTAAAAATCCGACTAGATTAGAAGATGTTATGGAATTAATAAAAGGTGATATCAGCGTTATCACAACAATAAATATTTATGAATTGAAAGGAGTAAAGAAAGTTGCTGAACACCTACTGAATCTCCCGCTTCATGTAAGTGAGATCCTACCCGAGAATACGTTGACGCTGGCTGACGAAGTACGCCTCTTGGATGTGACACCCGAAGCAATACTTAAACGTCTGCAAGAAGGAAAAATCATGGAAAACAACAAGAAAACAGAAGCCGATATGAAACTATATAATCGAGATAACTTAGCGGTTCTTAGGGAGCTGTCACTCCGTTTTTTGGCTGGAGAAGTAGAAGAAGATCTTACTGAACATAGAGAACAGGAAGGGTTAATGGGACCATCAGGTGCTTCTGAACGAATCTTGGTATGTGTACAATACCATTGGAATGGCTCCATTTTAATTCGAAGAGGCGATCAAATAGCCAAACGATTAGGCGGAGATTTAGTGGTGGTTAGCTTTATTCCAAGTCAGAAAGAGCTATCTAAAGAGGAGTCGTTATTTAAAAGTTCTATACAAAAACTTATCGTAAAGCTAAATGGGAAGTTTGAAGAAAGAGCCATAAACGGGGGTGATATTGCAAAAGAAATCGTTGGATATGCCATGAAGCACTATATAACCCGGATTATCCTGGGTCAATCCAAAAGGACGAGATGGGAAGAAATCATCCATGGTTCTATAGTCAATAAGATATTGGGCCAAACGAAAAACATTGATGTATGTGTTGTAGCGGATAGGACAAAAGGAGAAGGGGAAAGGGTATTGCCTGCCGTTCAGTCAAAAAAAAAGAAAAAGAATCCATACCGTAGACTCTCGCCTGAAGAAATAAAAGAAAAAATACAGGGAGTGAAAAGAGGAACATTAAAGGTGTATATTGGTTCTGCTCCTGGCGTAGGGAAAACATATACCATGCTGAGGGAGGCCAATCAATTAAAGAAAAGTGAAATTGATATTGTGATTGGATTATTGGAGACACATGGTCGTAAAGAAACGGCATCCCAAGTTGACACGTTAGAAACATTACCCCGGAAACAGGTTCCGTATAAGAACGTCGTGTTAGAGGAAATGGATCTTGACAGAATCATCATCCGTAATCCTGAAGTTGTGCTGGTAGATGAATTGGCTCATACAAATGTGCCAGGAAGTAAAAACCAAAAACGTTATCAAGACGTTATGAACATATTGGAGTCTGGGATATCCGTTATTTCTACTATGAATATTCAACATGTAGAAAGCTTGAATGATAGTGTAGAGCAAATTACAGGGGTTCGCGTACGTGAAACGGTTCCTGACAGGATTCTACAATTGGCCGATGAGCTTGAATTAATTGATGTCTCCCCAAAGGCGCTTAGGCAGCGAATGCAAGAAGGGAATATTTATACCATGGATAAAGTGGAGCAGTCCTTGAATAATTTTTTTAAGACTCGAAATCTTATAGCCTTGAGAGAACTTGCACTCCGTGAATTAGCAGATGATGTAGACGATAGGTTAGAATCATTCAAGCGAAAAGAAGGGGTAAGGGGCCCTTGGAGAAAAGCAGAAGTAATCTTTGTTTGCGTTAACCTTAAACCAGACTCTGAGCGTTTGATTAGACGGGGTTTCCGGATAGCCTATCGACTTAAAGCAAAGTGGTATGTAGTGTATGTGAAGGATCAACGAACATTACCTAATGACAAGCAAATTATATTGGATAAAATAAAGAACCTTACGAAACGATTAGGTGGCACTTTCGAAATGTATTCAACAACCAACAGGCGAATGGTGGTAAGTGAAGTCACTAAACAATTACAAGACAAAAAAGCTACACAAGTCATCATTGGACATTCAGCAAAAGAAAGGTGGCAAGAAATCATTCAAGGTTCGATTGTCGCACAACTTTTAAGAGAAGCAAGACACCTCGATGTTTTAATTGTGGCTGATTGAATGGACGTTCACGAGTGATGTATATTCATAGAATGGATTCCTGCATCAATGAGAACCTAATGAACATTAAACAGGCGGTGTGTTCCCAGACACTTTCTTTCTGATTGCTTGTGTTTGAATGAATATCGCTCCAATTAACTCTAGCTGATTCATGTCAAAATATTGAGTTATAGGGAATGTATATAGAGCTTCATTTGTATTTAAACGACTGAAAATTATCTGCTTAGGTAACTACGAGGCAGCTTTCTGTAATATATGAGTCTTCCGATGTCATAAACATGGCAGAATATTATTTTTAGAAGGATTCATACTTTGATTTAAAAATAAATATCACAAGAACGAAGTATAGAGAAACCCCAAACAATGCAGGTTTCTCTTATTCTGATTAAAGGGACCAATAGCAAATCGATCTATATTTTCTTTTGCTTTCCCGTCTATTATTAACTCGCATAAAATCCATATCCTCTAGTTTATATCCGTTTTTGCTTTTAAAGCCTGCTTCCACCAGAGGCATCAATAACTTGCCCCGTGATCCATCGTGCTTCCTCAGATGCTACAAATGCAACGATATCGGCAACATCTTCAGTGGTGCCCACTCTAGAGAATGCAGAAAATGCCTCCGCTCCGGCCCGTCCTTCTGGGGTGGCGAGCATATCCTCGTTCATATCAGTAGCCGTAATTCCCGGGGCCACTGTATTCACAGTAATGCCTTTGGATGCAAAATGGGGAGCTAAGGCCAAAGTAAGTGTGTCTATGGCTCCCTTGGAAGCGGAATAAATGGTATGCATGGGACCAGCCACACGAGTAAAGCCAGAAGAAATGTTAATGATTCGTCCACCGTTCCGAATAAATGGGCTAGCTGCTTGAGTAATGAAGTACGGAGCTTTAAGGTTAACATTCATGATATCTTCAAACGTTTCAATCGATGTTTCTTCAAATGGAATGGCCGGTGAGATACCTGCGTTATTGATTAAGATATCTAAGTGTACAGTCCCCAACTCCGAGCGAGTAGCATCTTCAAATGCGGTCCAAAGCTTTTTTATACCGGAAATACCAGTGGTTAAATCTCCTTGCAGAGCCACATCTTTTGAACCCAAGGACTTGACATCATCCACAACTTTTAAAGCAGCATCCTTATTATTGGCGTAATGAACACCTATAAATGCCGCTCCGCCAACAGCTAATTTTTTGGTTATTTCAGCCCCTATCCCACGACTTGCCCCTGTAACCAATGCCACTTTACCATTGAATTTTCCTTTATTCGTCGACATATCATCTACTCCTTTAAAGATAAATTGAATGCATAATCAATATTAAAAGATTATAATCATTCTGAATAGTACGATATTTGTGTGTCGTTACGATCAAAGGGGATATTAAGAAAGGCGGACAACAGTTAAATGCAGGCTTGTTTTTTAGCATGACGAATAGAGGTAATATGAACTTAGAGTAAAGGAAGAGGTGGAGTTCCATGATTGAATTAACAAGTGCTGACTTAACTTGCCCGTTCACTACAGCTCAGAAAGTATTGTCGGGTAAATGGTCCCTCGTAATTATCTTTCATCTAAAGAACGGACCCATACGATTCAACGAACTCTTAAGGAAATTTGACGGCCTAACGCACTCGTCACTGACTAAACAACTGAGGCAGCTGGAAAACTTTCAACTTATTCACCGTGAGGTCTATCATCAAGTTCCGCCAAAAGTGGAATACTCCCTAACCAAATTGAGGGAAAAGCTCTTCCCAACGATTAATGAGCTCACGGAATGGGGAAGCAAGTATATCGATAATTGCAAGAGTGTTGAAAGATAACCGAAACCAGGCCACATTACGTTTGTAGTCGGTCGTTCATGACTTATTCGAATGCATTGGGTGGATTAAATGGAAGCATGGGCGGCATGATGTCACAAACCCAATAAAACCCCTTGATAATAAGGGGTTAGAAGGTTTATATGAATGATATACAAAACTAAGTCGGACATAACCTGAACCGCCGTATACCGAACGGTACGGACGGTGGTGTGAGAGGTCGGAGGCTAGGCGCCTCCTCCTACTCGATTATTCAACTAATGTCCCTGTTTGAATAAGTACATTCACAAACACCTTTAGCTCCAAAAAAACTAGAGCATCGTATCCGTTAATAAACAGAAACAGAAACTGAATAAACTAATATCTATTTGAATTATTTTTTAGAATAAGAGGAAAGACCCCGTCCGATAAGGTTTGCGGAAACAGGCTTTCTTCCCAATTCTCTTGCCCAAATTGATAGTTGTCCTATATGATGAATTTCGTGAACAATGCTATGTCTCATAACTTCGCCCCAAGTATCCGTTACAATTTTTCCATCTGGCAGGGTATCGTAAAATGATTTATTTTCCATACTTACATCCCAGTTATTCACAAATTTTTCCACTTCTAAATGAAATTCTGCGTCCAAATTTCGAACCTTATTCAAGCTTTTATAATTATGGAAACTCTCCTGAAAATCAGTTTTCCCCTGTAAGAGACGTATCCAGCTCCACTCGACATCAATAATATGGAAAAGTGTATGTAATATACTTCCCATTCCACCTGTTCGGTTTTGCAAAAGCTCATCTTCACTTAACTCTTCACACCAACGATACCAGTCTTCTCTTACCATCCAGTTATATCTGAAAAGTGTTTTCAATAAAAACCCTCCACAATAAGAAAATAATAAACTGATTTCACAAGCCCTCAATGGCTTCAGGGTGTTTTTGCTTTGATAAGTTCGTCACGGAATAATTTCAAAAATAGTACCTTGGTTAAAATCATTCACTTTCATCGAACCATAAACCCCTAAATATAGTGTAGTTTGATCAAGATTTGTTCCCAAGCTCACATAATAAGCTGATTGGGAACCAAAATTATAATCGGTTTGAATCACGTTATAATCATTTAGTTTACAATCTTCCCTTATACTAGTGTAAGCTAAAACCCCTCTAGCCGGAGATTGACTTTCTTCCTTCTGGGCAAGATCAGTAAACACAACATTTCCTGCTAAGGCGGGGATTTTATCCCCCATATAGGGTTGCACTCCTGTCAGTGCAGTTCCTCCAAATTTATCGGGTCGGGGATCTTTATGAAAATAACTAGTCACAGGTTCAAGACGATTTCCTGAAACTTTTAGTGCCTCATCATAATAAGCCATTGTTTTCTCTTCCAAAGTTGGATTCGCAGAGCAACCCTTTACAATTGGAGTAGGGAGGATACCTTCCCACGCTCGCCAGCCAAAGTTAATCAATCCTTCTTGACCCGCTTCAGATTTCATGAGGAAAGCTCGAGCAAGATGGGTAACCGGTATTGGTTTATACGGACCAAATGAAAAAATGGACTCTACCACATCCTGTCCGACATTTCCCGCATATTTGATGTACTGATTATTAAATCTTTGAAATGATATGCCAGGTATATTCCGTACGCCTTTAACAATCATCGTAAGTGTTTCCTGAATAGGTAGGGGAAGTTCATTGAACCGTGTGACGATGGGGGGATTTCGGATGAATGTATTCTTACCTACATCAATTTCAATTATTTTACCTGCGATTTCCATGTCGTTCTGGCTTAAATTGAATGGATCAAAGCCTGACCCACCATCCCCTGTGGTTAAAACGAGTTTTCCTGTTTCAGGTGAAAAGTTTAAGCTATTTACACCATTATGATTAGAAAATGGTCTTCTTATGTTTAGTAATGTCCGTCGTTGTTGAGGTTCACCATTCGAAGGTAAAACCCATTCTTCCAAAGTATCAATATGGTCATATTGAGTTTCTCTATCGTCCCACTTTAGGTTTAAGGTCCTTAAATCGCACGGGTTAGGTGAAAAAGAATCAGGAAGAGCACCAGGGCCCTGTGCTCCAGCTACTGAATAATGAAGGTAAAACAGACCGTTATCATAAAATTGGGGATGAAAAGCTAGTCCTAGCAAACCGCGTTCATCATATCCACCTCTAGAAGCACCTAGTTTTACGATACGCAGGCGAATATCAATAAACGTCCGTATAACTCCGTCTCTTATATAAAAAATTTCCCCTACTTGGGTTGCGATGAATATTGTTTCTTTTGAGTCACCCGGGAGTATCGCTGTTTTCAAAACAGTCGGTAAATTTATCTTACTTACAATGGGCCGTAAACCAACCTTCACTCTTTTCAATAAATTTACACTCCTTCTTCGTTTTTCTTTTATTAAGATATGATTAGACCTGTTTTATTAATACCAAATAATGAAGGAGCGAACTAGGAGTTGACCATCTTTTCGTAGCCAGCTAGAAAAAGAGGTTGTCATAATGTACTATGCCTTCATAAATCAGTTATCTATCGTTAAGTTGGATAGATATCCAGTGATTTTTAGATAAAACAGTGAATAGTATAAGGTTAGGTTACTATTTGATGGAGGTGGGATTTCTGAAGAGGGTAAAAAGTATAGCCGTACAGTATTGGCAGCATCCTTTTTTTGAAATCAAACGTGACCTTACGGAATGGTTACCTACCACTAAACTAATACTCACCGCGATATTAAGTTCGTTTGCAGCCATATTTCAATCAGCAGGGGGATATATGCCCGGCATTGGTTTTGTCGTAAGTGCGATGACGACATTACCTATATGTTTAGCAACGATTGTATCGGTCAGATACGGATTTCTTTCTTATTCTGTGACAATCCTTCTGGTATTGTTTATCCAGCCTAGCGAACTACTTATTTTTTCCTTCACAACGGGTATTCTAGGATGGGTACTTGGTGTTTCCTTCTATAAGTCGAAAACAAGGCTAATGGTTGTTTTCTTGTCGGGAGTTACCTTATTTATGGGAATCATAGCGATTCTTTTCATTTTCCGCTTTCCTGTGTTAGGCTCAGGCTTTGGTACGTCTTTTCATTTTCCATCCTTATTTCTCATAGCGGTTTTCAGTATTCTGTATGCATGGATAGCAGCAGAAGCTTGTTCGTTTGTTCTGAAGCGATTGGCTCAAACCCTGCCTGATAGAGTGATCAAGCGGGTGAATGATGTTCAGGACAGGAAATCCAGAAAAAATGTAAAAGTGAAAAAATAGAGCCGTAGCGAACCTGCTTGGGCTCTATTTCCTGTGAAACTTAAGAAAAATGGTTTGGCTATCGAGAATAGACTCCTGGAGTACTTCATTTAACGAAGCAACAGATCCACCTACAAGTATAGTGAGAAAGTAAATCACCAGGCGTTCGAGAGAAACAGAGCGTTCTAACAAGAAGAAACAGGGTTCCTTTATTAAAGGGACCCAGTTCGAAGAAGTAATCGTATTTGTTAGTTGAAAGGTTCCTAATCATTATTCGAAATCATTGTACGTATATCCCGGGAATTTGACCACTTCCCATTTCTTTTTCCTTAATGCGTCCAACACTTCAGATCCCACATTTAAATTACTTTCCACAATTTCTTTAGGAACCAATGCCATCCACTGTGTTAATGAAATATCGGCATATTTGGGGCTTTTGAATACTTCTAGGTACGTAAGCGTCTCGCTGCCTGTATTTTGGATATAATGTCCAAAGCAGAACGGCATGTACCCAACATCTCCTGCTCTTACATCAAACGTACGAGCTGTTCCATCAGCTGCATACCCGGTCATCCGTCCTTGGCCAGTCAGGAAGTATTGCCATTCATCATTATTCGGATGCCAGTGTAATTCCCTCATGGCTCCCGGCAAGACTTCGACAAGAGCTACAGATATATTTTCCGACACGGGGAAATTGGTGGAATCCGCCACACGGACCGATCCCCCTGGAGATGTAACAGGTTCTTGACCAAGGAGGCTATGCGTAAAATTCCGGGTACCGAAAGGATCTGGAATCGCTACTTGATCGATTGGACCGGGAACTTCCCCTTGATAAATGTACTTTTCCTGTTTCGGGATATCTTTAAATGCACTTTCCGGTACACCAAAATTAGCAGATAGAACTTCTTTAGGGGTATGGGCGAACCAATCTGAGATTGCGAAGGTGTCTAAATCCGAGAAAGCCCCGTTATCAAACACCAATAAAAACTCACACCCTTCCTCCAAACCTTGAATCGAGTGGGGGATGCCAGGTGGGAAATACCATAGGTCGCCAACACCAACGTCTGCAATGAAGTTTTTCCCATTCTGGTCTACAGCGGTTATCCTCGCTCTGCCTGCAAGCATAAAACTCCATTCGACTTCTTTATGCCAATGCAGTTCCCTTACGCCACCTGGCGTTAAACGCATATTAACTCCTGCAAGTGTCGTGGCGACCGGCAATTCACGTATTGTAATCTGTCTTGACCATCCACCGTGCTTTAAAACCATATTCGTGTCGGAGAAGGAAAACCGTAAATTCGGAACAGTTCCCTCATCCGTCACTGGGGGCACAAGCATATCCGGATTTTCCAATGCTCGTAAAATATCACGTGGTCCGAGATCTGTTGCACCAGCACCGTCAGCTCGAATCGGTTCAGGTATTCTATCCGCATACACTGTAAAATCAATCGGCTTCGTCAATGATTTACCTCCTTAATCCATCCCGTTTAATTGAAATTAAACAGTACTACATGATGTATATTACTCACATTACTTTTCAATGCCAGTAAGAACAGGTTGCATTTGGAAGTTAATACTTATATGACGTTTCCTCCCTTTATATTTCGTTTGATTCTTATTGTGTTGGCCATTTTTGTTTTAACGAACTTATAAAAGTTTGAACGTTTTTCTTATCTTTCATAATAGGAGAGTAAACATAGGAAAGCGTACGTGGAAACGTCTCATTTTTCACCTGTAAGATAGAAAGGATATGATGCTGTACATCTCTTTCTATGACACTACGGGACAGGAGAGAGAGACCCATTCCATTTTTTATAAGTGTTTCTTTAATTCCTTGGTTACTACTGA
Organism: Peribacillus sp. NPDC097197; assembly: GCF_050278025.1. Lineage (NCBI taxonomy): Bacteria > Bacillati > Bacillota > Bacilli > Caryophanales > Bacillaceae > Peribacillus > Peribacillus sp. NPDC097197. The sequence goes on along the minus strand of NZ_JBNNST010000017.1, from coordinate 34,034 downwards.
TGGTCAGGAGCGACTTGACTTTCAGCCCGTTTGAACGGATAAGGTGGTTCAGGTATTCACGGGTACCCGATCCTACTTCTCGAGTGACCCATGCCTGATTTTGCAGGTCGGATATCGTTAGATCTTTTTTATTAGCTAGTTCATGTTTGTTGGAGGAAACGATAAATAATTCATCTTGCATGAAGGAGTGCACGGAAAGCTCCTTTTCATTGGTCTGGCCTTCAATCAAGCCTATATCCACTTTGTATAACTGGACGGATTGAACGATTTCTTCCGTATTTCCTATCATGACTTGAAGCTCGAGTTCGGGATAGTCATTTTGCAGATCGATGAGTAAAGAGGGGAGTATATACTCGCCAATTGTAAAACTAGCACCAATCTTTAATTCTCCTTTTATCGTGTTGTGACGCTCCTCGATGTCTCGTCTCGTTTGTTCGTAAATCGTGATCATCTGCTTTGCCCGCTCGTATAAAATTTCTCCGGTTGGGGTGATTTTTATATATTTTGGCGATCGCAGAAGCAATTTTGTCTGAAACTCTTGTTCCAGTTTTTTTATATGTAAACTAACATTGGGCTGTGACATTAGAAGTCTATCGGCAGTTTTTGTGAAATTTTTGACTTCGACAAGGGTTACAAACGTTTTTAATGCATCGTAATACAAATATATCCCACCTAATCATTAGTATTCCTAATAGTTTAAATAACATATATATATTTTACTAATGATTTTACATCTGGTAAAGTTTAACTAGAAATATATAGAATTGAAAAAATGTCGTTTCATTATTGTTATGCTTGTATACTAGAATAAAAGGTTATGCGACTATAACGATAATTATTTGAATATTCGTTATACATAAAATGATAGTTATTATTCTTTTGCGAGGTGGAAATCGTTGCAACTTCAGGTAATGAACAGTCCGTTTAACCAAGAACAAGTAGAACTTCTTAATCGTCTTTTGCCAACTTTGACAGAAACGCAAAAAGTTTGGCTGAACGGTTATTTGTCTGCGACGCAGTCTTTTTCTGCGATAACAGAGGCACCACTGCAAGAACTTCTTGTTAAACAACAAGAAAAGACAATATCAAAAGAAGTGACCATTCTCTACGGATCCCAGACAGGCAACGCCCAAAGGATTGCGGAGAACGCGGCTAAGAAGTTAGAGGAAAAAGGCTTTCAAGTAGCCGTTTCCTCCATGAGTGATTTCAAGCCGAATCAGTTGAAGAAAGTCAAAAACCTTCTTATTGCAGTTAGTACACATGGTGAAGGTGACCCGCCGGATAATGCTTTGACGTTTCATGAATTTGTGAATGGAAGACGTGCACCGAAACTGGATGATCTCCATTTTTCCGTGTTGTCGCTTGGTGATAGCTCGTATGAGTTTTTCTGCCAAACGGGCAAGGACTTCGATGAGCGTTTGGAAGAGCTTGGTGGCAAAAGGCTTTATCCTCGCGTTGATTGCGATTTGGATTATGATGAACCTGCAACGGAGTGGCTAGAAGGTGTTATTGCGAGCTTAAGTGAGGCCGGGGAAGCGGCTATTGTTGCTCCTGCTGAGCAATCAGTTGTTGGTGAATCCGTATATTCAAGAAAAAATCCATTCAAAGCCGAAGTTCTGGAAAACTTGAATTTGAATGGCCGAGGTTCAAATAAAGAAACATGTCATCTGGAGTTGTCGCTAGAAGGCTCTGGACTCACATTTGAGCCTGGTGATAGTCTTGGTGTATATCCAGAAAATGATCCTGCACTTGTAGACCTTATTCTTGAAGAGATCGAGTGGGAGCCTGAAGAAAAGGTGACCGTAAACAAACAGGGAGATGTTCTTTCGCTTAAAGAAGCACTCAGCTCCCATTTGGAGATAACTGTTTTGACTAAATCGCTTCTTGAACAGGCGGCACAGCTTTCAAGCAATGAAAAATTACGGGAGCTAGTGTCACCAGGAAATGAAGAAAAACTAAAAGCCTACCGTCAAGGAAGAGATTTGCTTGATTTAATCCGCGACTTTGGTCAATGGGGGGAATCGGCACAGGAGTTCGTCTCCACTCTTCGGAAAATGCCGGCCCGTCTTTATTCGATTGCGAGCTCTTTATCCGCGAATCCAGATGAAGTCCATTTAACAATCGGAACAGTGCGGTACAATACGTATGGACGTGAACGAAATGGAGTTTGTTCTATATTATGTGCGGAACGGTTACAACCAGGTGACACCTTGCCAATCTACATTCAATCTAACCAAAATTTCAAGCTGCCGAGTAATCCAGACACCCCAATCATTATGGTAGGACCAGGTACAGGTGTTGCTCCATTCCGTTCGTTTATGCAAGAACGTGAGGAAGCGGGAATACAAGGTAAATCGTGGATGTTTTTCGGGGATCAGCATTTCGTGACGGATTTCCTTTATCAGACCGAATGGCAAAAGTGGCTGAAATCAGGTGTGTTATCTAAGATGGATGTTGCGTTTTCGCGTGACACCGACGAAAAAGTATATGTACAGAACCGCATGCTTGAACATAGTGGCGAGCTATTCAATTGGTTGCAAGAGGGTGCTGCTGTTTATATTTGCGGTGATGAGAAAAATATGGCACATGATGTCCATGAAACCCTTATAGGAATTATCCAAAAAGAAGGCAGCATGAGCCATGAGGAAGCGGTAAGCTATCTTAGCAACATGCAAAAAGAAAAACGCTATCAGCGAGATGTATACTGATTTCGGACGGAAAGGAGATAAAATAATATGGTGGATCCTTTATTAAAATCAATACTAAAAGCACCAGACGGCCCGCCTAGTGACGTCGAGGAGATAAAAGAAAGAAGTAATTACTTGCGTGGAACGCTCATGGAAGTGATGCAAGACCGAATAAGTGCCGGTATTCCCGATGATGATAATCGTTTGATGAAGCATCACGGCAGTTACTTGCAGGATGATCGGGATCTTCGAAATGAACGACAAAAACAAAAGCTTGAACCAGCTTATCAATTCATGCTCCGTGTACGCATGCCTGGAGGTGTGGCCCAGCCAGCTCAGTGGCTTGTCATGGATGAACTTGCCCAAAAATATGGAAACGGCACGTTAAAGCTGACAACACGTGAAACGTTTCAAATGCATGGCATTTTAAAATGGAATATGAAAAAGACGATACAGGATATTCATGCGTCCATGCTTGATACGATTGCAGCATGCGGTGATGTGAACCGAAACGTCATGTGCAACTCAAATCCCTATCAATCAGAGATACATACGGAAGTATATGAATGGTCAAAAAGGTTGAGTGACTATCTATTGCCTCGAACAAGGGCCTATCATGAAATTTGGCTTGATGAAGAGAAAGTGGTCGGAACACCGGAAGTAGAAGAAGTGGAACCGATGTACGGACCGCTTTATTTACCACGGAAGTTCAAAATTGGAATCGCTGTTCCGCCATCGAATGACATCGATGTATATTCACAAGATTTAGGCTTCATAGCAATCGTTGAAGATACTAAACTTGTAGGATTCAATGTAGCGATAGGCGGGGGCATGGGCATGACTCATGGCGACACTGCGACATATCCTCAGCTTGCCAAGGTAATCGGCTTTTGTACACCAGACCAAATTTTGGATGTGGCGGAAAAGGTCATTACGATTCAACGGGATTATGGGAACCGTTCCATCCGAAAAAATGCCCGCTTCAAGTATACGGTTGATCGACTTGGGGTTGAAACGGTCAAGGCTGAACTGGAAAACCGACTTGGCTGGAACCTGGCTGAAGCGAAGGAATACCATTTCGATCATAATGGGGACCGCTATGGCTGGGTGAAAGGCGTGCAAGGCAAGTGGCATTATACCCTGTTTGTCCAAAGTGGTCGTATTGCCGATTTTGATGATTACAAGCTGATGACAGGCTTGCGTGAAATCGCGAAAGTCCATACAGGGGATATCCGGTTAACAGCCAATCAAAATTTGATTATTGCCAACGTCTCTAGTCAAAAAAAGAAAGAAATCAATGAACTTATGGAACAATACGGTTTGACGGATGGCAAGCATTATTCAGCACTCCGTCGCAGCTCACTTGCATGCGTCGCTCTTCCCACATGCGGATTGGCGATGGCGGAAGCTGAGCGTTATTTACCGGATTTACTTGAGAAAATCGAGAGCATTGTTGATGAAAATGGTCTGCGGGATAAAGAGATTACCATCCGTATGACGGGCTGTCCTAACAGTTGTGCCCGTCCAGCCCTCGCAGAAATAGGCTTTATCGGGAAAGCCCCCGGCAAATACAATATGTATCTCGGAGCGGCCTTTGATGGCAGCCGACTCAGTAAAATGTATCGCGAAAATATTGGTGAAGAAGAAATATTAAGCGAATTGCGTGTACTGCTTTCACGTTATGCAAAAGAACGACAAGAAGGCGAACACTTTGGAAACTTCGTCGTCCGCACGGGAGTCATTAAAGCAACAACAGACGGTATGAATTTTCATGCATAATCAAATATGTATTTGAGACAGGACTTGTGCCTGTCTCTTTTTTGTATTTGTCGAAAAACCGATATTGAATAAACTCGAAGATAGACCGATTATTGAACAATAAGCATTTGAACTTGGTTCTCAATAAGCCCAATCATAAGGCGGTTAAAAAATTGAAATGGGTAAAGGTAGCGTTGAGTAGTTCGATTTTTATTGTAAAACTTTCCTTCCTCCGTATCTTGATAGAATTGGTATTTCTTATTTTGACTTCTGTATTTATCTTTGTAGTTAGGGAATCGACCTTATATAAATATATTAAACGTACCTCCATAATTGATTGAATAATCCAAGATGAATTAAATTGGCTTTTTTGATTGGTGGCATAACTCAAAAGATTTGACCCTATTTTTGTAGTGTAGTAATATCAGTAGATGGACAGGTGTCATAACTTAGGGTTATAAGTTAAGTAGAAAAAGGGGAAATAGAACATGAAATATGGGTATGCAAGGGTAAGTACAATCAGTCAGGATTTAGCAGCACAACTTCAAGCATTAGAAAAAGAGGGCTGTGAAAAAATTTACTCCGAGAAGTTCACGGGTACTAAATCGGATCGTCCACAATTTCAAGAATTACTTTCATTGCTGAAAGTGGGGGACACTCTGGTTGTTACCAAGTTGGATCGCTTTGCTAGATCAACCGTGGATGCGCTTAAGACTATAAAAGATTTGTTTGAAAAGGGAGTTAAGGTACATATTCTGAATATGGGTCTGGTCGAGAACACACCTACGGGAAAACTAATCTTTAGTGTCATGAGTGCTTTTGCAGAATTTGAAAGAGATATGATAGTCGAGCGTACTCAAGAAGGGAAAGCTATTGCGAAGCTACGTGAGGATTTTAGGGAAGGTAGACCGAATAAATTTAGTAGGAAACAGATTGAACATGCTTTACAGCTATTAGAGTCTAATTCCTATAAACAAGTAGAAAATATGACGGGGATTTCTAAGAGTACCCTAATAAGGGCAAAAAGAAAAATAAATGTGTACTTTAAAGAGTGATAGTTTTTACAAAGTGCATCCATAATTCACTTGTTTTAGGACGAATTAAAGAAGAGATATAAAAAGAGTAGAATGACTTAACGAAAAACATCCAGTGATACTTTACAATTTAAGTGGGAGAATAACGGAAATTTACTGTAAATTTCGTTTTTGCAATTTCTCTTCTTGGGGGTAAGGAATGGAACTTGAAAACAGCATTTTATGAATTCGTTTAGAGTTTGAGAAAGCTATTCGAAATAGTCATTAAATAATAGAAGAAACTCGTCAAAAAATAATGCCTTTGCTCTGAAAGGTTATTACCAATGGAGAAAAGAGAATCTTTTACATTAAATGGTTCTGAGGGTGAAGGTATAATAGAACAAATTGATGGTGTAATTGAGTTTGATAACAAGATATTTTTGGTGGAAATGAAATGGTGGGATAAACCTATAGGAGTAGGTGAGGTTTCACAACACTTGGTTCGAATATTTAATCGTGGTCAAGCGTGTGGTATTTTTATTTCTACATCCCCTTTTACCCAGCCAGCGGTAGCTATCTGTAAGGATTCACTTTCTAAGGCCTTAATAATCCTTATTAACCTTGAGGAACTTTATAAGTTACTTAAACAGGATGGAGATCTTAAAGGATACTTAAAAAAGAAATTGCAAGCTGCCATAATAAATAAGGATCCATACTATATCCCGCTTTGAAAAATACTCAGTGCAAAAGGTTAAATCGCTAGCTCTCGACCAACAAGCTTTTCAATATATTTCGTGGCGAAGATTTAGAAATTGCGAATAACTAACAAGTTAAGGTTTTCGTAAATAGTTTACTATGAAGTAATAAGTAAATTGATACTTTTCTATTTAATTACTAGTTAAGGCCTTTTAAAGCGTGCAAGCTCTATATCGGTCCTGCACGCTTTTTATATTAAGTAGAAAGCTTTAAGCTATTTTAAAATTAAATAATCCTTTTGCATCATGGCCCACGATTCATTCATTACTCTGTGAAGGCTAGCCCAATCTTCACTAAGCTTTTCATCAACATATTTATTCCGAAGGTCTGGTTTCTCAATTAATGTCCATTTCATTTGAGATATTGAATATTTTGCAAAAGCCATCCATTCAGTGTAGTTAATTGCTAGAGGATTTTGATTGAAGTAAACCTTTCCTCCATTAACACCTGTACAAATTGAATGAGAAATAAATAGCATGGTTTGTAACTTAGGCATTCTTCTGTTAAGGATGTTTACTGGTATCGAGTCTTTTAATATGTGACCCTCACTTAATCTCTTAATACAATATAAAAATCGTACAACAACCTCAATAATCATAGTTGGAATTGACATGGAGCAGAAATGTTTAAAGTCATAACCTTGTGCATACATCCCTCTTGCAACTTCTGCTATTGATAGATTATTTGATCCAATAGATCCAAATTGAAATCTATTAAATAGAGTCATTAACGGTACTGGAAGTCCCATAGAGGTGTTCACATCCGATTGTAAATGTCCAAAAACTTGAGCAATTGCATTGAAAATGTTCATACCTTCTGGAACTTCGCTTACAACTTGAGAAATTATTTTACCGCTTTTATCAATTGCAGTAAACCTACCTGTCATAATATCAAAGACACCAAATATAAATCCTAAAATTGGATCATGACCTAAAGAATGATATCGGTGAAACCAGCTACTCAATCCATCGACATACTCATTTAAATTATGATTCGTAGATGGATCGTAAGGTACTTTAAACTTATTTTCCAACTCTTTGATCTTTTCAGGTGGAATAGCTTCATCAAACTTTTGACGAATATAGTTAGATAAAGGACCAGCACTGATGCCTTCTTTTGTTTTCTGTGGTATTCCCACTAAAAAAATATCTACTGCAGAAGCTAGTACACCTGCTGTTATGCAAATTGAGTAATCAATCGGATCTAATTTATGTAGTGTGTTAAATTCATTTCTTAACTGGGTAATGTATTTTTCGTTTGATTTCAGTTCTGCTTCAGTAAAAAAAGATTCCAACTCAACGTCTGTGTTAGTAGTTCCTTTAGTGTTATTTGAAATTTCTTCCCATGACTGTATATTTAGTATTTTCTTTGATGCTTTTGAATTAGTCATATCGTTCTTTATGCTATTAGCTCTATCACTTAGTCCTAGTTCCTCTAACAACTTCCCGCTTGAAGAAATATTGTCATTTAGAGTTATTAAATCTTTTTCAAGGGAAGGCATAGAATTTAATGTATCATCATGATATTTTAAAACTCTATTAATTTCTTTTTCTGATTCAGAATACTGAAATTTCCCCATTTATGCTGTACCTAGATCTGCTCTAAGATCTTTAATGGCTTGTTGTAATAATATATTTAATCCGTTTAAATATTCTGCTCTTTCTTTTGTAGCATCTACTTCTTCTTTAAGAGCTTTAATGATAGCGTTGTGCTTACGAAGAGCTTCTTGATAAAGTAGTTCCTTTTCTTGTTTCAATTTTGTTTTTCTGTGCCATGCACTTAACGCTATACCACCACCTGCTAATAAAGCTACTGGAGCAGCAAGAACAAAAACACCTGCAGCCATTCCCCCACCAACAATTCCACCAGCAGCTGCTAGACCTGAAGTAATGCCGGCAGCACTTAATCCGACAGTACCTAAACCATATAGAGCTGCAAAAGATGCTGCTCCACCTAGCCCAGCACCCAATGCACCTGAAAGTACATCTGATAGAGGGCTATTTAACAGTGTCCTTTTTTTATCCTGTATTGCCATTCCTGCTTCATTTACTACATTTACAACCGATTGAAGGGAGTCTATAGTTTTAAAGTTCATTTATATTAGCTCCTTAAAGGTTTTTTCTACCTAAATTTTATAGCAAGTTAATAATCAATTATATATAATGTTATTATATTACTGGAGTAAAAATTTTCCTATAATATTCATTTAATATTACTACCAAGTCGGGAACATTTAGGTACTCGGAAAAAAACTTAACTGGAGCTTGATATGGAAAATATAACTTATACAATAACTATTCCTACGCTGGGAATAGTTAATATCAACTTTTATGATATATCTCTAGAGGTAATAAATCTATTTGAGAAAACAAATGAATTTAAAAGGCAAAAAGAAATTAAACACTTGGGCTTAATTGCTAAGGTATTTGAGGGTTCATCTCACTCTCGGTTTGACTATGTAATGTTACAATGCGCCCTTGTGGATTTAGTTGATAATATTCATAAGGGTTCTTCTAATTTAAGTTTAGGGAGTCTAAAAGTAGATGGTGAGAGTATATCAGGCAACTCCATTGTAAAGTCTTGGTTTCTTCTCTCAAACTATGGACACACAAAATTTACCTTTGGTGATGAAAAAGCAATAATGCTGTATGCTATTAAGACAAAAGGTTTTAGAACTCAGTTACTAAGACCAATTGACGACAGCGAACTAAAGTCTTGGTGTGCCAAAGTAATTATGGATTATGATTATTCTAAGATGCACTATGTCTTGGCAATAAGAAGAATATACAAAGGAACCTTACGTAATATTAAGTCAAGGGAAAAATTACTTAAACTAATTAAATTGTTATTATTGGATAAAAGCCATCTAAGTTATAGGGTCAATGAAGAAAAACTTGAGCAATTAAAAAGGCTATTTAATGTAATAAGAAGGTTATCTATTATCTCTATTGATGGACATTATTCTCATATGCCGGTTACTATTGATTTGATTGCATCCATTATTTCTCTGGGTTCAATAGATAATACATACAATAATAAAAGTTTATCTGAACAGTTACAGCCGATAACTTCACTACTTCATGATGAACTCTACTTAAATAAAAACGTATTAGAACTACAAAGAAATTATGAAATAGAATCACAGAATTTGCTAAGTGCATATAAAGCAGAGGGTGTTGATTCATTAATTGAGTTAGCGCTTTCAAAAGGTTTGCACAGCGATCTCCAAAAAAATTTAAAACATTTCTCTAGATTACAGTTGAAAGAATCTTTACAAAGTGATAATGATTTTAAATCAGATTTAAATGAGCTAGCTAAGGTACGTACAGGATGTCGGGATACTGAATATAGCATTGATTATAATCCTGTTAGCGGCCTAAGATATATAGATTTCTTCTTATGTGTGGATAAATTTTCAGAGGAGCAGCTGCCATCATTCATTTTTAATATCTGTAATTATATCCATGGCTTAACTAGAATTCTAGAACAAAATGCAAATTTTGATATCGATAGAGTTTTGGAGAACGTTATTTCGATGGGGGAAGACTACAAGTTTGATAAAGAAAAATTAATTGAAATAGTCATCGAGTCAAGAAGGTTAACTTTCCCGGAATTGAATCGTAGATATATGAATGATATCATCCCGTTATATAAAGAGTTACTATGGAGTATTCTAAGGTATTTTATTAAGGATCAATATATTTGGGATGTGAACATACAAACTAGGAAATACCCACAGTTTATTTTCGACATTGATGGAAAAAGTACAAGTTTAAACCGTATTTTCAACTATGCCATAGAAAATGAACCTGATGGTGATAGAGCTTTTGAAATATTACAATTGAAAAAATCAGCTACTCGCACATTTGAGGGATTTATTTTAGCTAGCATGGCAAGAATTACAATATATGATATTACAAAATCACCGAATGAAAGAATTGCAACAGATATTGATTCTATCTTGATAAAGGTAAGTAAAAATAAAATGATAGTAGAGTTTCATGAATCAAAAAACACTAAAAAAACTCCTGAGAATAAAGCAAAAAAGGACTTAAATGATAAATTCATAAAAGTACTTAATAATAATGCTAAAGGGTATAGAATAAAAGAAGTAAAAGGAATGGGTGCAAAACTTGTGCTAGCTTTTAATAATCAGTAAGAAAGAGTTAAGTATTGAAATGTTGAAATTGCTAACATTTTGCGAACGCAATCCCTTAAAAAACTGTAAATCACCGTTAAAGATGTTACAGTAAATAATATCTAAAACGTTGATTTACCGCGCTTTTTGCACTTCTTGTTAACGATGTTACACTCTCAAAGCTTACGGGCGGCATGATGTAATCACTACTAAATCAATAATTATCATCCATCACTACCCAAGCCGAGTTGAGTGTGGGAACATATTCTATGTATTATACTTCAGTTTACATAATACATGTTATAAACACTCTCAAAAAGTAAGGTGCTGTCCCAAGTGTCATGATAATGACTTTTGGGATAGCACCTTTATAATCCAATTTCTTTAGAACCATTAGTATAATTTATCTTTCACAAGGTATAAGGTCTTTGTCACTGTAGCTTTTTTAATTGGCATCATAGAGTGTTTTTGAAATATATAGCTTATTTATTATTTTAATGTTGCGAAGAGAAGGTTGGTTCTCTTGCATAGACATTAGTATGGCTATTATGACGATTACAACCAAAGATACTCGGTTAAAATTAAAATAGTTATATCATGAACTTTTGTGATGATACTAATTGCTAACTAATGCTAGTTCTTCAAAAGCTTTAATTGCTGCCTCGGCAACTTGAATATCATTTGGGACGCTACTGCCACTTACGCCGACAGCACCAATGACTTTTCCATCTTTAACGAGTGGGATTCCTCCACCAAAAACGACTATTCTTCCATTATTGGTTGTGTTTAAGCCAAATAGTTCAGCATTAGGAGTAGTGGCATTGGCTAATGCTGATGTTGGCATTTTTAATGCTACAGAAGTCCAAGCTTTGTTTTGAGCTATACTTATACTGGCTAACCAAGCGTCATCCATACGATGAACAGCAAGTAAATTTCCACCTTCATCTACAATAGAGATTACCATAGATAGATTAAGGTTATTTGCTTTTTGTTCTGCTGCGGCAATTAAATGCTTTGCTAATTTTAAAGTTAATTTATTCATGAGAATCCTCCTATTAATTCTTAAAATATAATGGATTGTTACACTAGTTCTTGATCAATCTTAAGGATGCTTTGTAACATTAGGTTACCGGCTTTTTCAATGTCATCAGCATGACTATATTCTTCTGGACAATGACTTTTTCCATCAATACTTTTAACGAAAATCATGACTGACTTTGATATTGTTGACATATGTGCAGCATCATGTACGGCCATGCTCGAGAAAGTCATATATGGTTCTGACATCTCCTGTGCTGTTTTCTGGAGGATGTGAACAAGGTCGTAATCTAAAACAACCGTTTTTTGATTTAGGAAAACTTCCTGGTGAACGTTTACTTTTCTTTTTTTAGCGATGGATTGCCAACTTTCTTGAATTGTTTGTATCGCCTTCTCTATTTGTTCTTCTGAACTTCCTCTTATTTCAAAGATAAAGTTAACTAATCCGGGGATAATGTTCGCTGTATTTGAAGATACATTCAATGTACCGACCGTTCCGACTACACCATTGTCAATGTTATTACAATAACGTTCGATTGAAAGAATCATTTCTGCTGTAGCTGTTAGTGCATCTTTCCGATCTTCCATCAATGTTGTTCCAGAGTGATTCGATTCTCCAATCACTTTTACCTTACTTCGATACGTCCCAACCACTTTATCTATTACTGCCACGGCAATGTTATTTCTTTCTAATCTCTTACCTTGTTCGATGTGAAGTTCAATAAACACCTTTTTACTTTTTCGCATTTCCTCCATTTTTGCAAATTGATTAAGATCCCCGCCAACTTTTTTAAGTTCCGAATGAAGTGAATTTCCTTTTGTGTCATAGATATTCTGTAATTTGTCAGCTGTTAAGCTCCCCACAAATGATCGACTACCAAAAGTGGATAGATTAAAATCGTTTGTTTCTTCTGCAGTAAAAGAGACAATTTCAACATCATGATTAAGCGTAATATTATGGTCAATCAATGTTTGTATTATTTCTTTTGCCATAAGAACACCTAAGGGTCCATCATATTCCCCTCCATTGGGAACAGAATCTAAATGGGAGCCGATAACAATGCTGCCTTTTTTCTTTTGATTTCCTTTTTTTATTCCCCATATATTGGCGGCACCATCTATGTTTACTTCTAATCCAATACTTTCCAATTCTTGGATAAATAAAGTTCGTACATCTTGGTCAGCTATAGAGAAACTAGGTCGTGTCACACCACCTTGAAGGTTTTTTCCATATTGTGCATATTTATGGATGTCAGACAATAATCTATTACTATTTATCTGAACATCTACTTTGTTTGTTAAATTCCTCAAGTGTTTCACCTGCAATTCTCCTAATCTATTTATCACCTATTACACCGTAGGAAGGGGCTTGTTCTGGTTGGATTGCTCTTGTTTTATAGTCTTCGGCTTGATGTTTATAAATATCCCATAGCTTTTTTAAATCTTTAAGAGGATGGTCGCTGTCATCGACACGTAAATCTATATAAGCAAAAGGGATATCCGGTAGATAAACAAGAAGGGAGATGGAGCGTTCTTGATCTAACTCACCCCCCATGTCAAAACCAACTTCGAGTGATGCTATTAAGCGATCGGCTAGAGAAAGATCTGTCCTTTTTATAAAGTAATTCCCCATCGCTGTTGGTATTACCGCAACACTTAAAAGATTTCCAATACATGCTACGTTTTTTGCATAAAATTCTCCGTGAATCCCGAGGGCTTTTTCACCAGTAAACACACTAGCTTCGCCATTAGAGTCTACGACAGCTAGTTGTCTAAACTCTGGAAAATCTGAGGCAATTTTCATTGTTCGAATTGCGGCATGTGCATTATAACCTTGCTCTAAAGTAGAAAGTCCAATGTCTGCTAGACGAGGGTCTGTTACATTTTGGGTTAGTACTATTCCTACATTGGATTTAATCCAAGGACATCTGGCTCCAACAGCTGGACTACTTGAGGTAACGATAGCGCCTAAAGCGTTTGTAGACTCGCAACGTCCTGCAATGGAAAATGTGCTAGTTATTTTCATGGAAAATCCTCCTTCCAATAGAAGCAAGAAATGATTACTTCTCTTTTATTCGTATGTTCTATAAAATTTTTCTATTTTACTATTCTTTATCGCTAATTACGGCTTCAACATCAATTTCTACCAACATTTCTGGAAGTGCTAGGCCTTGAACGACAAGGCCAGTACTAACTGGATACACACCTTTAAAGTGTTTGGCAATCACACTGTATACTTCTTTTCGATAAGAACGATCTGTTACATAGGTAGTTAGTTTACAAACATCTTCCATCTTTCCGCCAGCTTCTTCAAGAAGCTGCTTTATACAACGACAGGCGTTTTCTGTTTGTTCTACAACATCATTTTCCCCATGAAAATTACCTTCTAAATCAAAAGCTGTTTGACCTCTCATATAAATATGATTTCCAGCACGGACGACCATACTAAATTCATTTGTTACATGGTGAGATTCTTCACCCATGTTGGAAGGATAAAATTTATTTGTCTCGAATTTATGGTATCGTTTAATTTCCATTAGATATTCTCCTTTCTATTTTCAGAGGCTATAAGTTTTTATAGGATAATGCGTAAAGTATCCCATCCAAGCAAATCTTGAGCTTGAGAATATCGACCTTCATCTAATAGCTGACGGATACGTGATGAAGATATCATTTTATTATCTATACATTTAAGAGGGGGTAGAACTTCCACTCTAAAATAGCGTCGTAAAACGTCATTATTTCCTTTTCGATCTTTACCGAACATAAAGTTAGGTCCTTCCCATATTTCAATTGGATGAAGTCGTTTTACTTCTTCAATAAATATGGGAACTTCCTGTCTAGTAAAAGCCTCGTTAAATTTTCCGATTATGACATGCTCAGCTCCTAAATGTTCAAGGAGCTGAAGTTTTTTCTTCTAACGTAGTTAAAAGTGAACAATCGGTAAAATAGACTTTCGGAGGTGGATCAAAGGTATATACAACAAAGGGAACGCCAAGTTTTTTGGCGCGTTCTTTTGCTGTGTTTAATAATAATTGGTGCCCTTTATGGATACCATCTAGCGCACCAATAGTAAGAATGGATTCGGGAAGCTTAATATTGCCTGGATCATGAATTTCCACTGGACACCGTCTCCTTTCGGATCCCATTCGATTCCTAGGCGCTAGTCACGGGGATAGAGGGGGTTAAGTCTGCTGCTTTACGAACTAATTCGCGTTGTTTCTCCATATCGAAATTAGTGAAAGCTGCTAGTTGTTGTGCGAATGGAGGACTTTGAGCAAATAGTTCAAAGGTTGTTCTGTGACCTGCATAAGAGGAATTTAATAAGTCTCTCGCAAAGTACAATAACTTCCCTCTTTCTTGTGCACCCCAATCGCCCACAGCGTAATATTCATCGATATAATCTTTGATGACGGGATCAGACATAGTATTGTAGTCCGGTGTAACAGCTAATTGGCCGCCTACTAGTTCTCTAGTTAAATGTGCCATGGCAGGGAATTGTGATAAAGCGAATACTCTACCATTATATAGGAGTGATTGATTTGGCATCATTAATCCGCCAGGACTTTGTTCTGCATTTGCGACAGCTGCTGTTAGAAAAGCATTGATTCCTTCTCTATAGCCGATTAGTTGAGAGAGCTTTTCTTTTACTGCTTGCAATTGTGTGAGCCCTGTTTGTTCTACATTTAATGCAGCTGTCCCAATTAAATAATCAGCTCTTCGCAACATTCTAAGGACGTAGTTAAAAGCTGAGTAACGATGTAGCGTGGAACGGATATAGGCAGCAGATGCTAATGAGCGATGAAATAAGACATTTTCCCAAGGGATTAGAACGTGATCAAAAATGAGTAATGTGTCGATTTCTTCAAATTTTGTAGAGATTGGATAGTCTGTAGGGTTTTTATCTTGACCAAGAGAGGTACGACAAATATGTTTTAATCCAGGAGAGCCCATGTCGCAAATGAAGCCGCATGCAAAAGGTGCCATTGTATCTTCACCGGCATTCCAATCTAATATAGTGGGTTTGACGAATGCTTGATGAGCATAGGCAGCAGCAGTCTCAAATTTAGCCCCCTTGACGATAATCCCTTTATCATTTTCTTCCACGACATGAAGGAGTGTACCGCCATTTTTTCCAGCAAATAATTTACTTCGATCCCCTTTTGGATCTGTATTGGCTGATACATGGAATAAATCTTTTCTTGCTACACGATCGATATGGTATTCGATATTTTTAGCGTAGGTCGGATCAATTTCATTCAATTTATCCTTAGCATCGTATAATGACCACATTTCGCCAATTGTTTCATCACCGACTCGATAAACAACTCCACCAAGGTCATCAAGAATGGTTTCTACATGTGTGCGGATGGCTGATAGATCATCTTTTGTCTTTGGGGCTTTGTACGCCCGTGAAACTATTTCGCCGTCTTTTAATGTAGTGGTTAAGATGTTTTTATGATGTGGCTCATATGCCATGTCATACATTCTAGCTTTTACATCAACAATTGGTTTAAATGCTGGATGTTCAGCTACGTTTGTAACCTTTTCACCGTCTATGTAGACTTCACGGCCGTCATTTAAAGTTTCTTTGTAATCTTTTCCTGTCATTAAAGTCATACTGTCTCCTCCTTCGGTTTAAAAGTTTCTTGTTTTAGATGTGTAAATTCACCAAATTGACCTTTAAGGTAGAGTAATGGATTTTCTGTTATCGACTTAGCTGAATGAACTTTTCCTAAAAAGACAGAATGTGTACCTCCATACATCTCTTTATGCAGTTGACATTCAATTTGAGCTACTACGTTAGGTAAAAGAGGATTTCCCAAATCGCTATATGAGTATACAAGGTCTTCAAACTTGTCAGTATGGGATTTTGAGAATTTTAATGCTAAGTCTCCTTGTTGCTTTCCTAAAATATGAACATTAAACGATCCGGCCTCCATAATAGCTTTTTGTGTTCCGGTATTTTGATTGACACAAATGAGAAGCATGGGAGGATCCAATGATACGGAACAAACAGCGCTTGCTGTTAGACCGAAATCTTTTTTATTATGTCGTACTGTAATAATAGAAACACCAGTTGCGAAATTACTTATTATGGGTTTAAAAGTTTCGGAAGTAACATTGCCTGTTGCTTGGTTAGCACTCATGTACGTTTTTCACCACTCTTTCCATTTATAATTATTTAAGGAATAATTCTCTAATTGTTCCTTAAATTAAATATATAAAATTCTGAAAATACAGTCAATATAATTCGTGTTAAGTTTATTAATTTTTAAATGTCATAAAAATTAACAAAATTATTTTCTATGTTATAAAACATTACAAATATGATTGACAAAGCAGTTTTGAAGAAGTATAAATAATTTAAGAATATTTCCCTTTATGTTCCAATATTGGAATATACAATCTGGAAAATCTGCATCAACAGTACTTATAGCCTATTTGTAAAGGAGGTTGTTTATTTTCCTGTTTTGTAAATAATGTTATTAAATATTACATGTTTAGAGTGACGCTAGTTAATACAGCAGTTTGTGAAGAATTCTACTAAATCTAATGATTTTCAACCTTCTCTGTATTTCAGCTATAGTAAAAAGTGGATTCGTGGTCGGTATATTTCCTTTTACGAATGATTTAATTTAGAGGGGGATGAAAGAATGAATAAATCTTTTCTATTCATAACATTGATTGTATTACTGCTAATTAGTGCCGGTTGTCAATCTAGTAGCTCTTCAACAGAAAAAAAGACTGAAAATTCAGTCAGTCATGAAGAGGAGCTTAGTATCGCTTTCTCAACGTGGGTTGGGTATGCTCCTTTCTATATTGCAGAGGAAAAAGGATTTTTTGAAAAAAATGGTGTGAATGTTAAGATAACGCGGATTGAAAGCTCATCAGATCGTTTGAGTGCATTAGCAGCTAATAGAATACAAGGAATTGGTGGAACGATTGATTCTCAGGTAGTAGCTGCGGCACGTGATATCCCACTGGTGCAAGTAATTAGTACGGAAGAATCAAGTGGTGGTGATGGTATTGTTGCCAAGAAAGAGATTAAAAGTTTTAAAGATTTAAAAGGTAAGAAGGTAGCTGTACAGACAGATGGAGGAGCTAGTTTCTTTTGGTTTAATTATTTGCTGAAACAAGAAGGCATGAGCATGGGTGATATGGATATCCAAAGTATGAGTAGTGGCGATGCGGGTGCAGCGTTTATCGCAAATAAAGTAGATGCAGCTATTACTTGGGAACCGTGGTTAACGAATGTAAAGAATACAGATTTTGGCCATGTGTTAATGACTAGTGCAGAAACACCTGGAATCATTGCTAGTTCCTTTGCTCTTCAGCAAGATTATGTAGAGGAAAATCCAGAGCAGGTAAAAGGTTTTGTGAAATCTTGGTTTGATGCCATTGAATACTTCAAGAAAAATGAAGAAGATGCTATTTCGATAATGGCAAAAGCAATGGGACAAACTGATGGGGAATTTAAGGAAGCTTTAAGTGGCGTTACTCTATACGATAAAGAGAAAGCACGCGAATACGTTGGTACAAAAGAAAATCCAGGTCAACTTTACGAATTAACAAAATTGGGCGCTGAATTATGGACAGAACAAAAGATTATTGATAAAGAGCCGAACATTGAAGATTTAATAGATTATTCTTTTATTGAATGAAGGAGGTGGTAGACATGCAAAGGAACAAAATCTTGGACATGGATACTGTCATATTAGAGGAATCTGTGAAGACGAAAAAGAAGAAAAAGAAAAAATTCCGTTATTTTGAACCGCAAAAACCGATACCCAAAAGCTTATATTTCAAATTGACTATGAGTAGCTTCATCTTATTGCTAGGCATCTGGTCTTTATTGACCTATACAAATATTGTAGATGCACTGTTTTTACCAACACCCACAAGCATTATAACCTCTGGTATTACTCTTTTTACACAATTTAACTTTGTAAATGATATCTTCGTAACGTTTAGTCGGGTACTTGTAGGATTTGGATTAGCGTTACTAATTGGTGTCCCCCTTGGCATCTTCGTGGGAAGCTATAAAGTAGTAGAAGCCTTTTTTGAACCCATCATTTCATTTGTGCGTTATATGCCTGTTTCAGCATTTATCCCCCTCTTCATCTTATGGATTGGTGTAGGTGAATTAGAAAAAATATCCGTCATCTTTTTCGGTAGTATCTTTTCCATTGTGTTAATGGTTGCAGTAGAAGTTAGTGGTGTTCGCCGTGAATTATTAGAAGCTGCGTATACACTGGGTTCTTCTAATATAGGTGTTTTACGATCCGTCATATTGCCAGCCTCGATGCCCGGTATTTTAGATGCAATTCGCCTCGTTTTAGGATGGGCATGGTCCTATATCATAGTTGCTGAATTAATTGCGACGGCTTCAGGTATTGGTAGTGTCATCATTGAATCACAAAGGATGTTTCGAATTGGCAATATCATTTTTGGAATATTAACAATTGGTATGCTTGGATTACTATCGGATTTAATCTTGAAATTTTTTGGTAAAAAAATGTTTTCTTGGAATTACGGGAGGTGAGGAGATATATGGAGCTTTTAGTGGATGTAAAAGATGTTAGAAAAGTGTATGAAGGAACTGGTAAGAAACCCGATGTCCTCGCTGTAGATACCATTAACTTAAAAATAATCAAAAATGAATTTATTACAATTTTAGGACCTTCTGGTTGTGGGAAATCTACATTGTTACGGATGATTGGAGGGTTAGAAGAACAAACAGAAGGTGCAATCTACTTGCAAGGGGAAGAAATTATTGGACCTTCTGCTAATCGAGGGATGGTGTTTCAGGCGTATTCCTTGTTCCCTTGGCTCAACATAGAAGAAAACATTCAATATGGTTTAAAGATCAAAGGAATGGATCCTCAGGGAAGAAAAGATATTACCAAACGATATATTGAGCTAGTAGGCTTACAAGGTTTCGAGCATCACTATCCAAAACAATTATCAGGAGGGATGCAACAACGTGTGGCTATTGCTCGTGCCCTTGCAAATGATCCCGAAATCTTACTATTAGATGAACCATTTGGGGCACTTGATAATCAAACGAGATTGATTATGCAAGAGCTACTCCTTGAAATATGGGAGAGAACACATAAAACGATTTTATTCATTACCCATGATGTAGAAGAAGCCATTTTTCTTGGTAGTCGTGTTATCACAATGACATCAAGACCAGGAAGCATTAAAGCAGATATTCCGATAAATTTAGTGCATCCTCGTTCTTATAAGATTAAAACAGAAGGAGAATTTCTTACTTTGAAAGCACAACTGACAGAATTAATTCGAGATGAAAGTTTGAAAGCAATGGAATTAGAAGTTAAATAATAAGGGGGAATATACATGGTAACGAAAGAGGATTTTATGGTTGAGTTTAATCAAATTAAACAAGAGCTTAAGGAACATGCACACGTGAGGGCTTTGGAATTCTGGACAAGGGAAGATCTTACCCATGAGGAAGTATTTGAAGCTATTAGGGAGAGAGATTGGCTTGAAATGCAGTATGTTATATTCCTCGGAACAGAGATCATTAAATACTGGAACGAGTTTGATAGAGAAATTGTTACAGCTTTATGCAGACATATGCTAGAAGAAGCAAATCATTATGAAATTCTTAGTCGTGTTTTAGAAAAACATGGTTATACAGCGCCTGTTGCAACTTCAGAATTGAACAAAGGGTGGGAGGAAATACATTGGGCAGCCCTTGAGAAAGATGCAGTTTGTGCAATTGCTGTTTGGAATTGCTCAGAGACATCCACGACAACTACACATGATGTCGTCATTGAAAGTTGCAGACGGATTGGTTTGGAGGATTTAGCGAAGTGTTATGAAAAGATAAAAAAGGATGAAAATTTCCATGTGGGATTAGGAGAAACCATCATTGCAAAGTACATGGTTACAGAAGAACAAATTATAAACGCAACGGAAGGAATTCGTAGTTTTCGAGATGAAATGATGAAGTTTTATAATGATATTTATGAAACCAATAATCAAACTGTTTGAGAATTTTTAAATACTAAGTAACTCTAAATGGTTCGATCTGTTGAAACCCTTTAGGTATAAATAATATGAAAAGGAGAAATGTGTATGTCGAATGTTACGTATTTAAATCCCATAAAGTTTGAAAATATGGAAGCGGAACGTAAGCATCGGAAAGAAAGACTTGCAGGTGCTTTTCGACTGTTCTCAAAGTTTGGTTTTAGTGAAGGGGTGGCAGGACATATTACTGTACGAGATCCAGAATATACAGATCATTTTTGGGTAAATCCGTATGGCAAGCATTTCAGTGAGATTACTGTATCTAATTTGATTCTTGTAAATGAAAATGGTGATATTGTGGAAGGAGAAAAATCATTAAATGGAGCAGCATTTGCTATTCACTCTGAAATTCATAAAGCTAGACCAGATGTTATAGCTGCAGCACATGCACACTCCTTATATGGAAAAACGTGGGCTTCTTTTGGAAGATTATTAGATCCAATCTCTCAAGATGCGTGCCAGTTTTACAACGATCACGCGCTCTTTGATGACTATACAGGATTAGTGTATGAAACGGAAGAAGGGAAGCGCATTGCAGAAACATTAGGCAAGTATAAGGCGCTTATCCTGAGAAGCCATGGCTTACTTACAGTGGGGCAATCTGTTGATTCAGCAGCTTGGTGGTTTATTACAATGGAACGATTATGTCAGTCGCAAATATTAGCAGAATCAGTTCAAAAACCAATATTGATTGATGAAAAAAGTGCTTTAATAGCTGCTGAGCAGACTGGAACAGAGTATGAAGGATGGCTTAATTTCCAACCTTTATGGAACAAAATCGTAAAGGAAGAACCTGATTTATTGTTGTAAAGTAAGTTTCGTGAAAATGGTGTGTTTTTAATTTTTTTGTATATTTTGGTATAATAATTTAAATGAGAAGGCTTCTTTCTAAATGTATTTCAAGTAATATTGATATACATTCAAGAGAGGGTGCCTTTTTTAACTATAATGACTATGTGAATGTTGATATACATAGTGATTAGAGGAAGGCAGGGAAAGAAAATTGATAACAAGAGCCGGGATAGTTGGTCCATCTAGTACAGTAAAAATGGTAGTAGAACTTGCAGAGGATTATAAGGACCGTTTACAGGTCATTCCTTTTATTTATAAGAATCCTGAAGAAACAACATCCATAATACAACAAAAACAAAGTGAAGTTGATATTTGGGTGCTTGGTGGACCAGTTCTTTATCCTTTTGTAAGAGCAAGTGGGTCTAACCAACCTTTTTTCTTTCTTCAATTGGATGGTGCGAGTTTGACAAAGGCAATGATTGAAATCGGTTATAGTGATCAGCGACATTTGCAAAATATGAGTATAGATATTATACCTAAACGTGATGTATATGAGACTTTTGAAGATCTTAATTTGTCGAGTCAATCTATTTATTCTCAGGAATTTCATGAGGGTATTTCTATAGAAGAGCTACTTGATTTTCATAAAAAATTATATAACGAAAATAAAGTAGATACTTGTTTAACATGTTTGTATGCTATATTTGAAAATTTACAATCGGAAGATATACCTTCATATTGGATCACACCTACACGTACTAATATTCGTGAAACATTAACAAATGCGATTCAATATTGGGAAACAAAGTATTTTAAGGAATCTCAAATTTCCGTTATTTTGATTAAGATTACTGATGGAGAAGAAAATGATAAACTTACATTATCTTATAATCAGTATCGATTGAATTTACAATTACAGTCAGTCATTGTTAATTTTTCTGAATCTCTTTCAGGTTCAATTGTAAACCTTGGAATGGGTAGCTTTATCATTTTTTCAACGAGAGGCTCTTTACAGGAGTCATCAGAACATGTAGTAGACTTATTGGATAAGGTCTCATTAGTAACCGACTATCCTACACATATTGGTATTGGATATGGTGATACAGCCTTAGCAGCAGAGAAGCACGCAAGAATAGCCTTACTTAATGCGCAAACGTATGCTTCTTTTTGTGCATTTCTTGTTGACGATCAAGGAATGATAGAGGGACCCCTTCAGGAACAGGAAAGCATCTCTTTTAGTTATAGAATAGAAGACCGAGAAATGAGTGGAAAACTTAAACTGTGTGGGGTGACAATTACTACATTTAATAAGATATTGTCAGTTCAGAAAAGAACCGGTAATCATTCTATAACAGCATCACTTCTTTCAGAATGGCTAAAAATGACGCCAAGAAATGCACGACGTATACTTAATAATTTGGTAGAACAAGATATGGCTGAAATAATTGGAGAAGAAGCTCCCATATCAAAAGGACGACCACGGAAGATATATAGGATTAATAGTATGTAAACTATAATTTTCAAAACTACTAGGCTACTTGAAGAAGTTGACCTTTATATTCTCTTCTTACCGCTTTCATATATAAGAGTGCCCCGGCAAGTCGCCGGGGGGATATGTCTGGAAAAAATATAAATAAAAGTAATGAACTGGAGATAGAAAAGCTGCTTATCCCGTACGATGCGACAATTCCATGGTTTACGCTATCTTTAGGTTAGGATATTTTTAAAGAATAGCAGAGACATTCATATAGCAGTTACTTATAAATGGATATGTCGTTTGTCTAGACTCATATTGGTACAAATTCAGATTGCTGACTGTTTCTTGGCAGGCCGATGTCAGCCATGGTAAGTAACCCTGGTTTTCGAATCGCATCAATTTGTTTAGCTGTATTAATAACCATGGAGGCAGTAGCAGTATCACCGAATACTCCATTTGGTATGATTAATCTTTGTGTTTCGTTTCCTTCAATTATAATCTCATCCTCTTGGTTAATTCCTACAGACATGTTCAAGTCCAAGCAGATTTCCTTTCCGGTAGAGGTCAAAGCTCTTGATACTTGGTGTAGCCCACTAACCGCCCCTTTTTTTAGAGACGTAAGTGGAACGGTTATATCTTCGGTGGCAATTGTTGGCTCAATGGTATTATTTATACTGGTAAGTTCCCAATCTAGCCCATATGCAATTAATCTAACAGATTCTTCAAGCCCAACATGCCCGATCTTATCCTGTTCAGCCAGTGCCTCAAATTCTCCTTTTGTCATACCGATTCCAACTTTTCTTTGTAAGGGGAGGCGGCGTTTCGAAACATCCACTTTACGATTGACAAGGACTCTGTTTACCGTTGTAACAACCGTTGAAAAACAGATTGCCATGGTATCCATGATGAAACCTGGATTAATGCCAGTCCCGATGACACTGAGCCCTTTACTCTTTGCATATATATCTATCTCCTTTGCCAGCTCAGGATAGCGCTGCCACGGGAAAGAAAGCTGTTCACAGGTAGAAACCACTGAGAACCCATGATCTAAAAGTTCCTTGATTTGCGGCCAAACGTGGTTTGCATTGGAACCGGTCGCATGAAGGGCAATTGGATGCTCTACACTGGTTTTTACTTCATGAATACTGGAGACCACATGTACATCCATTTTATTTTCATTTATGATCAGCCCAATATCCTTTCCAACCTTTTGGGGATCAATATCTACAGCACCAATAATCGATTGAGGATTTGTAAGATATGCACTACGCAGAATTTCCATGCCGATAGGACCCAAGCCAAATACGGAAAATTTCGAAATACCACTTACCATTTATTTATCATCCTTTCAAATGTTGTATAACCGAATGCTAACATTGAAGGGAACATAACAAAAATAGTAAATTTTTATATACATATAAACCTTGATTATAAAAGGGACAAGTTGTACTTACTTTAGTTCTTTATCCTTATAACTCACAACGAAGCGTTGGATTGGAGGGTATGTATGATTTGATTTATCAAGAAAGGTGTATGTTCGCTACTTTTCCAAACAGCTGATATTGAGCTAGACAGATTCATATTTTCGATGTTTAAGGCCTTTACCTTTTTAGTTCCTAACAAATCAATCATATCTTTGGGCATGAGGGCAACACCTAAATTATTTGAAACTAGGTTTGCAATCGTTAATAGCTCAGATCCTTCACATAATTTTTTTGGAGAAAACCCAGCAATCGAACATGCCTTTTCCAAAAGAAATTGAAGAGAGTGGGCTTGTACTGCATGATAATGAATAAAGGGTTCATTCTTTGCCTCAGTTAAATGTATGGATTCTTTTTGAGCTAACCGGTGTTCAAAAGAAACGACTAATTGCAATGGAGATTTGTTGAATTCAATCATATTTAGCCCTTCATTTGTCAGAATATTGGCATGTATGGGTGTTCGGATAAAACCAATTTGATATTTTTGCTGTTTGACTAGCTTGACTGCTCTTGCGGAGGTTGTCTCTTGAAGATCCACTTCTACTTCAGGAAATTCAATACGTATCTTTTTCAATAAATTTGGTATATAAATACTTGCTGCTGATGGTATTGTGGCAATTTTTATTTTTGGTTTGGGGACAATTTTGTTTTCAACGATATTGCTAACTGTTTTTTCGATGTCATCAAAGGAAGGAGCGAGCTTCTTGTAGATATATTCCCCTTCTTCAGTCAATGTGATTTTTCTTGTTGTGCGATTTAGAAGCTTAAAACCTAATTGTTTTTCAAGTGATGAGATTTGTTGGCTTAAGCCAGGTTGGGAGATATGAAGGATCTTGGAGGCTTTGCTGAAACTAAGGTGGTTTGAAACCTCAATAAAATAACGTAGGGATAGGAAATTGATAAAATCACTCCTTTTGTTTAAGTGGTATCAGAATAACTGGATACAGCCAATAAGAAGGTATTTTATAATCAATAGTTATAAGTTTATAACAATAATATATTTCTCAAATGCAAGAGTCAATATTATCTTTAAAGAAGGATGTAAAAAAACTGAAAATTTAGTTAAATATAAAATTGGTTAAAAAAACGCACGATAATGACTGTAAGGATATGGGTTAAATTCCCATATGTAAAATGAAGGAAATTAGAGTTGGTCACAGAATACTATTAATATCGTCGCATTTAAAGATGATGAAATTGAAAAAGGAGGGATTTTTGTGAAGGGATGTAAAAGCCTTTTTTTATTCGGAATGATCATGTCCTTACTACTTATTACTGCTTGCAGTAAGGGGAATGAAGGGGCCTCTGGAGACGAAAGACAAAACTTGAGTCTATTAACAGGTGGGACTGGTGGTACATATTACCCACTCGGTGGTCAGATCGGAAATATCATCACGGATAATACCAATGCGAATATTACACCACAAACCTCCGGGGCTTCTGCAGAAAACATGGAAACCTTAAGAGCTGGAGAAGCTGAGATAGCTTTCTCGCAAACGGATATTGCTGCATATGCAGTTGAGGCCAAAGAAATGTTCAAGGGGAACCCCATTGATAATATCCAGGCAATTAGCTCTTTATATCCAGAAACTGTACAGCTTGTAACAACAGCTAAAAGTGGGATTAAATCAGTGGAAGATTTAAAAGGAAAGAAAGTATCGGTCGGTGCCCCTGGATCAGGTGCATACATTAATGCCATGCAAATTCTAGCACTTCATGGGTTATCAGCTAAAGATATAAAAGCCCAAAACCTCTCCTTCGACGAGTCAACGGACGGAATACAAGCTGGGAATATTGATGCAGCATTTATAACAGCAGGTACTCCAACTGGTGCAGTAGAGGCACTTTCTGTTCAAAATGATATTGTTGTCCTACCAATTGCGGATGAAAAGATTAAAGAGTTGGTTAAGAAATATCCATATTATGCGGAGGATACCATTCCGAGCGGCACTTATAAGATTAAATCAGATGTAAAGACCGTTGCCGTGAAAGCCATGTTGGTTGTAAGAAAAGACATGGACAAAGACTTGGTGTACGAAATGACTAAGGCTATTTATGACAATACAGACAAAATCACGCATGCAAAAGGAAAATTAATTACGGCAGAGACGGCACTTGAAGGATTAGGGGAAATGGAGTTGCATCCTGGTGCAGCTAAATATTTCGAAGAAAAGGGAATTACCAAATAAATGCTACGATAATCGATAGTTCGCTATCGATTTCGTTGTTTCTTGAAGTTTGGAGGTTTCGATGAGCAGCAATTTTTTTAAGAGATTCGTGTTTTTTATTATCCCTCTATTTCTGTTCAGTGCTTTACTTGGTTTCATACCATATAAACAAGTCCTTGCATTTTCCTATCAAGATCAAGGCGAGTTGTTGGCTTATTTACCTTTGAAAAGAGAAAAGACGTTTCAAATAGAGTATACACATTCCATTCACCTCTCGGAAGTTCTTGAAACCTATCAGCTATCAAGGGACTCCATTAAGCAAACCGAGCTGGCATATGAAGACTTTGCTGTAGGCATGCCTTCTAATGCAGAGGGAGAGGAAGTCTTTGAAGAAAAAGACGGTGTGTATCATATCAAAAATATGAATCGAACATTTGAATATATTGACTTAAGAATAGGGCAGGTTGGGGCCAATCATCGCTTAATCTATAAAAAACAAACTGTATTATTATCACGATTTATTAAGCCGGGAACATGGATCAGAATTTCAACGAAAAAAATTTCCTTTTGGGAACAATTGGATGGGGTGAATATCAATGGATGATGATAAAGGAAAAGTGCAGTACTTAACGGAGGAAGAACAGCAGAAACTTTTAGCGAAATACGATCCTGAAGCAGGGACCAGGAAATTAAAAGGCATGTTGGGGTATATTGCTTTTTTCGGTCTCTTAGCATTTTCTTTATTCCAATTGTATACAGCCATCTTTGGGGTTTTTACAGCACAAATTCAACGGACGATTCATTTAGGTTTCGCGCTATCTTTAATCTTTTTATTATTTCCTGCAAATCGGAAGAAACGCCAAAAAGGCAAGCTTCAAATAGCATGGTACGATATGATTCTAGCAGTATTAAGTATAGGAGTCGGAGCGTATTGGCCCTTGTTTTTCGACGATTTGGTCATGAATGTCGGTCGTTTAGGTACGTTGGATTTTACGGTTGGTTTACTGGCCATTTTACTGGTGTTAGAGGCAACGAGGCGTGCAGTAGGGATACCTATAACGACAATAGCGGTGCTATTCATTTTATATGGTCTATTTGGTCAATATATGCCTGGTTTCCTTTCGCATCGCGGTCTAACTTTCGAGCGGATGGTCCAAACGATGTTTTTCTCTACAGAGGGGATTTTAGGAACACCGCTGGCGATTTCATCCACCTTCATTTTCCTATTTTTACTATTTGGTGCCTTCCTTATACGAACCGGGGTTGGCCAATATTTCAATGATCTTTCAACTGCGATTGCAGGTAGAAGAGTCGGCGGGCCTGCTAAGGTTGCCATTTTTTCAAGTGCATTACAAGGAACCATCAGCGGCAGCTCGGTAGCGAATGTTGTCACTTCAGGGTCATTTACGATTCCGATGATGAAAAATCTGGGTTACAAAAAGGAATTTGCTGGGGCAGTAGAGGCATCTGCTTCAACAGGTGGACAATTAATGCCACCGATAATGGGAGCGGCAGCGTTTCTAATGGTCGAGTTTATTGGGAATGGCATCACGTATTGGGATATAGCAAAAGCAGCCACCATTCCAGCCATTCTTTACTTTACAGGGATTTGGATCATGACCCATTTTGAAGCAAAAAGGCTTGGATTAAGGGGATTGACGAAAGAAGAAATGCCGAACAAGAGAGAAGTGATAAGAAAAGTTTATTTATTGATACCAATCGTTGCTATCGTTCTCCTACTGATGTCGAATATAACCGTTACACATGCCGCATTGTATTCCATTCTTATCTCGATTATTGTAGGGTTTATTAACAAAGATGTACGGATGAAATTTAGTGATATCATTCATGCCCTAGTAGATGGGGCCCGTACGGCATTGGCAGTAGCGGCTGCAACGGCTAGTGCGGGTATTATCGTAGGGATTGTCACAAAGACAGGGCTAGGTCTAAAGCTGGCGAATGGATTAATCGATTTGGCTGGTGGCTACTTAATACCAACACTTATGCTTACAATGGTCGCGGCCTTAGTATTGGGAATGGGGTCACCGACAACTGCTAACTATGTAATTACCTCTACCATTGCGGCACCCGCCATCATTTTACTGGGTGTACCGGATTTATCCGCACATCTATTCGTTTTCTACTTTGGCATTATTGCGGATATAACACCACCAGTGGCACTAGCCGCTTTCGCAGCAGCCGGGGTTTCTGGTGGAGATCCCTTAAAGACGGGGATCCAATCGTCTAAATTAGCGATAGCGGCCTTTATTATTCCTTACATTTTCGTACTATCCCCACAAATGCTGATGATTGATTCAACTTGGATGGAAGTGGTATGGGTCGTTTTTACGGCAATGACTGGAATGATTGCTATCGGGGCCGGGGTCATCGGTTATTGGATACGCGGAATGCATTGGTTAGAAAGATTCCCAGCCATTATTATCGGCTTACTATTAATCTATCCTGAAACCATTACGGATATCATTGGATTAGCTTCCTTTGCCGTCTTGCTTGCTTTCCAATATTTCAAGAAGCAAGACAAAAGGAACATGCCGACCATTTTAGATAATAATCATAATATTTAGGTAATGGACTGAAGACACTAGACGGTGGCTTTTACCCAACTACATCATTTATCAGTTAAGGAGGTGAGTGTGTAATATAAGGTGGAGCCACCGTCTTTAATTTATATAGTTTATAATTTTGTTGTTTAATAAGTCTGAACTCTACTAGAGTTATCTCCATGATACACATAGGAACTGTCTCCAACTTTAGAATCTTAACCAGAAGAAAGGTATAGGTTTTTCTAAGTGAACAGGATTTACATCCGTTTTGAAAGGGGACTTTATATGACCTATTTTAAGAGTTTAATTATAGCTGTTTTCAGTATCTTTTTAGTTGTCTCTACCGTTATTGCAAGTGTGCCCGGGGTAGATAAGTCAATGAAGCAAGGAACAAAAAAGGGAATCGTTTCGGTTTCCCATCCCATAGCAGCGGAAGCTGGTAGAAAGATTTTAGAGCAAGGCGGAAATGCTGTTGATGCAGCAGCAGCCATTCAGCTGTCATTAAATGTAGTGGAACCGATGATGTCGGGAATTGGCGGAGGGAGTTTCATCATGATTTACAGTAAAGAGGAAGATAAAATTACGATGATTGATAGCCGTGAAACGGCTCCAAAAAACGTTACACCTAAACTTTTTCTAGATAAAAACGGAAAAGTTGTACCTTTCAGTAAACGTCATATTACAGGAAAGGCGGTAGGGGTCCCTGGAACTTTAAAGGGAATGGAGATGGCTCTTGAGAACTATGGCACGATGAGTTTATCAGAAGTAATAAATCCTGCAATCAAACAAGCGGAAAAAGGAGTGAAAGTAAATTGGTCCGCAGCTCAATATATTGATGAAAATAAAGCGAAGCTTCTAAATAATCCTGCAGCTGCCAAAGTGTTCATTCCCGGGGGAGAACCATTAAAAGAAGGTGATAAGCTCATCCAACCGGATCTTGCCAAGACATTCAAAATTATTCAGAAACAAGGGCCGGATGCACTTTATTCAGGGGAAATCGGTGAAGCGCTTGTCAAGGAAGTTAAAAAACGAGAGGGCGTCATGACCACGGATGATTTGAAAAGGTATGAGGCGAAAGAAAGGGAACCGATTCAATCGAATTATAGGGGATTTGAAGTCGTGGGTGCCGCTTCGCCGAGTTCAGGTAGTTTGACGGTCCAACAAATTTTAGAATTGATGGAAGGGTATGATGTGAAGAAGATGGGAATTAATTCCCCTGAATATCTTCATTATTTAACGGAAGCCATGCATTTGGCATTTGCCGACCGTGCAGCATACATGGCTGATGAAGATTTTTATGAAGTTCCTAAAAAAGGGCTTTTAGATGAGGAGTATATAAAGGAAAGAAGAAAACTAATTAATCCTAATAGATCAACTGCAGAAGTAAAAGAAGGAGATCCATGGGAATATGAAGGAAAAGAACCTTCTTCCATGCCAACTGTGGTGGAGAATCATCCTGAAGGTCAAACCACCCATTTCTCGGTGATGGATAAGTGGGGGAATATGGTGTCATATACGACTACGATTGAACAAGTGTTCGGTACTGGCATAATGGTACCGGATTATGGTTTCATGCTAAATAATGAAATGACAGATTTCGATGCTACACCGGGGGGCGTTAATCAGGTAGAAGCAGGAAAACGCCCTAGAAGCAGTATGTCACCAACTTTTGTCTTAAAAGATGGAAAACCTTTTCTTGCCTTGGGCTCTCCTGGGGGAGCTACCATTATTGCATCCGTGTCTGAGACCATCATGAATGTAATCGATCATGGGCTACCAATCCAAGAAGCCATCTTATCACCTCGTATATACTCAGCGAACTATCCCACTGTTCGATGGGAGCCGGGAATTGAACAAAATACAAAATTGGAGTTAATGGCAAAAGGTCATGTCTATGAAGAAAAACCTCAGCATATTGGAAATGTGCAGGCCGTCGTATTCGATTATGAAACGGGAAAAATGTATGGTGGGGCGGATAATACGAGAGAAGGAACAGTTCTTGGAGTAGATAAGGGATACTATAAGTCGAAAAAAGCTCCAGAAATTAAAGAAGAGAAGCCAGGTCCATTCACATTAAAAGTAAATGGTGTACCTTTTCCGTATACAGCTAAACAAATGAAGATAATAGATGGTAAGCCTTATATTCAATCGGATAAATTGCTACTTGGTTTAGGCGTAATAGGCACAAAAGATTTAAAGACCTATAAACCAGATCAAAAATCATTCCTACCCGTTTTAAGGGTCGGAAAAGTAACAGGATTTAAAGTGGAGTGGAACGAAGAAGATAAAGTAGTATTATTGGAAAAGGATCCAACTGATTACGAGGATATAGACGATGATGGGTCCATCACAAACTAAGTTGATTAAAAACCCTCCATTAAAGCCAGCCATGCTTTTATGGAGGGCTTTTTCATGCCCAATGATAAGGAATGGGTCCTGGAAACATGGTCATATTTGTCCAATTTGAAAAGGAACAAGGAGCAATGAAACAAGGGGGACGATCACTAATTCGTTTTGTTTTTACCTTTGGTGGATAATGTATATAATACGGGTAACAACCAATTGAAGGGAGACTTATTATGAATGAATATAAAGTGACAGTGAAGAATGGAAGTATGGTAATTCTGACGGATGTTATCAAAGCTGAAGATGAAAGGGAAGTTCTAGGTACACTATTGATTAACAGTGAATTGTTCAATCAATCATTTACCGATATTAATATTTTAGAGCTTTAACATAAAATACAGTAGGTGATAGTATGTGTGGACGGTTTACCCTTTTTACGGGCATTGAAGAAATCATTGATCGCTTTGATATACAGTCTGCTTTTAATGAAGAGTACCAGGCAAGCTATAATGTAGCTCCGACGCATTCCGTTCTATCTGTCATTAATGATGGTAATAAGAACCGGTTAGGATATCTCCGATGGGGATTAATTCCGTTCTGGGCTAAGGATGAAAAAGTTGGCTACAAGATGATAAATGCCAGGTCCGAGACAATTGCCGAGAAAGTCAGTTTCAGGAATGCTTATAAAAAGAAACGGTGCTTGATTCTTGCCGACTCCTTTTATGAGTGGAAGAAGGATCCTGAACGTAAAATACCAATGCGGATTAAACTTAAGAATAATGCTCCATTTGGAATGGCAGGTCTATGGGAATCATGGAAATCAAAGGAAGGTACGGTTTATTCTTGTTCAGTTATCACCACGACGTCAAATGAATTGATGACAAGCATTCATGATCGTATGCCGGTCATTCTTAATCCTGAAGATGAAAAGGTTTGGCTTGACCCGACCATTCAGAATACGAACTATCTCCAACAATTCCTAAAGTCTTTTGACGCCGAACAAATGGAAGCGTTTGAGGTATCATCGGATGTGAATTCTCCTAAAAACAATTCCTCCAACCTCATAGAACGGATTTGTTGAGAACTTTTATTATGTAAAACAATATACGGCATATTTTGATAGAAATCGGTCCATACCAATTCTAGCCTATTGAATTGCTGAAAAGTTGTTATATGATATAGTTGACAGAAAAAAATTATCTATGTGACAATCCGGTTTAAACCGGTAGTGTTTTCTGTTTCAATAAGATAAATGGGAGTGTAGATCATTACTACATTCATCATTCATATCTAGTTAATTCAACCTTAACTCTTGCAGTTAGGGTTTTGTTTTTGCCTATGTAGTAAAATTCAAATCAAGGATGTTCACTGTTATTTAGATACCACACACATATTGAAATGAGTTGTATATGGGACAAGCCTTTAAAATACACTTAGGGAGAACCTCATTAGAATCTTCAAGTGTAACTCCTTTCCTTTTGTTAGAGGATGGAAGAGGAGACGGGGCTATTTCCAGTGATGGTAAAATCATGGGCACCTATCTTCATGGCATCTTTCATAATCGTCTGTTTACTAGGTCTTTATTCAATCAAATTCGTCGGGAAAAAGGGTTGGATGAAGTAAAGGATAATGTGCAAAGTGATTCAGAGCGACGAGAGGAAGCGTATGACCTCTTGGCTGCCCTTTTGGAAGAAGATATTGATATGGATACAATCTATCAATGGCTGCAAATCGAAAATTAAAGATGACACCTGGAAATATAGATGGTTACATACTCTAGCAGAAGAGAGTCTAGAGTATGTAATTTTGTAATGGAAAGAGCCCTGTTGCCTATACATAGATATAAAACGTTTTATTTTACTGATAGCTTATTGGTTCTTGGTTATGTAAAGGTTATGTAAAAGTAAGTTATGCAGCTTATCAAGTTCTTGGCTTATATGTAAAGTTTTTGGAGCGGTGAATCCATGGTTAAAAGCTGTATAGATTAATTCCTTCCTCAAAATTTCTATTTTTGTATGTAGTAGTTCCATACTTTCCAATGAAAATCCCTCAAGTTCTTATACTTTTTTGTCATGTATCTATTATTACATAAATTAGGATGACTTGCCGGTATTTTGCTTCAAATTGATTTCTACCATCAAAATGCATAAGATAAGGATTAAATTTCCTTTTTTCGGCCATATTAAGTGACAGACCTTTAGTTAATATGGTATGGTGTGTTTTCTACATACTTTATAGAATTAAAAGGATGAGGTGTTTTAATATGAATAAAACAGAATTAGTCACAACTGTAGCAGCACAAGCAGAATTAACAAAAGACGACGCTAAAAAAGTAGTGGATGCATTGTTTGAGACAATCACGACTACGCTAGCCAAAGAAGAAAAAATTCAATTAGTTGGATTTGGTACATTTGAAGTACGCGATCGTGCAGCACGTACTGGTAGAAATCCGCAAACAGGTGAAGAAATACAAATTGCAGCTAGCAAAGTTCCTGCATTCAAAGCGGGTAAAGAATTAAAAGAAGCCGTAAAATAAGGGGTTCCCTTTATTTTCAAATCTCTGGAGTTAGTTAGTCTCCAGAGATTTTTTTGTTTTTTAATTGCTACATAAGTGGATTTTATTGATTTAGAGCATAAAAACAGGCCCTGATTTTCAGGGCCTCAGACTGTAGACAAACTCGATGAAAATCGACTTTGCCTACAGTCTTTTTTATTTTAAAATAAAAGTATTAAAACTTGAGGTGATAAAGATGCTT